>CAZSSP010000006.1:0-100602 GCA_964609695.1 uncultured Bacteriovoracaceae bacterium
GGAAAATTATCACGTGAAAATATCTACTTTCAATAAACCGCACCTATACTTTTGACGTTTGTTTTTTCTTGTTTTTCCAAGTTTTTCCTTGGATAATAGCTTAATGGCTAAACTTTCGACTTTATCAACAAATATAGATTCTGAATTAAAAAAAGCACTCACTGGTTTTTGTAAGCAAAGAGGACTTAAAATCCAAATGGTTGTTGAAAATGCTATTCGAGAGAGGCTCGAAGATGAGATTGATTTGTCTGCATATCGCAATCGACAAAATGAAGAAGAAATTACTTTGACTAATGTGAAAAAAAAACTACTTAAATGAAAACACCTGCCTATTTGGTAGTTGTTAAAAAAAGTGCTGTAAAAGAATTGAGGGGGCTCCCTTATAAAGTTCAGCAAAAGATAATAGAGGCCGTAAATATTTTGTCTTTAAATCCTTTTAGTGAACTTCTTCAGATTAAAAAATTAAAAGGGGCGGATTCATTATATCGTATTAGAGTTCAAGACTATCGAGTTATTTATACAATAGAAAAAGAACTTGTTAAGGTAGTCATTATAAAAATTGGGCATCGTCGCGAGGTCTACGATTAGTTGAATGTTTAACCTTAGATTAAACGCTTTCTTCTTCCGTAATGCTTTCTTCAATTTCGAGAGCGTCGCGTTCGAGTTTCTTTTTGGTTTTTGCACCGAGTTCTCTGAGGCGCTCAGTTTGTCTAATAAGATTTCCTTTGCCAGAGCGTAATTTTAAAAAGGCTTCGTCGAAATTATTTTGAACGTCGTTAATAGATTTACCGATTTTAGAAAAGTCTTCAATAAAACCAACGAATTTATCGTAAAGAGAACCTGCATGTTGTGCAATTTCTAAGGCGTGACGAGTTTGTCGTTCGGTTTTCCAGAGCGAGGCTACAGTTCTTAAGCAGGGCCATAAAGTTGAGGGGCCTACGATCATAATTTTTCGTTCCCAGGCACGGCTAAAACCTTCTTTGTCTTCTTGGGTATAAAGATAAAAGGCGGCTTCAATAGGCATAAACAAAAAAACAAAATCTGGAGAATTTAATTGAGGCAGAGCTTGATAGTGTTTGTCGCTTAAGTCGCGAACATGGCTTTGTACCGAAGACAAGAAAGCTTTGAGGTGTTCGGGTTTATCTTTTTCACTAGCATTGGCAAAACGCTCAAACGAAAGAAGAGAGACCTTGCTGTCTACGATTAAGTGTTTGTTGTCGGGTAGTTGAACAATAACATCTGGGCGAAAAACACGACCATCATCGCTTTGTAGATTCATGTCGCGGCCTTGAACAGTGAATTCCTCTCCTTCGCGAAGCCCCGCGCTTTCTAGTATTTTTTCTAAAAGAATTTCTCCCCAGTTACCTTGCGTTTTAACGTCACCCTTTAGGGCGTTGGTCAGGTTGTTGGCCTCGACACTTATTTTTTGATTAATTTCGACAATTCTGTCGATTTCCTTTTTAAGGGCAAATCTTTCACGAGCTTCAATAGAGTAAGAGTCGACAACCTTTTTTTCAAATTCGGAAAGTTTTTCTCGCAAGGGATTTAAAATTTGGCCGAGGCTTTTTTCGTTTTTTTCTCTTAATGATTCCGAGTTTTGTAAAAGAACTTTTTGAGTGATTTGTTCGATAAAAAGACCTTGTTTGCTTTGAAGTTCAGAATAAGTTTTCTTTTCTTCTACGAGACGGGCTTCGAGCTCGGAAACGCGAGCTTGAGCTTGGGATTTTTCAATGAGTAAATTCTCATAATCGCTTTGCGAAATGCATTTAAGTCCAGAGTATTTTTTAGATGAAACAAAATAACCAATAAAGATTGCTGAAACAAAAAGGGCCGCTCCAAGTAAAATCACCATACAACAAAATTAGGATGTAGCGCATCTCTTCGTCAAGCAAATGCTATAAGGCGTCTATAAGGCGTCTAGCGACTTCTACGCATCGACCCCCACCTTTTGACACATATTTTCATGTCAAAAGGTGGGGGTCGATGCGTAGAAGTCGCTAGACGCCTTTTACTCGGAGTTGGCGCTGCGGATGCCTTTGGCTCCGTTGTCTCCGGGAATGATATAAATATCGATGCGTCGGTTTTTTTCACGGCCAGCGGGAGTTCGATTGTCACCAATGGGGCGTGTGTCGCCTGCGGCCATGGCGGAAAGTTTACTTGGATCAAAGTAATGAGCTTCAACAAAATATCTAACCACTGTAGCAGCTCTAACAGCGGATAGTTCCCAATTTGTAGGATAAGTGGGGCTGTCAACTGGGAGATCGTCGGTGTGTGCTTCGATTTGAAGAGAAGCGTTGAGCGGTTTGAGAACTTCGGCAATTCTTTTTAATAAAGGTTCTGAACTTTTTTTCAAGAGTACAGATCCAGGTGAAAAAATTGAAGTTGCAGTCACTGCAAATTGAATTCTGTCGGGATGTACTTTGAGTTCTAAAACATCACTTTCAAAAGGTTTCATCCACTTTTGAATTTCATGAGCCATTACGTGAATGTTGCTCATGCCTCCAGCCTTTTGGCTGTCGTTCACGCCACCTTTTTTCGTAGCACTAGTGATTTGTTGGCCAGATTGACCTTCGAATAATCCTGTAAAAAGTTTTTCAACACCCATTCTGTATTTGAGAGGATCGTTGAAATATTTTTCAATACGTTGCTTATCGGAGTCGCTCATTCCGATAATCCACATTACAAGAAAAAAGGCCATCATCGCGGTTACGAAATCGGCGTAAGCAACTTTCCAAGCACCACCATGGTGCCCGTGCCCACCTTTTTTAATCCGCTTGATGATGATCGTTTGGCCTTCGTTCTCCATTCAAGTTATGCCGCCTTTTTCGCGTTTGCTTGAGCGTTCTTTAAATCTTCTTCTAATTCTTTGAATGTAGGGCGCTCTCCTGGCGGAACAGCTCTACGCGCAAATTCAACTGAAACTTGTGGAGGAAGTCCGCGACAATTCGCAAGAATTCCAGCTTTAAACATATTAAAGAATGATCCTTCGGATTCGAAATAATGATTGAGGCGAGTTGCGATTGGGCCCACGATTCCGTAACCCACGAAAATCCCCAAGAAGGTACCCACTAGAGCGGCGGCAACTTTTTCACCCACCACTTCCGGACCCGCAGAAATACTCATCATCGTGATAATAACCCCGAGTACCGCGGCCACGATTCCGATGGCAGGAAAAGCGTCGGCAGTGTTTTGAATGGCTGCTGGAATTTTGTGTTCATCGGCATGCATAATTTCAAGGTCGGCGATTAATAAGTCGTCCATATCATAGGGCGATGGACCACCTGAAATAAAAGTTCTCATAGAGTCGCATATAAAATCAACAACGTGATGATTGTGCATAACTCCAGGATAATTAGAAAATATTTTTGAGTTAGCAGGATCTTCAATGTGTGTTTCGATTGCTTGCACACCTTCTTTTTTTTGTGCGCTAAAGAGTTCGAACATCAATTTTAGACCTTCGAGGTATTGTGCTTTGCTCACGTCTTTAATGGTGATGGTTTTTAAACCGTATTTAAAAATTGCAGATATTTTTGATGGAGGATTTGAAGTGATGAGTGCAGCGATGGCGGCCCCGATAATAACTACGTATTCTCCTGGGTGAGCGAATACGCCAAAGGCGTTTCCTCCACCGGAAAGAATGAAACCCCCAAAGACGCAAACAAACAAAAGTGGTAATCCGACTATTCCCATACGCAATACTTATCGGCAGTCTCTATGGGAACTTGAAGTAGCAAAGTTCAGAGTCAAAAAATATACATTGTTAAGATTCTGTTAATTTATTTCGCTCCAAATATTGAAAGTATCGCTTTAAATATTGAAGAGAAGAAATTCCCAATCGCGCTAAAAAATTTACTAACAGCAGATTCCTTCTTGGCGGGCGGTCCTGAATAATTTGATGGTGCCGAGCTGGGCGGAGAATATGGAGGTGGAGGAAGATAAGTTCCATCGTTTCCATGTGGTGCGCTGCTTGGTGCGCCGGAAGGTGAAGGACTTGGTGAAGGCTGTCCGCCAGGTGCTGGAGTAGGAGCGGGTGTATCGGTCGGAGACGGTGGCGTGGGGGCAGCGGGTTCTTCGGGAACTACGGCGGGTGCTTCGGGATGTGGTGTGCCGCTTGGTTGGTCGGGCTGAGGTGCTCCTGGGGCCTGCGGAAGTCCTCCTTCAGTATTTGCTGGTGCGGGCACGTTTATAACAGTTGGAGTTGGATTCGGAGAGTCTGGGCTTGAGGTGGTAGATGCAGGTGATGTTCCCGCTAAATTCGTAGTTAAAGGTACATCTCCAATAACATCTGTAATTGGAATTGATCCTTCTTGGTGTCTTTTGGCGGCATCATCATCAGATTCTGGAGTGGGTGCTGGAGAATTTTCTGAGCCAGAAGGTGCCATAAGTTGTAGGGCTACACCTGTACCCACTGTCGCTATAGCAAGTTTTTTTGCGGCTTCTTTTACTTTACTTTTAGGTGCGGGGGTCGCAGCGGGAGGGGTTTGTTGAGCTCCTCTCGCTCTTAGTGCTTCTACTGCACTTTGTGCCGCAGCACGTGTTAATGGATCATTTGGGCCTCCGTTGGCCATTCTTTGAAATTCTTCGGACGTAATGGGTCGACTAGATGGTTTTTCTGTTTTTCCTGTATTGGCTACTGCAGTAGGAGCTTTATGCGCTTCAATTGAAGGACCTACTACGCTGGAAGCCGGGACCAGGGAGCCGCTTGTAGATGAGGCTAAGTGTGCTGGAGCGTTTGTTGCAGGGGTATTTGTTGGACCTAAAGATTTTTGAACAACAGAGAATGCAGTGGAGCTTGCGGGGACTTCTGTCTGAGCTTCGGGTGCGGCGGGTTTTTTGGGAGGTGGAAATGGATCTAAACTTGCAACTTCTTCGTTTCCTTTCGCGCCACCTTCCATCGCAGCCTTATTGTTACCTTTAGACGCAGCTTCAAAAATATATTTTCGTCTTTCTTCTAAAAGAGCTAGTTGTTTTTGGGATAGAGAATTTTTATTGTCTGATTTAAATTTCCTAAGAGCCTGTAAGGAGTCATTGGCCTCATTGAGTGAACTAAATTTAATTGGAGTATTTTCTAACAAACTATCTATATGGGCATCTAGTCTAGCAATGTCTTTGTTAGAGATGTCGTTTGAGTTTTTATGTTTAAAAATAGAATTTAAGTGCTCATAAAGAGTAGTGCCATCATATTTATCGTCAGCAATTTCATTGCTAAATTTTCTAATTAAAAAGGAGTCAGTTTTGGCAGCAGAGGCTGCGTTTCTTTTTTCAATAGAGCTTTTTAATTTCTTGTAATAAGGATCTAGTTGGCTCATTTCATCGGGACTTAATTTCTTTGATGCATAAAGGTCTTCAATTGTTTTTAGAAGTTCCTCATGCTCTTTAAAAGATGTTGGTATTTTTTCACCTGAGTCTATTTGACTAAAAATTTTGCTAATGTTTTTTTGCTGATTAGGAAATTTGTCGGATATTGATTTTCTGTGTTGAGGAGCTTTTAAAAGAGAATCTAAGCTTGTACCTTGCGCTTGAGCAAGGGATTCAAGGTTGGCTAACATTTGGTTTAGGTGTTTAGGGTTTACTCCAGCAGTCGGATTTTTTCTTTGAGCTTCAATTAGTTTGTTAACATAAGTTGCAGCAGCAGTTAAATCTTCTTTAGAGTCTAAGGGTATTTTAGTTGTTTGATCAAAACCTTCGCCCATTCTGCTCATAATTGCATTGACTATGCTTTTACCTCTGCCGTCTTCTCCTAATCCGTTGGGGAAAGCAGTCTTTTCAGCTAATTCAAAACTATGTCTTTCCATATTATCAGCATGGGTAGTTTTTCTGTTCAGTGCTTTTCCAAGCTCAGCAGGTTCAAGATTGCTTTTTTGTTTGCTTAAGAACTCATCAAAGTAATAATTGTTTTCAGCCGCTAATTTTGGGTTGTCTTCGTGGGGGGAATCTAAAAGTTTTTGTATACGAGAGCTAATTTTTTCTTTATCTTGTTTTGTGAGCAAAGGATTTTTTCGGGCCTCAATAAGAGTATTTAAATCCTCGATCATTGCGTTTTTACCGTTTGCTGTGCGGTCAATGCTTAGCGGCCTATCAAGGTTAAGTTTATTAATAGTTTCAGATGAAAGTTTTGTTCTAGCGGCGGATTCAATTTCCATTTTTGAAATTAATCCCCCAAACACTGCTTTTTCAGAAGCACTTAGGTTGTTTTCGTTCTTAAGTTTTTTTAATCGAGCAAGATTCTCTTGTAACTGTTGAGTGGGTAAGTCTTTTGGGTCGCTATTTAATGTTTTAATGAACTCCGAATTGTTTGGCTTTTGTTTGTCTGGGATAAGTCTTGAGACTGCTTGGCTTAATATTTTTTTATTGTTTAATATTCCAACCTTTGAAACCAGAGCCACACAAAAATCCCAAGGATTTGCAGCTAATGACGAGGGTGAGTTTATGGTTAATATTAGCGTTAAGAGGAGTATATAAATTCTCATATACCAGTTCTCCCTTTAGGTGCGAGGTAAGCCCCCGATGAGGGGAAAAAGAATTGTCTAGAGGTTTTGCTCATGTCAGCTTTTAATCTTAGGGCCCACTTTGTGATCATATCTTGAGTGAACTCAGCTTCATTTGTGATTTCAAAAATTCGGTTTCCGTTTGCAGAACGCCCAACCTCTTTAAGCGGTGGGGTGTACGTGTATGAATTTAATTGTCGGTTTACGGCGCCTGCAGTGCTTCCAAACCTTTGTAGTTGAGCTTCTGGGACGCTAAAGAGAATTTCGCCATTTGCGTTTTGAAATGTTTGTACACTGTTACCAAATCTTTTTTGAAGTTTAGCAATGACTTCGACTTTTTTGGCCTCGTCTTTTAATTTTAAAGTTACAGTTCCTGGAGTTCTAATTTTGTTTGGGTTTTTACGAAGACCAAACAAACTGTCATCAACAACTTCAAGAGGTGTTTCTAATAAGCCTTCACACTTGTGTTTCCAGAATAGGTGTCGCTGCTCAACTTCCATTCTTCTATAGTCAAGATCTGAAAACTCCACATGAATTTTTCCATTAGCCTTTTTAACCGCAGTGGCATTACCAAATACAGAATTTCGAACGCCTGATTCATAACTTTTCTTCGAAAACTTAGTCATATCCTGTAAAAACTCAGTCGGCATTGGAGCAAAAGCTAAATCAAAACCAAGTTCAGTAGTCCAAAAACCCAAGCTGCTTGGGCCTCCAGCAACAGCGTCTTTACGTGATTGTTGTGCTTGAGTGAGCTCAGTTCTTTTTTTCGATAACTCTAATTGAGCAAGGGGATTTATTCCTTGTTTTAAAACTTCTTCATATTCTTTGATTTGATCGTTAAGTGCCGCAATGTAATCATCTTTAACTTTTAATGAATCATCAAAATTCATTACGCGTTCAATAAGTCCTCTTCGTTCTTCGTTAATTTCATCTAATTGCATTTTGTAAGAAGCTAATGTTGCCTTGTCTTGCGGGGAATTGGTGGCTTTAACTTTTACTTCGAGCTCTGCGATAGCCTTTATTAATTCTTCAGAATCATCTTTTTTTCCAAGGGCTTTTTTGAGGTAGAATAAAGCCTTTTTATCTAAACCGGCACCTGAGGTAATTCCAGAAACGGTTAAGTTTGCAGCTAAATCACCATATTGAATATGGCGACGTACTAAACCTGTTACTTCATCAACATTCATAGCCCCTTTTAAAAGTTTATTGTAAACAGGAGTTTTTAAAAGAGCGTTTTCTACACTTGTCGGGATATTGCTGTTTAGTAGAAGGCCTGCTCGAGTTCCTCTTAATCCATTAAGATACATAGATTTTATAACTTGTGAACCAGCACCGAACGCGAGGCCCGTGACGCCAGTTTCTATAGCCTTTTCAGTGGTGTTCATATTTATAAAAGTATAAAGTTTGGAGTCCATATCTGTGAGACCCTTGAACGATTCTTCGAGTTCTTTTTTATCTTTTTCATCTCCCCAAATGGAATATTCTGCTTTATTTTTAACCCAAGCAGCACCTTGGCCTACAGCAGGAAGTCCTAAGACCATTCCATTTTGAAGTCCCCAAATCATTTTACCCATTTGTCCACCAGCGTCCCAGCCGTATTTCATTTCGCCAAGGATTGTTCTTATTCTGTTTCCTTGTTGAGCTTGTTTTGCGAAATTAGCTCCATAACCTAAATATCTCATCGCTTGAGCGCCACGAGCTGTGGTCATTAGTGCCGAACCTCCGAGTCTAAAGGCTGCACTACCAGCACCTACAACTCCTGATGTAACTGTAGGAGAGGCTACCACCTGATAAGCAATTCCTTCATTTAAATTGAATTCCCATTCACCCTTTTCCCATTCATAAAATGGATTTCCAAAGAATCTCGACATTTGATCGACTTCGCCTTGGCTTGCGCTAGTGTCGATATCACCAACATATTTTTTAATTTTTGAGAGCATTCCTTCTTGGTAATGACCTTCGGAATCGCGATAACCTCTCATTGGATTCATGATTTGTGCAGAGGCTTCGTGAAACTGTGCGAGAGCACTATTCTTATATCCAGGCGTGTTTTTTCCATAAAGTTCTTCGTGGTGGGCTATGAAGGGTTTAATTACCGCAGCTTTAGTAACAGCATTGGTTTTGGGGTCAATAACCGCTGGCTTGCCTGTATCGATCATGTAATGGCGATCAAAGCCGAATTCCATTTTTAAATCATTTTCAAAACTACGCATTAAATTTTCAATTTCTGTCATTTTGTTTTTAAAGGCGGCAGTTTCAGGAATTTCATCCATGGTTTTTCTAACTGAAGCATCGGCTTTATCCGTGTATCCGAGAGCGATTATTGGTAATGTCATAAATGGAGCTAAAAGAGTAGGAATCCCGTAGGCCTTTCTAGTGCCTTCCCATTGAGCTCCTAATTTTTTAAAGGCTCCTGTCCAGTGTTGTTTGTCGCCAGCTAATTTTTGAAGCTCAGCCAGAAGACCACCATCACCATTTTTTCCGGAAAGTTTTTCACTCAATTCTCTAGCGGCGTTTTCTAATTTGGAATTGAATTTAGACTGAGACATGGCAGAGTAAGACATTTCTGTTTTTTTTGTGTCAGGATTTAGTTTCATGTGGGTGATGTTAAAAACAGTGTCCCCAACAAGCAATGGAGGAGGCATCCACGTGTTGCCAGCCTTAAACATTTTTAACAATTCGGCGTTTTCTGGTTTATATATATCATTTTGAAAAAAATTTATGTCTTTAATAAAACGTCGCATGTCTTTTATGTATAAATTTTCATTTTTAGGGTCATAGTTCATATCACCCAGTAACGCAGAAAGGGCAATTCTTCCTTGAAGAGCTTCGTCTGGATTTTTTAGATCAGCTCCTCCCGGAGGGTCCTTTAATAGACGTTCAATTTCTTTAAGTTTCATGTGGGAAAAATCTGGTTTTCTGTACGGATAGGCAGAAAACTCAATTCCGAATTTTTTTAAAATATCTGGCTTGTAGGCTTTAAGTAAATCTTCTTGAGAAACGGTACCGTCATCGGGTTTTTTACCTTCTTTAGATGCAATGTCCCTGGCGTGATTTTCAATTAAATTTAGTCCCTTTTCAAAGTCAGTTGCTTTTTCTTGCCATTTATCTCCATCAAAGGCTTTAAGTTTAGTAAGTGCAGCTTTTCTCATATTCATTTCTTGATTTAGTATTTCAAGAGCGTGTGTTTTTGCGGTTGGAAGCATTCTATCTATTCCATTGACTGTTTTTGACGAACAATCTTCAATGATTTTTGCTTGTAGTCCAAAGTCTTCGTCTGTGGCGTTTCCCTTTTGTGCTACGGCTCTAAGACTTTTGTCGATCTCCTCTTGAATACATAATTGTAAATATTCCATTTGTGGAGGAGTCAGTTGAGAATATATTTCACTTTTTTGATAAGCACCGCCATGGTTTTTAAATGGGTCTGTTTTTGCAGCTTGGTCGTATTCACCATTTTTAAGATGATCAATTGTCTTTTTTGTTAAATTTTCAAATGTGTCATCTGAGTCAGCGAGGGCTTCAAATTTTTTTCTACTTTGATCACTATGTGCTTGCGCTAGGGCTTCAATAGGATCGTTTATTTTCCTTGTGGCAGCTTTGGCAGTTTCAACTAGTTCGTGTTTAACTTCTAAATCTTTCTTTATGTTTTCTTTAAGAGCTGCCTTAAGTTTTTCTGGGGTCCAGTTTTCACTTTTATAAACATCATTCCAAACAGAAAGCATTTGATTGATATCAAAGAAGCCATTTGTGTTAATTTTAGTCCCATCAATATTAGAGTGTTTAATGCCAAGAGTTTTATTAATAGTACTGGCACCAAAAAATTTATTGAGTCCCGCGTTTCTATCTATAACATATGGACATTGAAGAAGGTCTAGTGTCGCTTCCTTTTGCCGTGCGCTGAGCATGGCACCATCTTCTATGGATTTATCTTTGTCGGTGGGTTGGCAAAAATCATATCGAGGAGCGTTTATTCCACCCATTCCCATATAGGCATTGGCAGTATGGTTTTGTGAAGAGTGACATTGAATTGTGCTTTGAGCTTGGACTCTGAATTTGCCGGCGGAGCTATTAAACAATCTTCTGCTATGATAGCTTTTCAAATAGTCATCTTTGCAGGCTTCATTATCAACTTCTTTAGCGGCATCAATTAACGCTTGAAGGACCGGTGAATTTTGAGTCTGGTCGCTTTTTTGCTCCGTTAATCCTTTAAATGATGCTGGAGAAACTATAGCTCCAATTGCATTTTGCAAGTTATCTTTGGCTCTAATTCTTGAGGCTAATTCATCAACAACTCGAGTTCTAAAGTTAGCCATTTGTTGTGGGTTTAAATTTTCTAAGCCCTGAGGTGCTGTCGGTCCTAAATATTTTTTAATAAGAGGATTGAAAATGTCATCTAAACTTTTAATAGGGGTATCTTTGGGAATGCTTCCCATTTCTGCAAAATCAGCTATCAATTGAGGATCAATAAAAACCGCAAGCGGAGGAGCGTCCTTATTGGCTGCTTTGTTGGAGTCTTCTACTTTTTTAAATGCGGCTCGATAAAAGTCAATCAGGGGGTCGTCTACACCTTCGAAAGCTTGAAGAGTCGCTGGTTCGTAAGCTTTGAAGGGATAAAGGCTTAAATATTTTTTTTCTTTTTTCGAAAAATTTGGGTCTGTTTGGCGAGTGTCTTTACTAATAAAATTTGAACCAAGTTCTTCTCTGCCTTTTTTTAGTTTTTCTAAGTAAGAGTCTTCAAAGGAGTCTGCTTTTAAAGGTGCAGAAGTCAAATAAAAGAAAAAAGAGAAACAAATAAATACTTTGTTAAACAGAAAAATAGGCCAGATAAATTCATTGGATACAAAATGAATTCGACCCATCCCCTTAAGCATATCAATCTATATTATCGGCTTTTAAATAGAGCTTGTCCGTGAAGACTTCGTGAAATGATTGTTAAGGAAGTGTTAAGAGTTTAGCGGTAGAGCTTAAATCCCCTTTAGATCTTTTGGATGTAAATAAAATGCAGATGATGGAAAAAAGAACTGTCTACTTAAACGACTTGGCGTAGAATTTAGTTTTAAAAACCACTTTTCAATTAGATCCTTGCTAAAGGCTGTTTCATCTGTGATTTCGAAAATCCTATTACCATTAATACTGCGTCCCGTTTCTCGGATGGGTGGGGAGTATGTATAGCTGCTAATTTTTCTATAATTTGTTTTAACGGTGTCTCCAAATTTCTCTAAAAGTGATTTTGGGACGTCAAAAATATATTCTTCATTTGGCCCTTTCCTTATTTGTACTTGTGGGCCAAAGCTTGATTTGATTTTATTCAATACTTCTAAACTTGCTTTATTAGTGTCTAGAGCTAAGCTGACATAATTGGGGTCATTGTTTTTGTATGGATTTTTTTTAAAACCAAAAAATTTGTCAGAAACCAAACTAAGTGGGGTGTTTAAATATTCTTCAACCTTATGTTTAGCCGCTAGATGCTTTTGTTCTTTAGACATATTGAGGAAATCGGCTTCAGAAAATTCGAGTATAACTTTACCTTCTTTCTTGTATACGGAAGTGGCGTTTCCGAAAACAGAGGATCTAACGCCTCTTTCGTAGCTAGATTGAGAAAATTTATTCATATCTTGATAAAATTGCGTTGGCATAGGTAGGAAAAGTAAATCTGGACCAAGTTCGTTAATCCAAAAAGCAAAACTCTTAGGTGTATCTTTTAAAGCTTCTTCCCTTGCTTTTTTAAGTTTGACCAACTCTGATCTTCTTTTTGTCGATTCGTGGAGAGCTAGAGGATTATTATTTCCATTTTTTAATATTTCTTCATAATCTTTGACTTGGTGTTCAAGTTCAGAAATTTGCGCATCTCTTATGCTTATTGATTTCGAGAAAAACAATTTTTCTAATATGCCTCTCTTTTCATCGTAGGCTTTTTCAAGTTCTAGTTGTGCGGCCACAAGTTTTTCTCTAATCTGGGGTGAGTTGTTTTTTAAAAGCTCATGATTGAGATCTGCTATAGTTTTTTCTAAGTTCTTAACTTTGTCATTGCCAGAAATACTTGTACTAAGAAAAGAAATTATTTTTTTGTCAATTCCTAGAAAAGTTGTAGCAGCTGTTATGGAGGCATTCGCTGTTAGATCAGCATTGTAAATATGTCTTCCAATGGCTCCAGTGGCTTCGTCAACATTGAGAGCACCTTTATAGATAGGTATTTTACTTAAAACGTTTTCAACTGAAGCGGGCACTCTAGTGTTCATAAATGCATTAAAACTAGTACCTGCTTTTGCGGTCATTAATAGTGATTTAATAATTTGCGATCCAGCACCTATTGTTAAGCCGGTACCCACGTTTCTAATTGTAGCCTCAGTTGAATTTATATAAATTTCAGATGCAAATGTATCTAAAAGAGCCGTTCCAAACGATTTATCTTTATCTGTAAAATTACTATAGGCGCTCACTCCTCCACCAAAAGATGCTGGAAGTTTCCACATAAATTTACCAACTTCGGTACCAGTATCCCAGCCAAACTTGGCCTGACCTAGGGCAGTTCTTAAGCGATTTGTGTTTGTTGCAAACCCACTCACTCGCGATCCAAAACCGATTTTAGAGGCTAAGTTGGCTCCTTTACTTGAGTTTAATAACAAACTACCTCCAAATCTCATTCCTCCGCTTGCTGCCCCCATAAAACCCACTGTTAGTGGTCGTGCTAGAAGGGCTTGATACACAAGGCCTTCTTCAAAATTAAGTTCAAAAGAGCCCGTTTCTGAATCGTAAATTGGATTAGCAAAAAAAGTATTTAATTGCTGAAGCTCGCCGTCATAAGTAGAGCTGTCTAATTCATTTATGTAATTTCTGATGTTTGCAATCTGACCGCTTTCATATTTTTTCTCATTTTTTTGGGATTTATTAGAATTTTCTGTTTCGGGTATTTTGTAACCTTTTAATGGGTCAATGATGGATTTTGATACACTGTAGAAGTCAGAGAGTGTACCTTCTTTAAAGCTTTTGCTTTCTTGACCATAGAGCGCTTCATGGTGTTCTAGAATGGGATCTTTGTTTGAAGCCTTGCTTTTATTTGTCATAAAAGTTCTACCCAAACCGTATTTGTATTTTAAGGTATCATCAAAATTATTGAGGAGAGTCTCAATTTCTAAGAGTTTTTTCTTAAATTCAACTGTTTCTGAAATATGATTAAGCTCGTTATTGATACCTTCCTCGCCTTTTTGAGTTAGTGCTAGAGGTGCAATGCCCCAGGTTATAAAAGGACTTAAATAAGCAGGAATATTATAGGCTTTTCTTGTTCCTTCAAAAGAGGCGGCAATTTTTTTAAAGGCTCCTGTCCAATGTTGACGGTCTTGAGATAATTTTTCAAGCTCGCTCAGTAAGCCTTTGTTGGTTGATCCCTCCTTGCCAGTAAGTTTTTCGCTGAGTTGCTTAATGTCGCTCAGCAAATTTTTGTTATATTCTTCGTCACTAGTTGCTCGATAATTCATTTGAGTCTTTTTAGTAATAGGATCAAACTTCATTGAGCTAACAATAAAAATTGAGTTTCCGATATAGAGAGGTGGGGGGAGCCAAGTGGAACCTCTTTTGGTAAATAACTCAAGAAGTTTTTTGTTTTTCTCTTCGTAAATTTCTGATTGAAAAAAATGTATGTCTTTTACAAAACGTCGCATTTCCTTTAAATATTTATTCTCATTGTTCGGTTGATAATTTAAGTCTCCCAAAAGCGCGGAGATTGCTATGCGTGCTTTGAGTGAGTCACTAGGTTTTTGGAGGTTTGCGCCCTCGGGTGGGTCTGTTAGAAGATTCTCCATGTCCTTTATTGTCATTTTATTAAACTGAGGTTTTCTGTAAGGATAATCAGAAAAGCTTATATTAAATTTTTTCAAGACATCAGTTGAGTAAGCTTTAAGTAATGTTTCTTCATCGAATAAACCATTTGAATTTTCTTGTTTAGAATTTGTACTTTGGTTTAACCTCGACAAGCCAATTTCAAATTTTGTTGCAAAACTCATCCAATTATCTTGATGTAATGCTTTCATTTTAGATAGAGATGCGTTTCTGTAGTTGTATTCTTTGCTGAAAATCTCAAGTGCAATGGCCTGAGCGTTAGGGTAAAGTCTATCGACTCCTCCTGTTGATTTTCGTGAACACTTATCTAAGCCAGAAAAAAGTTCACCATTGTCTTTTTCGGAAACAGTGCCGTTATTATAAATTTCTATTAATTTTTCATCTATACAACTTTGAATACAGAGACTTAGATATTCGATTTGATGTGGGGTTAGGCTGGAATAATCAAAATATTTTTTATAAGCGGGACCATGTCTTTTAAAGGGATCTACGTTTTGTGCTTCGTCAAAACGCCCCTGTGATAATAGTAAATTGCTTCTATCAACTATATCTTTAAGTCCTATTTCATTATTAAAAGTAAATTCTGTTTTTTTCTTGTTTTTATGAGAGCCTGGCCGTGCGCTCCCAATTTTTTGAATTTTTTCAATTTCATCTTTAGCCGATAATATTAATTCTGTTTCAACTTTTAAATCTTTAGTTATGGTGGCCTTCAATTCATTTTTTAATGTTTCCACCGTCCATTTTTGCTTTAAATAGACATCTTGCCAAACGTTTAGCATGTGTTCGAAGTCATAGAAATTGTTTGTTTCAAAGGGAGTCCCCTCTATTTTTGAGTGATTAATTTTTAAACTTTTATTGATGGCTAATGAAATAAAATGATTATTTAAAGAGGCATCCCTATCTATGGCATAAGGGCAGCTCAGCAGGTCTAGAGTGGCTTCTTTTTGACGGGCACTCATCATAAGACTATTTTCTGTTTCTTTATCTTTTTCGGTTGGTGAGCATAAACTATTATAGTTGCTCATTAGGCCGCCTTGGCCCAAATAGGCGTTGGCTGTATTGTTTGAATAATTTTGATTTGGATTATGACATTGTATGGTGCTTTGAGAGCTGACTCTGAAATCTCCGGATTTTCCATGAAATATTTTTCTTTTATAATAAGAGTCTAGATAATTATTTTGACAGGCTTCATTATCAATTTCTTCAATTGCGGAAAATAAAGCTTGAAAAATCGGACTTTGTTTTAAGCTATCAAGTTTTTTGATTTTGGGAGCTTTGGAAAGCTCAGTAAAACTTTTTGGACTTAATATATCTATAACATTTTCTTGAGTTATTAATTTCGACCTTAATCTATCAGCGAGTTTGTCGCTTGTGAATTTTTTAAATTCTATTATTTCATCTCCAGAGAGCTCATGGTTATGTGGATATCCCTTATTTATAAGAAATTTTTTTATTAAGACGTCCATTAATTCTTTTTCATTTGTAATTTTTTTAATGGGCTCAATTTCTGCAATAGCACACAAATCAGCCGTTAATGTTTTTTCTATAAAAAGATTAATTCTATTTTTAGAGGCTCTTTCGTTTTCAATTTTCCGAAAGGCATTTAAATAAAATTCTGAAAAAGGATCGCCGTTTTGAGTAATATCTATTAAAGCTTCTAGTGTTAGGGGCTCCGGTGTTTGGAATGGTAAAATTAAAGTAGTTGTTTTTAGAGTTTTATCAAAATCCCCATCTTTAATTCTCAAATCCCTTTTAATGACTGAATCTTCAAGCGCCCCAATGCTTTTTTGAGCATTATTGAGATGTTCACTCTCAAATGAACTTGCGTAAAGGTAGGTACTATGAGTTTTTAAAATAAATATAATAAATGAAAGCAGGGAGAGTTTCATAGAGTGCATTTGAAGACATGTTATCGGCTAATTTTCGGTTAAGTCGAGTTAATTTGTGATTAATGCCCTGTTAAGAAAGTGTTAAGAAACTGATTTTAGTGGAATTTTTTAATGCTCTGTAGTCGATTTGGTCAAAAAGCTGAGTATTTCTAATGGGGTGTTTAAAATTTTGACAGTCATATAAAAACATTACGCTTGCGATTTAAAGTAGCTGTGAGAGAATTCCGATATAGCCTTTGTTCTGTTTCAAAATAGGGAGAGTATGGCGATGAATTCAGTTAGAAAAAACAAAAAACTTTTAAACGCTTATAAGACATCTATTATTATTGGAAGCGCAAGCTTCGCGATGCTTTTGAGTTTTAATGCTTTAGCGGGAAATGTGCTAGGTGATGCTGTGAAAGCTGGAGCAAAAGCAGGATCAGAGGCAAGTAAAGTAGAATTTAAACCTCGCGAAGAAGGTAAATTTAAAGAAGAAGGCAAAACTGGCGGTGTTACTAAGCCAGGTGATGTTAGGCCCGTAGATACTTCTGCAGGAGCTTTAAAAAGCTCAACGATACCCTCCGGCACAACTTCTACCGGAGCTGCTGGAACGCTTCCTATTAGTACTGGCACTGGTGCTAAAGCTAAAACATCGTTCGGTAGTGGTTTAGGTACTTCTAGTCCTAAAAAGACTGAAGGAGGCCACGCAGCGGCTGCTTCTAAAACTGTAAATGCCGATGCGGCAGCAAAGTCTGAAATTGAAGCCTTTTCTCAGGAAGTTCAAAAGACCTATCCTAAGGACGTAAAAGATGTTTATGAAACTCATAAAACTGAGTTTGATGCTAGCTTAAAAGTTGAAGGCGAAGGAAAAGTTGATGATGGTGTACGTATTTCAAACGCTAAAGATGTTTTAACTCTACTTTCTGGAATCGATTCGAAATATATTGAAACTTTAAAAAAGACACCGTTAAAAGACGGTTCTGGTAAAACTGAGTTTGATCTACTTTTAACCGCCCTTAATAATAAAGTTGATGAAATGCGACGCGGCAATAATGGTAAAGATGCTTTGAGTAAATCAGATTTACTCAAGCAAGCAGAACTTTTTAATAAAAACAAATATACAGGCGATGCGTTGGCGGGCTTAGACGAAGTTATTAAAAGATTTGACGAACCAAGTGATGTTTTTAATCATTTATCTGAACTTGCTAAGAATGGAGATCAGGCTGCTCAACAACGTTTGCAAGATTTAGGCTTTGTTGGCAAAGGCGATAAACCTCTAACACTTCAAGCCGGTTTGAAAGAGCCTAAAATGGATCCAGCTTTATTCGAAAATGCTCGTGATTATGCTGTGAGCTCCCATTTGAAAAAAGAATATAATTTAAAAGATGAAGAAATTGCAAAAATTAAATGTTGCGCTGGAAGATGTGGAATAGGCTGATTTTAATTTAAATTAATAAGTGTCCATATAAGTGTGGCAGGGTGCTTTAACTAAAGCATCACTGCCACATTCATTTAATACGCTTGAGTTTTCTGTTTTCAAAGACAATGAAGCGCCTAGATTCAATTTTAATAAACCATATCGTTGATATAGAGACGCTGCATCGCCAATTATATTGTTTGATTCTCCTCTGCGGGCAAGAGGGAACTTAGACCCGGAAGATGAGCCCAATATAACAATCTGAGTGCTTTGGCTTTTCAAGTTTTTAGAGAGCTTTATGTTTTCAGTTTCGCTTAAGCCGCTCATGACGATGACTAATTCGCTATTATTTAGATTAGATTTTAAAAAAGAATTTATTGTTTTGAAAGGATTTTGAGCTGTATAGCCTGATGGGGCATCGAGCGGATTTATAACTCCTATAACACTTATTTTTTTGTTTTTAATAAGAAAGTTAATTTCCTTTTTAAAGGGCACGGAACCATCTTTTTTTGAAATTAAATTAGAGTTGATGAAAGGTATGGAAGTTTTTTTACTGAGCTCTTGGAGTTTGGGCACACCAAACTTGAGTTCGTTTTGAGAAACGTTCCAAGCTTTGTAGCCGTGTTTTTCTGCAAAAGCTAACAATTTAAGAGCGCTGTCTGTTTGTTCTTCCTCAGAAAGTGGGTTTGATGAAAAAGTTTTTGATGGAAAAAGAGAGTTTCCTGTTTCAAGGATTAAGACATTATTTTTGTTTATAAATGGATGAAGATGAGTGCTTCTTTTTTCTAAACCACCCCTAGGATAATGGGGACACCCACAATCTTTTGTTTGGCCATTTAAATCGTTGCTATAAATTAAAATTAGAGATTCAGAATCGTAGAGTTTTTCTCTAGTTTTATTGTTCGAAGGAGCGAGTCCCGTGATTGGATTTACATTTTTTGAAGTATGACTACAAAAATTTAAAAAACTAAACGAGATAACTAATAGAAATGAATTTAATAGAGGCTTATGCATTTTTTCAGTTTATTCGGAGCTACTAATCAAGCAAGCCGCTCGTAGTCGCAAAAGGTGTGTGGGATGGGGGCCTCTTTGACTTCAAGTTTTTGGGAGACTTTAAATTGCTCAAGCTTGAGGTTTTCAATCACAACATCACCCTCGATGTCTTGCTCAACCCAGGTGAGGTGGAGGTTCGTGGCCAGCGGCAATGCTTCAACGAAGAGTTGAGCGCCGCCTATGACAAAAGCGTTATCAGTTTTCATGTTGGCTCTGCAAAATTGCAAAGCTGAGGATAAGTCGTGGAAAACTTCGCAGCCGGGAATTTTCAAGTCCTTTTGTCTGCTAATCACAATGTTTGTTCTGTTGGGTAAGGGTTTTCCAATCGAGTCATATGTTTTACGACCCATAATTATGGGATGCCCGGTGGTGATTTCTTTAAATCGCTTAAGGTCGCCTGGGATATGCCAAGGCAAAGAATTATTTTTTCCAATCACACCTTTTCTGGTGAGTGCAACGATTAGGGATATTTTCATATCGCTATGGGAGCCTTTATGCTGGGGTGGGCGTCGTAATTAAGCAATTCAAAATCTTCAAAGTTGAATGAAAAAATATCTGTGATTTTTGGATTTATTTTCATAATCGGCAAAGGCTTGGGAGTGCGCGAGAGTTGCTCTTTAGCTTGCTCTATATGGTTTTTGTAGAGGTGGGCATCGCCGAGTGTGTGAATAAAATCTCCGGGCTTTAAATTACAAACTTGCGCCATCATCATAGTGAGTAGGGCATAACTAGCAATATTAAAGGGCACACCTAGAAAAATATCAGCGCTTCTTTGATAGAGCTGACAAGAAAGTTTTCCATCGGCTACATAAAATTGAAAAAAGGCGTGGCATGGAGGAAGTGCCATTTTTTCTATAAAAGCTACGTTCCAAGCACTCACAATAAGTCTTCGTGAATCGGGATTGTTTTTAATGTCGCGAACAACTTTTGCGATTTGATCGATGTGTTCGCCGTTGGGGCCAGGCCAGCTGCGCCACTGAAATCCATAAACCGGGCCCAGATTCCCATCTTCGTCGGCCCATTCGTCCCAGATGCTCACTTTGTTTTCGTGCAAATATTTAATGTTGGTTTCGCCTCGCAAAAACCAAAGAAGTTCGTGAATGATAGAGCGCAAGTGTAGTTTTTTCGTGGTCACTAAAGGAAATCCTTTAGACAAATCAAAGCGCATTTGATGTCCAAAAAAACTCAATGTTCCGGTGCCCGTGCGATCGGATTTTTCGGTGCCTTCATTGAGAGCTTTGCTTAGTAAATCTAAATACTCACGCATAAGTGTGATACTAGGGTCGAATCATTTTCATACGCAAGAACTAAATTAGTTTTGGAACTCTGTGAGAATTAAAAAAGTCTTAACCTTGGTCTAGATAAACAAAATCGTCGTCTTGACTGTAGCCTAAAAACTCACCCCATCGACCCCAATTAATTAGAGTATCAAATTGTTCTTCAGCTTTTTCTGTGGGCATGATTTGTTGCATTTGCTCGATGAGTTTGTCTTTAGGCATGCGGCGCTCGTCTTGATTTTCTAAAACATTCTTGATGTTTTTAAAGAGCGCAATTTTTCGAAGCTGCTCTAAGAGCAATTGTTTTTTGGTGTTCATGTCGCTTTCGATCATTTGTTTGCCTAAATCGCTAATAATGACGTCGGCGCCAGGGGTGCGTAAGAATCCAATCAGCTCGGCGGCTTGAATAGTGGTGAGCAAATCACCCGTATCCATTTTGAGCTCGCGAGCTAAATCATAAGATTTCGCGCGACCTTTATGATCGTCTAAGATTTCTAGTAGACCGAGTATTTCGGATATGCCGCTTTGCGGCAGGGGGTCTAGGTCTAGTTTGGGGCTTTCCGTATGATTCTCCATAAATTAGGTAATTGACTCGAATATTTGTCCAACAAGTTGCTGAAATCCTTCTGAATGCTTGTCTCGCGGACGGCTGAGGTTAATGGGTATCTCCTTAACGACACGCCCAGGCCCAGAATCCATAATCAGGACCCTATCAGCCATCTCAACAGCCTCTTCAACTTGGTGGGTTACCATAAGCACTGTTGTAATACGTAAATGGGGATCGTTCCAGATGTCTAGTATTTCCTCTCTAAGGTTAATACTTGTTAGAGGGTCGAGGGAGGAAAAGGGTTCGTCCATCAGCAAAATTTGGGGTTCAATGGCCAAAGCCCTAGCAAATCCAACACGTTGCTTCATGCCCCCAGAGAGCTCTCGGGGGTAGGCTTCTTCGTGTCCGTCGAGCCCAACCTTATCGATATAGTGGGCGGCCTTCTTTTCGGCCTGTGCCGTAGAGATGTCGCGGCTTAAAAGCCCCAATTCTATGTTTTCACGAACGCTCAACCAGGGGAGCAGACCAAAATTTTGAAAAACCATGGAGCATTCAAGATTGATTCCGGTTTGTTTGGTTTCTCGAAAATTTAGGCTTCCTCCGGTGGGTTCAATCAAACCGTTGATGATTTTGAGCAGGGTGCTTTTTCCGCAACCCGAAGGACCAATGATGGCCACGAATTCTTCCTCATAAAATTTTAAGGAAATATTTTCGAGCGCTAAAAAGGTACCGCCGCGGACTTTGAAACTTTGGCTAATGTTGTTCATTTCCAAAAGGAGTCTTTTGTTTTTGGCTTCGCTCATATCATCACATGTCCAATCTGAATTTTTGTTCAGCCCAGTTGTAGAGAGGTTGCCAGAAAAGTCGGTTTAAGAAAACAATAAAGAGAACCATAAAGAAAACACTGTAGGCTACAAGGTTTTTGTTGCCCGTCACAAAGGTGGCTTGGGCCAGAAGGTTGCCAATGCCAAAGACTTCAAAAGAGTCTTTTCCAATTTTAATATATTCGGCAATAAAAAGGGCGTTCCAACCTCCCCCTATGGCAGTGATGGATCCCGTAATAAAAGCAGGAGCAATTACAGGGAGAAATATTTTCTTTAAGTAGAGAGAGGCGCTGAGACCTAAAGAGCTGCTGATGTCTTTTATGTCGGAACCAATGTTTTGGGCTCCTCCGATAACGTTAAAAAGTAAATACCATTGCATGCCCGTGAGAAGCATCAGGATAACGGCAACTTCTCGGGTTTGAAATAAAAAATTTCCAATGAGCGCGATGACTGGGAAAAAGGCAGTGGCAGGAATTGAAGCTAGTATTTGCGCTAATGTTTGAGCGCTGCGAAGTCTTTTGGGCGATTTGTGAAGCCAAAAGGTGACTGGAAAAATCCAAATAAGACTTAGTGAATAGGCCGCTAAAATTCGCGATCCCGAAGTGAGGATTGCCGAAAAAATTGTCCAGGGACTTAATTCGTGCGGCGTGAACAGGGCTTTGTAGAGTTGAAGAAAAGACCAAATTGCAAAGACTCCAAAAGTGATCCAAAAAAATATGGCAAAAATAAAAGTGAAGCGTTCGGCCTTTTTAGGCTGAAATGTTTTTTCAGGAGAATATTTGTCTTCGGAAAAATTTTCCAAAAATGTGAAAAGAGTTTTGAATAAAAGAATAATCCATCGAATGGGAGCAAAGGCAAAATGATTTTCGTATAATTGGAGAAGTCGCTCGGAGCGTTTGTCTGTAGATTCAGAGCTGGAATCACTATCAAAGCGATAATGCTTTGATAGTGCGGCCAGAGGTTTCCATATAAAGGCATCCATAAATACAATCACCAATACTAAAACAAAAATACCTTTGTAAAAATTTCCCCACTCGCGAGCTTCAACAGCAAGTGCCAAGTAACTACCGAGCCCTTCTACTCTATAGGAGAGCGAGCCCAGCGCAATAATTTCGCAGGCCATAAGAAAATACCAACCATTGGCCCATGAGAGATTAGAGTTGTCGATAATTCGTGGAAAAGCTGCAGGTAAATATAATTTACTAAGTCGTGCCATGGGGCCTAGTCCACAGCTTCTAACGGATTCAAATACGGATTCTGGAATGAGGCGTATGCTGTCGTAAACGGCAAACAATAAATTCCAAGCTTGGCATGTGAATATTAAAAATATAACTGCGGCTTCAACTCCGAATCGAGGCGGGCCGAGTTTCATAAAATAATAAATGGCCGCAGGAAAAAAACTCAATAGCGGCACGGATTGCATGATGTCGGTGAAGGGTAAAATTACTAGAGCTCTGTTTTTGTTGGTTCCGGCCAAAACGCCAAAAAAAATTCCAAAAAACAGAGAGAGAATGTAGGCAATAAACATTCTTCCAATGCTTAAAAAGGTTTGAAAAATTAGGGAACTTTCTTTTGTGCTTTCAGAGCTGAGAAGTTTGAAGTCGGGAATTTTTACGAGAGAGACAATAAGCAGACCCAAGAAAAGCGACATGAACAACCAGCGAGGTTGAATCTGCTTTAAGTACCTACGCATGAACGCTTATGTGAAATCGCCTTTGATCTCGACGACCCACTTCCTTTCTTCAAAGTCTATTTGATAAAATCCAGGGTCTTGGGGCATCACAATGTCTTTAAAAACATTGGATTGTAGAAAGCTTCTCCACTCGAGGCCACGGTGACGATAGTCATCCCAAAGAACACACCATTTCCAACGTTGCGACATTTTCATCATCCACCAATCGCCGATGGTGTCGCCGGCAACAAAGTAAGGTTTGTGAATGCCGTTTTGTTCGAGCACGGTTTGTTTTTTTTCTTCCCAGACAACGCCGGGCTCACGAAAATTGTTTTGGTAAATTCCATCAACCGTTTCTAAGCAAGTGGCAAGAACTCTTTCGGGCGGAATATTTAGTTTTGAAGTGATAGCCGAAACTGTGGGGTGTGAGGATCCGCTAACAACCCAGGCTTGTTCAGCCATATTTTTTGCCATTTTGGACACGTGACGAGTGTAGCGAATTTTTCCGTCTTTTAAACATTCCTCGAGAATTCCAAGAGAAATATCGATGACCATTTTTGGAGATAGGCCAGATTGTAATTTGATTTCCCATTCGTAACTGGCCATCACACCGTGTCTCTCGATAATGTGATCGCGCATGGCTTCAAATTCATCGAAAGGCATGTTTATGTATTTTTTACTGTGAATCCATGGCTCGGGAATGGTGTCGGGATTGCAAAGGCCATTTCTAATTATGGACCAGCCTGTAAAAACAGAAATATCGCTATTTATAAGAGTTCCATCACAATCAAAAATCCAAATATCATCCTTTTTGGATTCTTCTTGAATTTGTTTCATTAGGTTTTCTTCGTTTTCGACGCGTTCAAAAGCTTTCATGAGTAATATTAAGGTAGTCTAATTTTGTTGTGCTTTCAAAGATTTGTGAGCACTTTGCAAGTTATGAATCTTAATGCCGAGAGTGTTTATAAAGTTGATAGAAACAGAATAATAAATCGTATAGCTTTGAGCCATGACATCTTATGAAATTGAAGTTTTTCCAGTCGGACTATTTCAGTGTAATTGCAGCATCATATTCGATTTTCAATCCAAGCAAGCGTTGATTGTAGACCCCGGCGATGAGAGCGAAAATATTTTAAAACGGATTAAATCCCATGATGTTTCCGTTTATGGGCTTTGGCATACACACGCACATTTGGATCATATCGGTGCCACTAAAACAATTCTCGAAGAATGCACTAAGATAAACGCCACTAAAGGAAAGCCAGCGCCTCGGATTTTTTTGCATCCAGAAGATTCTTGGTTATATAACAACGTATCTATTCAATCGAAAATGTTAGGATTGGCTACCTTTGAAGTCCCAAAATCATTTGAAAACATCAAAGAAGGGCAAGTCTATGAGGGCTTTGAAGGGCTGGTGGCCGCTCATACTCCGGGTCACACCCCAGGCAGCTGTTGTTTAAAGATTAATGTTAACTCTGAATTATGGATTCCAAAGGAATTTGGAGTTGGGCGAGATGGTCCTCAGCCTAAAGTTTTAATTAGTGGAGATACACTTTTTAGAAGAAGTATTGGTCGCACGGATCTTTGGGGTGGAAATTTTGATACGATTATCAATTCTATTAAAAAGAAAATTCTCACTTTAGATCCTGAAACTATAGTGATTCCTGGTCATGGTCCTCTAACAATTCTCGAGCAAGAAGCCTCCAAAAACCCATTTCTAGAAGGCGTCTAGCGACTTTTACGCATCGACCCCCACCTTTTACATTGTGAAGTGTGAAAAGGGTGGGGGGCGATGCGTATATTATTGGGCTCGTTTATAGACTCGCGGTCGCTAGGCGCCTTATTGCACGATGGTGGCGTATTTGAGTTCGATGATTTGTTTTTTCCCGGTTGCATTGTCGATTGTTGTAAGTGTGGCGGGGTAATGTTCTTTAACTATAATTGTATTTTTTGTTGAATTTTTTCCGCTTAAATCGTGAGCATCTTTAATGATGATATCAAAAGTTTTTTCATTGGGTTTTTCGGAGTTTTTGGGTGTGATGTCGAGATCAAAACCTTGGCCGTGTTCATCTCGCTGGCTAATTTGTGCAGGATTGTTGAGTAGGGTTAAAATTTTTGGTTTTGCTCTGAGCGATCCCACTTGAATGTTGAGATCTATTAAAATGCTTTCTTTTGCCCAGATATAAGAAGATAGACTTAAAGCTAATAGCACATAGAGTTTCATTATAAGACCCCCTGACTCAGGGCTAGTTTAAAGCGCCTAGCGACTTTTTACACTCACCCCCCACCGTAGATTCGATATATTTTTTAGATGATGGTTAAAGGGTGGGGGTCGATGCGTAAAAGTCGCTAGACGCCTTTAAGCAAAGACGCCGCGGAGGGCGGCTTTGACTTTGAGAAGGATCCAGTTGGGGTGAATGAGCGGCATTTTGTAAAAAGCTTCGCATTTTTTTTCGTCATCAAAATACAAAAGCATGCAACCACCGCCACCAGCACCACAGGCTTTTCGCGCAATGGCTCCGTAGCGTCGACCCGCTTCCCAGACTCTATCTAATTCAGGCGAGTTTACAGTGGGTCCAAGTTTCATTCGAGCGGCCCACTCTTCGTTGATGAGCTCTCCCATTCGAGCCAAGCTGCCCCCGGCTAATTCTTCAGACATTTGTCGAGAGGTTTTATGAATCGAGAGTAAGTGTTCTCTGCAAGAATGACTTGAATCGTGAAAATTTTGAAAAATTTTCCAATTATTAATTCCACTGTGATGAGGTTTACCAGTGTAAACCAGAGCAATTCGTTTGCTTAAAGCCACGGCGAGTTTATCGGGAAGTCTTAAAACTCTTTTTCCACGCACATCCATTTCGAAAATTAAAAGACCACCAAAAAGCGCAGGAACATAATCTTGTTCACCTGCGGGGTGTGCAATTTCAATGGCCTCGAGATTTCTAATTTCTTCTTGAAGAGCCCAAGCATCACTTTGTCGCGATGGAGCTAATAAAAGTTTTTCAAGAGCCTTACTAAGAGCTACTCCGAGCACAGACGATCCGCCCAGTCCTGATCCTGGAGGCGTTTGGCTGGAGCACTCTACTTCCAGTTTTCCGTTTATGGGTTTTTCGAGTTTTTCACTCACACAAAAGTGAGTCAGTCTGTTGAGCCAACGAGAAGGAATTTTTTGAGGGCTTTTGCTGAGCGTTTCACCAAGCTCTTCAATGGACTTAAAAGTATGATCTGTTTTGACGTCATGACTTTTTATGGAAATTTCTAAGCCCTTTTTTTTGGAGGGCGTGAATTGAACGCGCGCAAGTGTTTGAATATCGATGGCCATGTGAACCAAATGATGTCCACCTGTGTAAAGATAAAGTGGCCACAAATCTAATGTACCGCCTGCAAGGTCAACTCTACATGGAGCTCTTAAATCAACGCGTTTCATAGCAAATAATTCAGCGTAAGTTTTAGATAAATCGCCGAACCCTCCCCGACGATAATCATAACACAGAGGGCGTAGAGTATCCCGGTGGCCGATTGAGTGGCGCGAATTTCTACAGTGCGCTTTACCATATTGGCCAAAATTAGTGGTGCTAAGATTCCCCAGAGCACTCTCGTTAAAAGTATAATTAACCCAAAGCCACCCATTCCGAAGGCGAGATCTCCCTGAAGGCTAAAAATTCCATCAGACATATGCAAGGTTTCAAGATTTTGGATGTGGCTTAGATCGATTCCAAGAGGGCGTCCCAAGTCATCAATCGGAAGTGCGCTCACGTTGTATCCAATTTTAAAAAATAGTGTCCATAAGTTTTCGAGGGTTTTAAATAAAATAGAAAATTGCAAAATAGAGACCAGTCGCCGAAGCTCTCGAATGTTGAGGTTAGGCACATTCAAATACCAGTGGCCTAAAAATTGACCACTAAAGACTGAGCCAATTAGCAAAGCGCTGCTAACAAAATTAATAAGTTTTGCGATGTCGAAATTTAGAAATAACGGAATTGGAGAAATAAAGACTCCAATAAAGCCTATAATTCGACTCGTCCGACTGCGTCCGAAAGTATAAACGGCAAAAAAAACGACGAGAGCTAAGAGCATGATGAGAGGGTTTTTGAGAAGCTCCAAACTTTTATCGCCTTCAAGAGAAGCCCAACCAAGGGCAGCAGTTGCTATGGAGCATCCAATAGCAATATAGAGGGCGAGCTTTAAAAAACGCTCGCTGGTTTCGTTTCTCGATATAAAAAACAAGAGAATCAGCGAACCCCAAAGAAATCTAAGAAGTAATTCAAAACCCAATGCAGCCATGATAGGCTATTTACATTAGGGAAAGGGATTTTGCCATCATGAGCTTAGTTTTTGATTTTCGATTCTTTTTCACCATCAGTTGTATTGTTATTTCAGGAGTTATTGCCGGGCGTGCTTTTTTGAGACTTGGCAAGCTTCTAATGCTGGCTAAAAAGGAAAATCTTTTTGATCGTTGGCCTGAGCGTCTAGCGATTTTTTGCAAAAACGTTTTAGCGCAGAAAAAACTATTCAAGGATTTTATTCCAGGCCTTCAACATGCCGTTATTTTTTGGGGTTTTATAATCATTACCGTTGGAACCACTGAACATATTATTGAGGGACTTTTTCATGGATTTAGTCTTTCTTTCTTGGGCCCAGTATATAGTTTTTTTGTTATAGCGCAGGACATTCTTCACCCTTTGGTGTTTTTAGCCGTTTGCTATGGGTTTTTTCGACGTTTAGTTCTTAAACCTAAAAGATTGGCTGCAGATCGTGGTCATCTTTTAGAAGCTCTCATGATTTTAAGTCTCACTGGGTTGTTGATGATTGCAAATATGACAACCTTTGCGGCCTACGTAAAAGCGGGCTACGCCAATGCGCACGGTGAGTTGCGCCCCGTTTCTAATTATTTAGCAAATTTTTTAGCTTCTTGGGATCCCGAGTCGGCTATGACATTGGCGCATTTTGGTTGGGGGATTCATTTATTAACCGTTTTCTTTTTTGCTTGTTACATTCCCAATTCAAAACATTTGCATGTGATTGCGGCAGGCCCCAATTTTCTTTTTGCAAGATTGGGTCACAAGGGAACTTTTGCTCCAATTAATTTTGAAGACGAAACGAATACTGCTTACGGGGTTTCAAAAATCACTGACTTCACTTGGAAAGATATTCTCGATGTTTATTCGTGCACATCGTGTGGACGATGTAATGAATTCTGCCCAACAGCAACAACTAGTAAACCTTTGCGTCCCATGAAACTTATTGAAGATATTAAACATCATTTGTTTCATGTGGGAGATGCTTTGATTGCAAATCCTGCTTCGGAACCTAGTCAGGCTTTAATTTCTGAGGAATCGGGAATTACGCATGATACAGTTTGGGCGTGCACAAGTTGCAGAGCCTGTGTTGAGGCTTGTCCTGTGGGCATAGAGCATGTCGATAAAATTGTAGACATGAGAAGACATCTTGTAATGATGGAAGGCAATATGCCTACAGAACTTCAAAACACTTTGAAGAACTACGAAACTCAATCCAATCCTTGGGGAATTTCTCCAGATGCTCGTGATGAGTGGTGTAAAGATCTCAACATTTCAAGAATGGCCGACAAACCTAACGCTGAGTATTTGTTCTATGTGGGTTGTGCCGGAAGTTTTAACGATCGTAACAAAAAAATCTCAACAGCCACTGTAAAAATACTACAAAAGGCGGGAATAGATTTTGCGATTTTAGGAAAAGAAGAGCTTTGTAATGGTGAAACGGCTCGACGTGCTGGGAATGAATATTTGGCCAAAGCTATGGTTGATGCCAATATCGAAGTCTTAAAACGATATAATGTGAAAAAAATTATCACCACATGCCCTCATTGTTTTAATACTTTAAAAAATGAATATCCTGATTTTGGTTTTACAGCTTCAGAAGTTCTTCACCATACGGACTTTATTCAAAGATTAATTTCTGAAGGAAAAATCACTCCTCAAGGAAAAGATAATGAGCACGTAAAAATTGCCTTTCATGACTCGTGCTATTTGGGCCGATACAACGAAGTTTATGAGGCTCCTCGACAAGCTCTAAAAGCTGTTCCGGGTGTTGAGCTTGTTGAAATGCCGCGCAACAAAAGCCAAGGGCTATGTTGTGGGGCTGGTGGTGCTCGTATGTGGATGGAAGAAAATATTGGAAAGAGAATCAACGTTGAGCGAGTGGAAGAGGCTCTTGATCAAAAACCAGATGTGATTGCGGCGGGATGTCCTTTTTGTCAGGTGATGATTAGTGACGGTGTTACTGAAAAAGGCCAGCAAGAAAAAGTTCAAGTAAAAGACTTGGCAGAGATTATTGCAGACACTCTATCGTAAGCCAGCCAGTATGGCGCGATTTTCTGGAGTTGTTGGTTTCAGCGAGTTTTTTAAAGACTCAGCTTGAGTAAGTATTTCTGGGTCGCCCAGTTTTCTTGCGGCATTAATAGCTGAAGCCACAATTTGTTCAAGATCTTTAGCACTTCGATATTTGATGGTGTGAAGATTGCTGATTTCGAAAAGACTTTTAAGAATATTTTTTCCGCTGTTATCTCCAACTGAAGCTAAAACAACGGCACTGTTCCATTGAACTTCGGGATCTTGATCTTTGAGCAGAGCTTTTACTGCGTTTGTGTAAGTGGTGTTTTTCTGTTGAACCAAGTAAGCACTTGCGATTTTTTTCATTGAAGGATCTTTATCTTTTAATAGAGCCAATATTTTTTCATTATAAAGATCAGCTTTTAGATTTTTGTTTTTTACTAAAGTTTCAATCATTCCCCAGGCGCCATAAAAGCGAAGTTCAGTATCAGAACTTTCTAGAAACTTTAAAAATAGAGGAAGACTATCAGGGTGGCTCAATTGTCCTAAAGTTAAAAGTAAATAACGTTGCAAACGAATGTCTTCAGGAAATTTTTTTAAAAGTAGGTTCATTTTTTCAAAAAGAGCTGTTCTTTCTTCTTGAGCCAATCTGTCAAATTCACCTGATAGTTGTTGTCTTTGTAGAGCGTGAGCAAAATTGTAAGCCGCATGCCAACGATCTCCGCTGGATCTTGCTTTTTCAACTTTAGAAAGTGAAGTGATTAAATGAGCTTCTTGGGTTTCGGGTCCTTTTTTAAGTCCGCCAACAAGCTTCCACCCGGCCCAAATCATAAAGGCTAAAGAAGGAACAAGAAAAAACCAGAGCATGTGAGAAGAGGCTTGTGAGCCGGAATTCTTTTGCATTTTTGAGAAAGCGTCCATTTCTTTGGGTTTTGAAATAACCCAATTATTCTTACGGCTTAGCAAAGGAGCCTCGAATTTCCTAGATAAATTTAAGGCAAAGCTTAGGGTTTAACTCAATATTAAAATACAAAAACCAAATAATATCGATAATTTATATAATAACGCGTGGCACCAAAATTGCTCCCAATAGAGTATGAATTTGGGACGTATATTAACGATATTTTTACAATTGTTAGTGTTTTTAGTTCCTTTGTCATTTGCCGAAGATTTCGAAGAAGGAACTCGTTACATCGTAAAATTAAAAGATGGCGAATCTACAAACCCATTTTCCAGAAAAATTGTTCGAAATGCCAACGTAAGTTATCTGGCTGAAGAATTGTCGGATGCCGATTTAGAAACCCGTAAACTTAAAAATTTAGGATTAGTTGTTGTTGCTGGTGATGAATATGAAATTGAGATGCGATTAAAAAATCACCCTTTAGTGTCTTATTCCGAGATTGAAAAAAAATGGGATTTTGCCGGTGCTTTAGATGGAGTCGATTTACCATCCGATCCTAATATTGCTCCTTGGTTGCCGCTCATTGGTTTAAATAATGCAAGACCAAATCCTGATGTATACAATTCATATGGCGATTCAGTACTTGTGGCCGTTATTGATACGGGCCTCAATATTAACAATCCCTATATTACTTCTGCTTTATCTATAAATTCTTTAGAATATGGAACTGGCAGTGGAGATAGTGACGGAAATCAATATGTCGATGACGTTTATGGTGCCAACGTATTTGATAGAAGTGGAAATATTACAGAAACTGGAACTGAGCACGGATCGCATGTTGCAGGTATTATTAAAAGCATTCGAGATCAGGCTATACCTGATTATCCTGAGGCTCAAAAAGTTCAAATACTACCTATTCGTTTCATAGATGGTTCTGGAACAGGAACTACTACTGGTGCTGTTATGGCAATGGAATATGCCATGTTGAGAGGGGCACGTGTGGTTAATGCGAGCTGGGGTTCCCTGGGTGAAGAGGGATTTTCTCAAGCTCTCTATGACTCTATGAAGGAATTATATAACAGAGATGTTGTTATGTTTGCTGCTGCAGGTAATGCATTAAATTCTAGTACTCCTGCAAATAATAATGATGTGATTCCATATTTCCCAGCACTTTTTAATCTTCCAGGATTAATGGCCGTTGGTTCCATCACGCCTAATTATAATAACAGCAACACATTGCTTGGAATTGAATATTCTAGTTTTTCAAATTACGGACCTGCCTCAGTTCAGATTGCTGCGCCTGGAAGCTATAAAACTATGGGCTCATTTGATTTCGGAATTTTGAGTATGAACGCGCATTTTACTAATAACTTTAACGTGTTTAAAAAAATGAGAGGAACATCTATGGCCACTCCTGTTGTTGCAGGAATCGCTGCTGTCGTGAGGGCTATTAATCCTGGCATGTCGAACTATGAAGTTAAAAATCTTATTCTAAGAAATACAGTGGCTCACTCAGCTTTGAGTGTAGTTTCAAGTCGAGGATACGCCCATGCTGGAAATTCATTTTTAGACGCATCAACTTACCATGCCACTGGAGCGAGACCTCCAGTATCTTATCCAATGTATTATGGAGCTTCTTCAAATGGTCGTTCTATGGCCTCTGATGGTGCTAGTGGCGGCAAAGCTGCGGGCTGCGGAATGATTGTAGATATTTCTCAAAATCATGAGGGGCCAGGTGGTGGTAACTCAATTCTATTAGTTACAGGCCTGTATTTTATAGCTCAATTTATTAGAAGATTGAGACGAATTCGGATGCTTTCGTTTTAATTTTATTCACTTTTGCTTATAGCTCTATAGTTGTATAAACAGAAGCAGTGTTAGTAGAACTCATCGAAAAATTAGATGGAAGTGTTTTGGCTCTTTGGGGCCCGTTTTTTTTGTTGTTGATCTGTGCCTTTGGTTTTCCGATGCCCGAAGACATTATTCTAGTCGCGGCTGGTTTTTTAGCGGCTCAATATTCTTATCCAGTTATTTTAGTTATCTGCATAACTTACGCAGGGATTATGATTGGCGATAGCTGTATTTATTATATGGGCACTCATTTTGGGCGACGCTTTTTAAAAACCAAAATGGGTAAATTTATATTGAAAGAAAACACTATTACAAAGGTTGAAGGACTTTTTAAAAAGCACGGAATGTGGGTTATCTTTGGCGCGAGATTTTTACCAGGATTAAGAACGGCCGTTTTTTTTACTTCCGGCACGCTCCATTTTTCATTTTTTAAATTTTTTTTAATGGATGGCTTAGCGGCCTTAATATCAGCCCCCTTATTTGTTTTTTTAGGTGAATTTGCATGGAAATATTTTGAAGATGATTTTTCACGATTGGAAAAAGTCGTTGGTACGACCAAGCTTTATTTTACTGTTGGCATCGTTGGGGTATTTCTAATTGGGTTTGCTGGATATTTTATTAAAAGATATTTTCGAAAACGCGGAGTTTAGAAAAAAGCGCATGATTCGTTATTTAGGAATTATATTTGTACTGACATTATCGATTAAAGCACATCCTGAAGACTGTAGAATTAAGGTGCTGAGCTATTCCTCGTTGCTAGGAAAGGGTTCTCTTGGGGAATGGGTTCAGACGGAGTGGAATAAAAGACCCAATGAGTGCTCTGTTGAGTTTATAAGTGCAAAAGAATTTTCTGGAATTTGGGGCACTTTAAAAAAATCTATTCAAAAAAAAGACAAGAACAGCATAGATGTTGTTTGGGGAATTTCGGATCTTCAATATCAAGAAGCGCAAAAGTTGGGCTGGTTAAAAGACGGGCAATTGTTTGATTTTAGTCCGTTTTCCATTGTTGTAGATAAAAACAAGTTTAAAGACGCTGATAAAAGTATTTCATGGAATGATTTAGCAAAAGTTTTTAAAAAAGAACTTATTATTCAAGATCCCAGAATGAGCAATACGGGGCTGGGTTGGTTGAGGGCTATTTACGATTTGAATCTTTTAAAACCTGAGCTCAACACTCAGATAGTAAAAAAGGTTTTTCCCTCTTGGTCATCATCTTACGAGGCCTTTTTATCTGGATTGGGTACAGGGGTTTGGACTTATTTGAGTAGTGTGGCCTATCATCGCTGCGAAGAAAAAAAAGAAAATTACGTCGCCCTAAATTTAATTGAAGGATATCCCGTTCAAAGAGAGTTTGTAGCCTTGTCTAATAACACTTTACTTGAGCGCAATGCTAAAAATTTCATGAATTTTTTGTTGTCTGCTCAAGTACAAGAAAAAATTCCTACTTTGAACTGGATGTTTCCTGGAAGTCAATCAGCTCGAGTTAAAATGCCTCAATGCTTTGTCGATTCCTCGAATTATAAAACAATTGAATCAAAAACTTTTCCAAATATGAAATTGCTTGAAGAATGGGCGGAACGATGGAGCCTTCTTTAACTAAAGACTTTTGGCTTTTATTGGCCAGAGCTGTTTTCTTCACCGCTAGTCACTCATTTATGGTGATTGTTCTTTTGTTGGCCATTGTTCCTTTGTTTTCTTATTTCATTTTTGCAGGAGATAATTTAGTTTCTAGAATTATTCAGAGTGGAATACGAAGTGTTGGGTGGCTCTTGTTTTTACTTCCGGGCGTTTCTTGGGCTTTGTTGTATTTGAAGTTTCAAATTGTGTTTTCAATTTTACCTGATGGATTTTGGGCCATTGTGATGGTCCACTTTTCTATGAATTTCCTTCTTCTTCTGAGCTTGTTTGTAGATGATCTTAAGGAATCTATGAGGAGTGAGGCCAAAGAAAGTTTAGAGGCGTCTTTAGTTTTCAACTTAAATATTTTTGCTAAGTTTAGAGCTGTTTGGTGGCCAAGAATGCTTTCCTTTTTTTTCTCTTGGCTTCCGGTTATATTTCTGTGGTGTTTTAGTTCTTTCTCGGTTGTTTTAATATTGTCGATGAATCCTCGTCAGGTCAGCCCTGAAATTATGCTATTTCAAAATTTGTTGCTTGGCCAAGATGGTCCAAGAGTTTGGGTTTTGCTTATTTTTCAAATAGTTTTAGGTATCATTGTGGGGATTCCTGTTTTTTTTAGAAACAATAAAAACAAAACAGCAGAATTAACCCACGATTCAATCCATTTAAATTTTTTATATAAACAAATGGGGTCGCTCTATAAAAAACTTTCTTTGAGCGTTTACAGTTTAATTGTCTTGATGCTTGGGATTTTTGTGATTTTTCTTTTAAGGTCGGTTGGCTTCTCATATCCTAGTAATGAGCTGTTTCTCCTTGCCCTTCATAATTCAATTTTATTAGGAATCCTTACGGCTTGCTTCTCTCTTATCTTGTCTCTATTTTTATCTGCAATAAAATCAAAGTTTCGTAATTATTTTTTATGTTTCGCCGGTGTCTCCCCAACTCTTGTGTTTTATTTGTTTTTAAAAACACCATTGAGTGATTTGTCTTTAATGAATCCAAGGCTCGAAGTCTTATTTATCGCCATTGGATTAACTCTAGTGAACATAGCGCTTTATTCTCGCTGGATAGGGGAACGACTAGACATTTTGTCTAGTGATTTAAAAGAAGCAGCCTCACTTATAGGGATGGGTCGACTGGCTTTTCTAACTAAAATTGAGCTCAACTTTTTGAAACCTATAATTGCAAGAATAGCGTTGTATTCATTTTTAATTGCTTTAGGAGATTTGTCGTTTTCGATGCTTTTAGCGGATAAAACTATCTTATTGGCGCCTTTAGCCAGACTTTCTGTTCAAAGATATGATTTTAGTTTAGGGCCTGCACTCATTTGGATTGGATTTATTGCGACCTTCTTTTATTTTCTGAGTATTAAAATATTTCCATTAATATGGCGGTTTAAAAAATGACTTTAACTCAAGAAGTGCTTAGAGCAGATTCATTAGTTTTAAAAATTCCAGATAAAAGGGAAATTCTACTAAATTTTACAATTTTTAAAGGAGAGAGGGTGGTGCTGATGGGCCCTTCCGGATGCGGAAAGACAAGCATCTTGAAAGCTTTAGCTGGACTTTTCCCTCTTGGGGGAAAAGCACTTATTATAAACAATATAAATGTTATTGATTCTGAGCCTGCTCAAAGAAATTTAAGTTTTGTGTTTCAAGGTGGTGCACTTTTTCCTCATCTTTCTGTTTTTGAAAATTTAGAGTTAGTTCTTAAATATTCAAAAAAATATTCAAAATTAAAAAAACAAGAAAGAATCGCGAAAATTAATCATTGTCTAATTGAGGCAGGTTTTGATCCGAATACATTTTCTAAAAAGTTAGCATCTGGTTTAAGCGGAGGAGAGCGTCAGAGAGTCGCTATAATTAGGGCGCTCATTGTAGAGGCTCCTCTTGTTTTGATGGATGAGCCTTTTAACGCACTTGATGAGAAAACGAAAAATGAAATTATGCATTGGATGAAAAATCGTATAGAAGCAACAAACACCACCTTGTTGTTTGTAACTCATAATTCTATTGAGGCCGAAATGATGGCAACAAAAAAAGTAATCTGGAAACAAGGAGATCTCAGAGTTGAATTTTAATTTTATAGGCAAATATTTTTTATATTTAATTATTTTATTGTTGAGTACTTGCTCTCAAAAAAGGCCGTCTAATTTGCCCACTCAAGGAGTTAATAGAGAGCTCAAGCAAATTTATTTTATTTTAGACAAAAAACAAGAATGTGAATTTCCTTTTACCTCGAGAATTCCTATCGAGGATATTGAGTCCAAAATGAACGCAAGAGTTTTTGTTCATAGAGTTGATACTCAGGATAAAAATTTGTTACGCGAAATTAACTCTCGAAATCCTCAATTGATAATTCTAGGACCTGGATGGCCTATGGCTTTATGGAAGGAACTTTCATTGCCTTCTTTCCCCGGTCGTTTGGTGGTTGGGTTGGCGCGGCCTGGACCCTGGATTACTTTGATGCCTGATTGGAAGCTGATGGCATCATTTTTTTCGGATGCTTGTCGATTGCTAAGCAATAAGTCTGTATGTGCAGTACGCCCAGATTCTTGTCGTAAAAACTTGCTTCAAAAAAACGCTATTAAATCTGAAAAAATATTACTTTCTTTTGATGAAGATGAAACGTCGGCTGATTATGTGGCAAGGGTGGCGTGGAATGATTTACTTAGAGACCTTGATTCTCACAATTTTCAAAATCAAAACACAATAACTTTGAATATCAAATCTGGATATCTTCAGTTTTATACTCCAAACGCAGATTTAAATGATGTTAATAATCCCAAGGCTAAATTTCTCAGAACTTGGCTAATGAAGCATTTATGAAGACAAACGTAGTCTTTGTTCATGGTTTTTTGGGTTCTTCATTAAATTGGGGAAGCGTTATTTCTCAATTGCGAAATCTGCTTAACTTCGATGATTATAATTTTCATGCAGTAGACTTGCTTTGGCATTCTAAGAACAATTCTTCGTTTATTCCCGATGATGGTAAATTGATTAGAGAACTTTCAAATAATTTAAAGCAGAAACTAGAGCTTTTAGAGGGCCCATTGATTCTAGTGGCTCATTCGTTTGGTCTTAGGCCATTGTTAGAGTGGGTTGGAACTTCTTTCGAAGAAAGAGCTTCGCTTTGGATTGTAGAAGATTCTGCGCCAGCCCTTAGTGATCATGGATATCGATTTTTAAATGATATTCTTTTTTCTACTCCGGTCCCCTTTTCTAATAGAAAAGAAGCTAAAGACTACTTTGATTCTAAGTATTCTGATGACAAATCTTTGTCGCAATTTCTTTTAACGAATATTTCTGATTTGTCTCCTGGTCAGTGGACTTGGAAATTTAATAAAGAAGCTTTGGGAGAGCTATTGGAGGAAGCCCGAAAAACCCCTCGTTGGGATGCTTGGTCTCAATTCAAAGGTAAGGTCTTTTTACTCTACGGTGGGCAGTCTATTGTTCTTGGGGCGGAGACCTTGAGGCGTTGTGTTGAAAGCAGAAAAGGAGCTCATTTAGAGACGGTCCTTTTTGAAAATTCTAAGCATTGGCTACATTTTGAGGATCGAGATCGCTTTGTTTTTGAAATCAAAAGAATAATAGAAAATGAACAGCTTTTGTTGAATAAGAAATCTTAAGCTCTAGCGCGTCTACGTTTAATGACTAGAAATGCTACGGCGCCAAGAATTACAAGTAGACCAGCAATCATTGGTTTTTTACTCTTTTTAGGAGAAGAGATTTTTGCTTCGGCTGAACCTTCAGCAATTTCATCTTGAAGATTAATACCGTCATCAGAAGTGCCTAGATCAAGATCTCCAGATTTTGATTGGTCAACATTTGCCTGCTCTGCTTGAGCTGATTGAGCAGCTTGTTCTGCTTGCGCAGCTTGAGCAGTGTTGGCAGCTTGAGTATTTTGACCAGAGCCATTGCTTACAAATTCACGAAGTTTTGCAGCAGTGTCCACTTGTGGTTGAAATGCTAATTGCGTACCAGGCTCAATTGAGTCAGGGTCAATGATTTGAGGATTCATTGAAGCCAGAATTCTCCAGGCCTTTTCATCACCATATATTTTCTTAGCAATGCTTTTTAAGGTATCGCCGTCTGTACTAGTTATTTGTCCGTTAGAGGCTCCGAAGTCTTCACCAAAAGAAAGCATTTGAGCGCTGTCGGAATGTCTAAATGGTGAGTTGTAATAAATGACGTTACCGATCTTAGGTTTTTTAGTACCGTTCCATTTTTTCAGAAGCTCAGCTCTGTCTGGGCGTCCGTAGAACTTATTTGATAAAGCAGAATAGTCTTCTTGCTTATTTTGAACAAAGTAAAAGGCATTCATAAAAAAGCCGTCTTTTTCAAAGGGTGTAGTTTTTACTGTTTCAGCTTTTGCACCTGAAGAAGATTTTCCTGAGCTAGACTCTTTAGAGCCTTCTACTTCAAGAGAATCACTGCTGCTAACTTGGCCGCTAGAAGAAGTGTCAGAGATGTCTTCTGATGCCGGAGCTTCTTGAGCGGTGGAGGTTACGTCTTCAGAAAGGAAAGCATCATCGTTTTCTTTTGTTGCTGTCTTCTTATTAGAAGAACATGCAACAAATAGAGAAAGCGCTAAGAGTGGCAACATGCGCTTTGATGTAAAATCTCTGATGAACATAGCTCCCCTTAATATCTATTCTAGGGAGTCATCGGCATAATTCAATAAGACTTTAATTAATTGCGCGCCAATAATTTGTGCAGAAATTTTTTTACCGAAAGTCTCTATAGATATAGAATCAACTCAATGAAACTCGGAGTAGAGAAATTATTTAGCGATTCAAAACTTAATAAAGAATTAACAGGAAGAAAAATTTCTCTTGTTTGTCATCAAGCCTCAATCAATAAGAGTTTGCTTCACACTTTGGATTTGCTTGCTAAAGATCCGAAATGCCAATTGATATCTGTTATGGGGCCGCAACATGGATTGAAGACTGACAAGCAAGACAACATGATTGAAACTGACGACGAACTTCATTCAAAATACAAAATTCCAGTTCATAGTCTCTATGGACGTGTCAGAGAACCAACATCAAAAATGATGGAGGGTTGGGATTTGATGTTGTTCGATCTTCAAGATATTGGATGTCGCATTTATACATATGTGACAACTTTGTTTTATTGTTTGAAGGCCTGTGAAAAATATAAAAAAGAAATATGGATTCTTGATAGACCCAATCCTGTAGGTAGAAGAAACGAAGGTTTATTGCTTGATGAATCAATGATCTCATTTGTGGGTGCCGCTTCAGGTTTGCAGTTTCAACATGGAATGACTTTGGGTGAGCTTGCAAAGTTTTTTATTAAAAGCAGATCTTTAAATCTCAATCTTAAAGTCGTTGAGATGGAAGCTTATAGTCCAAATGCCGCTCCAAATTATGGGTGGCCTTTGGAAGTAGAGATGCCCTGGGTGAACCCAAGTCCCAACATTCCTAGACTTAGTTCTGCTCAGTGTTTTCCTGGTACAGTTTTACTTGAAGGAACAACTTTGTCTGAGGGCAGGGGTACAACTCGTCCTTTGGAGCTTTGGGGAGCTCCAGGAGTGGATGCCGAAAAAGTCATCAAACGCATGAAGGAGAAGTCTTCAGAGTGGATGGAAGGTTGTTATTTGAGGCCATGCTACTTTGAGCCAAGTTTTCATAAATATTCTGGAAAGCTTTGTGAAGGATTTCAAATTCATTTGGATGCAGGTTTTTTTGATCCCAAAAAGTTTCGACCTTTTAGATTAATGATGCTGACTTTTAAAGTATTGAAAGAGCTCTATCCGGAGCTTATGAAATGGCGCCAGCCTCCTTATGAATATGAAAATGAGCGCTTGGCCATAGATCTTTTGAGCGGTTCTAGCTTCTGTAGAAATTGGGTTGATGATAATAATGCTGAAGTTGGAGATCTTGAACAGGCACTTGAGCAATCTGAGAAGCAATGGGAAGAAGTTAGAAAAGAGTTCCTAATTTATAAATGATTAATCAAAATCTTCAATTAAAGTTATTAATGACTTTGATTGGCTAAATATTTTTTAATGGCATCGTTAAAAAGTGGTGGCATATGAGCCCCTCTGAATTGACGTCCATTAATATATAGAGATGGAGTGGAATCTACTCCGATGGCAATAGCTTCTTCAATTTGATCAAGTAGAGCCTGATGAGTTTCGAGAGAATCTCGACATTGAGTTAAGTCGGGGTCTATCAGTGACTCTGCTTTGGCTGCGTCATCAATGCTCGCCTTGCTTATAGTTGATTGCTTTTCAAAAACTTTATCCCTAAATCTTATATAGGCGGCATTTCCTAGTTTTTTGTAAACGCACAAAGAAGTTTTTGCAGCGTAACAAGCAAAGGGATGCATCGTACTTTTGACGCTTGGATTACAGCTCGAATCTAATGGGAAGTTTTTATAAACCAATTTTACACCACTAGGATAATTCTTCATAAGTAAGGGTAGGGTTTTTGCTGATCGACCGCAAAAAGGACACTGAAAATCACTGTATTCAACAAGAGTGACTTTTGCCGCAGGATCTCCAATAAAGGGAAGATTGTCGCTTTTTAGAGACTGTTCTTTGCTTGTTGCATGAGACTCCCAATATAAGGAAATTTCTTTTTCCGATAAAGGGGTTGAGTTTAAGCTGTGACTCATGATCGTTGGCATAAATAATGAAAAAATTGTCATGGCCACTAATGTGCTTATAAAGGATGTGGAAAATTTTAATGAGAAGTTTTTTGGGGCAGACTTTAATCCTATCTGGCTTACGCAAAGTAAGGAGATATTAATAAGGTAACTTAATGCACAGAACATACAGATATTGTGCAAAATAAAAAATGAAACATAAGCTAAGTAAACGGTGGGAAAAATTCCTAATAGACTGAGTGCCTTGATCCAAGTGGCGCTTTGATTGGCACTTTCCTTTTGATTGTCTGTAAAAGCAAAAAACATTCTTAAAGATAAAGCCAAAATAAAAAGATAAAAAAGTGTACCCCAAGCTGAAGTGGGTATTCCTAAAATACTGCTGTATTGAGAGAGCGCAGCGGCATCACAATTAACGCGCTCTGAAATGTTACAAAATGATTTTTCGGCAACGCCTTCAGAGAAAAGTCTTTGTCTATGCCATAAAGTGTATAAAGCATTGAAGAGACCAGCTATTGAAATTCCGATGAGTATGAGTGAAGACTTTTTTTCTTTCATAGGAGTTGGAACCACAATAGCACGCTCTTAAAAAAAGTAGGAGGCGTCAACAAAGGGGAATATTAAGCGAATAGGAAAGTGCACGCTGACACCGCCACTAATTCTAAAATTGGACCAAAGTTGAAAGTCTAATCCTCCTAGAAGCCAGCCCGCGGCAAGACTCTCATCGAGACCTTGAAACTGCTTTTTTCCTGTGACGCGGATAAAATTTACGCCACCACCTATCATCGGAGTTAGCGCTTCATCTAAGAAGTAGACGCGGAGCGAGGGTCCAAAAGATTGAGTTTCAATATCTTTAAGTTTCATGTAACCCGATGATGCCAAAATAGCCATGTAGGGACTCCATTGGTAAATAAAGGAAAATCCAATTAATGCGGGGGGCGGTGTCCCAACAGAAGCCGCCAATCCAATGGGATGTTCTGCCCTGGAATCCCACGCATATGTGCTTTGAGTGAATTGATAAAGAATGCCGACTAAAAGGAAGAAATGTTTAAAGTTTTTAAAGACGCGCTTGATGATCATTCTTGCAGACCATTTTAATTCATCTTACAATCAAAAGAAGGGGTAACTTTGAAAGTTCCAAAAAATGTTTGGGTTTTTTATGGTGGGCCTTCCTCTGAGCGTGAGGTGAGCTTGCGCAGTGGTAAGGGCGTGGGAGATGCCCTTGCTCGTAAAGGCTTTAATGTTGAATTGATAGACGTGACGCCAGGCGAGTCTTTAGCTCAATTGGTGTTGAGCAAAAGTAGACCCGATATTGTTTTTCTTGCGCTTCATGGTCGCTTTGGTGAAGACGGCACTATTCAAGGTTTTTTAGAAAGTTTAGAAATTCCTTTTATTGGGAGCGGAAGTTTTTCCTCGGCTCTTTGTATGGACAAAATTGCGACAAAGTTAGTTATGGAGAACGCAGGTTTGCCCTGTATTCCTGGAAAGAATTTTTATTCTCAAGATGAAGTTGCTACGTTTGTGTCTCAACCTAAAAATAAAAACTGGATAGTGGGACACCAAAAATTCATTAAAGCCTCTCGTCAAGGTTCAACTATTGGAACTTATCGATTTATACCTGAGGAACATTCGGACCCAGTCGCTGCCTTTAAAAAAACTTGTGATGAAGCTCTAACTTATGACAATAGATTAGTCGTTGAAGATTGGATTAAAGGGCGTGAATTGACCGTGACTTTGTTCAAAGGCAAGGCTCTTCCAATAGTAGAAATTCGTCCTAAAAGTCAGTTTTATGATTTTCAACATAAGTACACAAAGGGATTTACGGAATATCTTTGCCCGGCTCCTGTGGATGCCGCCGTTGCAAAAGATATCCAAGCTTGTGCTGAAAGAGCTTTTGTTGTTTTGGAGAATAAAGATTTTTGTAGAATGGATGTTTTGTTATGTGATGATAATAGTTTTCACATTTTAGAAATGAACACTCTACCTGGAATGACTGAAACGTCGCTTGTTCCAAAGGCTGCGGCGGCCAGTGGATTGTCGTACGATGATTTTGTTGAGGAGCTTCTTCTGTCGTCTATAAAACGCCAGGAGAAAAAATGAAAAAATCAGCCGTAAAAATACGAGCTCTGTTTATTCTTTCATTTTTACTGTTATTGGGGGGATGGTATTATACGCGGCAAACCCTATTTCAATTGTCTAATGTTGAAGTATTAACCGAAAACACTGTGGTCAAAGGTCTAATACTCAAGCAGATGGCTACTCAACTTGGAAGAAACCTCTTTGCGCTCTCTTTAAATGATATTGAGTTAAAGCTCTTATCGATAAAACAAATTGATGATCTCGTTATTACAAAGAAGTGGCCTTCAGGAATACAAATTCATCCGCACTTACGAACGCCAGTGGCCATTTTGAAAAAAGATAAAAATGAATTCTTTATTGATGCCAAGGGAGTCCTGTTTTCCGAAGTTAGTGAAGATAGGGGTTTGTGGCCACTTCTTGAGAATTTTGAAGACGATGCCAGTCTTGTTAAAGTTGTTTCTTGGTTGGGGTCTGAGAAGAATATTAATCAGAATCTGGATATTTCATTGAGAATTCAAAGTCTATCTTGGGATCGGGAGCTGGGATTGCAGGCTAAGTTGACTAATGGAACTCTTGTTGAGCTTGGTTTTGAATCCTATTCTAGTGCTTGGAGCAGGACTCTAAAATCTCTTGAATATCTAAAACAGAGGGATATGCGTGCCGCGGCCCTCGATGCAACGTATAACAGTCGCGTTGTAGTGAAGGCTCCTTCAAAATTGCAAAATCCTAAAAATGATTTAAATTTAAAAGAGATAGTGCACCGCGAGGGGGGTCGGCCATGAGAGATGACGAATACGTAGTTGGCCTGGATCTGGGCACTACAAAGGTTTGTGCTGTAGTCGGTCGTGTTGAAAAATCTGAGTCAGCTTCCGGCGGTGAATCTCTTAAAATACTAGGATTAGGACAGGCCGCCTCGAACGGTATCAAAAAAGGTATTGTTGTAAATATTGAAGAGACAGTCGAAAGCATTCGAAAGGCTGTTCAAGATGCTGAGTTGATGGCTGGTGTTCCTATTGAGCGCGCGGTTGTTGGTGTTGCAGGAGCTCATATAAAAGGATTTAATTCTAGCGGAGTTGTTGGAATTAAAGGTAAAGAAATTCAAAAAGAAGATCTGAATCGAGTCATAGACGCAGCCAGGGCTGTGGCGATTCCTTCTGATCGAACAGCTCTTCATGTGCTTCCGCAAGAATTCAAAATTGATGATCAAGACGGAATTCGTAATCCCTTAGGAATGATGGGAACTCGGCTCGAGGCAAAAGTTCACATTGTTACTGCAGCTCAAAGCGCAATTCAAAACATCGTCAGATGTTGCGAAAAAACTGGATTGAGTGTGACTTCATTAGTTCTTCAGCCGCTAGCTTCTGCTCGAGCTGTACTTTCTAGAGACGAAAGTGATCTTGGTGTGGCATTAGTCGATATTGGCGGTGGAACTACAGATCTCGCAGTATTTCATAATGGATGTATTGTTCATTCTTGTATCATGCCTGTGGGTGGACAGCATATTACTCAAGATTTAGCGATTGGATTGCGAACTCCTCCCTTTGAAGCCGAAAGAATAAAAAAAGAACATGGTTTTGCATTAAAAAGCATGGTGGATCCAGTTGAGACCATTGAAGTTCCAAGTGTAGGTGGTCGACCTCCAAGAGTGGTTGAAAAGAAAATTATTGGAGAAATTATTGAACCTCGTCTTGAAGAAATCTTTCAATTTATAAATAGAGAGATTATTGCTAGCGGCTGCTCAGAGTTACTTGCTGGTGGAGTTGTGCTCACTGGCGGAGGAACATTACTTCGGGGAGCTGTTGAATTAGCTGAATTTATTTTTGATTTGCCTGTTAAGTTGGCTTACCCAACTGGGGTTACAGGATTTTATGATCGAGTGTCATCACCTGTTTACTCTACGGGAGTGGGATTATTGAAATGGGCGGCTGAAGATAAACAAAACTTTGGACGCTTGCCTTTAGCACAAACGACAACAGTATTGAGAATGAAAAAACAAATGAAGGATTTATTTGGAAATTTATTTTCATGAACGACCTGGGAGGGGTTTATGGGATTTGAGCCAATAGAAGAAGAAAACATCATAGTAGAAAACATTGAAAAAAAAGAGGAAGCACCTGAAGAAATTAGCGTCGCTAGTTTTGAAGATGTCCTCGGAGCCAAAATTAAAGTTTTTGGAATCGGTGGCGGTGGTTGTAATGCTATCAACGCCATGGTGAGAGGCGGATTGAAGGGGGTCGAGTTTTGTACGGCCAATACAGATCGTCAAGCCTTGGCTTCATCGCTCGCACAAAGAAAAATTCAATTAGGTACTAAGTTGACTAAAGGATTAGGCGCAGGAGCCAATCCTGATGTGGGTCGAAGTGCTGCAATGGAAAGTCGCGATGATTTAGTGGCTGCTATTGATGGTGCCGACATGGTCTTTATTACGGCTGGAATGGGCGGTGGTACTGGAACTGGTGCGGCTCCTGTGATTGCACAAATTGCAAGAGAAATGGGAGCGCTTACGGTAGCGGTAGTTACTAAACCGTTTTTATTTGAAGCTCCTAAAAGAATGAGAGTTGCTGAAGGCGGATTGAATCTCTTAAAAGAAAATGTTGATACTCTTATTCAGATTCCAAATCAGAGATTGCTTTCAATCGTTGATAAAAACACCACTGTATTACAAGCGTTTTCGAGAGCCGATGAAGTTTTGTTAAATGCTGTTCAAGGTTTGAGTGATTTGATTAATATTTCGGGTCACATAAATCTAGACTTTGCAGATGTTAGAACTGTTATGAAAGCACGCGGTCTTGCTTTAATGGGTACTGGTATAGCTCAAGGTGAAAATCGTGCATTACAAGCTGCTCATATGGCTATCTCTAGTCCGTTATTAGAGGATGTCAGTATTAGAGGGGCTACAGGAATTATTATAAACATAACTGGTCCTGATAATTTAACACTTCATGAAATTAATGAAGCGGTTTCATTGGTGACAGAAGAAGCGGATAAAGAAGCTGAAGTTATTTTTGGTAGCGTATTTTCGAATCAAATTGGTGATGCTGTTAAAGTCACAGTGATTGCCACAGGATTTGAGCAAAACGTAAAAAGAAAAGAAGAAGAAAAATCTTATCAAGTATCAGCTCCAAGAGCTCATTTTGTTGAGGAAGTGAAAAAGCCAGAGCCAGTTTATGCTGCTCCAGTGCAACAAGCGCCTCAACAGCAAGAGAGTTTTTCTATTCCTCAACCTGAAGTGCAAAGAGCTCCCGAAGTTTATGTGGCTCCTCAGGCAGTAGCGGTTTCACCTGTACCAACACCCGCACCTGTTTATAATCCCCCTGAACATCAAGCCAAGGGTGTTGAATCTCATTGGGTTAGTTCTCAAAAGGACGCTGTTTCGTTTAAAAAAGAGCCACAAATTGAAGAGCCCTTTTTGGATGTTGAAGAAAGCGATAAGGAACGCATAGACTTTTTAATTCAAGCCAAGAAAATCGCGCAAGATTTAGGTTTTAAAAACAGCTCGGGAGAAGATTTGGAAATACCAGCTTTTCTTAGAAGGGGTTTGAATAGCGATAAATAGTTTTAAATCGCAACAAAGCTTTGGAACCCAAACTATCCTACAGATAGTTTGGGTTTTTCGTTTCTTCTCTCAAAAATAGGGTGTTGATTGGCTAAAGAAGTTTGAATTTGGTTTACAAATAATAGAATTTTTTCGGCATGAATTGAGTTGAATTCTTGAGGGCAAAGCCAGCATTTTCTAGAAAGTTCATCTAAGGCTACAAGTTTTTTACCCATAAACTCAGCCTTTTTAGAGTCTGCTAAATAAAAGTATAAAAGGATTCCAAAATCTCTCCACTGGAGTAGGTGTAAGCTTTTATTGTCAATTTCAGTTAAAAAACTAAGTGTGGCTTGAAGTTGCTGAGGGCTCCATTTAAGTCCGATATTTTTTAGTTGTTCAGAAAAGTCCTGAGAATGAGAAGATAAAGTTAGGAGCCATGTTTTGGTTTCTGCTTTATCTACCCAAAACAGATCTTTTATTAGTATGTTCATACTCTCTCTTAATGAGACTAAAGACATTAGTGATTCTCTAAGTGCGGCTTGCTTTAGTTGGCTCATACTCTTTTCCTTTTCTTTCGAGGGTTTTTTTCTTCACGAAGGGCCTGATACATGGTTGAAACAAGTGTGATTAACTTTTTTGTTTTTAGGGTTTCTGACAAAAGTTGATTGCGAAAATTTTCGCTAAGCTCATTAAATAAAAATTCCTCAAAAAGGAGGTCGAAGTCTCTTGAGAGAAAATTTTTATCACTAGGAGACATTTTTCTTCATCCTTTCTCCGAGATTATTTTTAAGGCTATCTTTGCTTTCAAAAATAATATTTTGAATTTCGGAAAGGGAAACACCAGTCAGCAAAGACACTTCGTTAGGTGTGAGTCCTTCAAAGTAAAGATTCATAATCTTACTGGAAGATTCATCTAGGATTTCACTGAGATTATTTTCGAATTTAATTAAAATTTGATTCACTAAAGCTTCTTCGTTCGTATTGCTATTGATCTTGCTTTTGTTGGAGAGTGAGTTGTTTTCAATAAATCTAAGCAATGATCTAAGAAGATAGTATTCAAGTCGAAAGGGACTTTTGGCCTTTTGGAGTCGAATACGATTGATGTGTTGCCATTCTTTTGACGTATTCATCCAATCAAAAAATTTTGAAGGAACGAGAGCATTTCCTGAAAGGTAGCCCACCTTTTCAAGTGATGTTACGATAGATTCAAGGTATGGGAGAACTAATTTTAAAGAAGTTTTTGTTGAAAAATTATCCTTTAAAAGGGCCTCAAAAAGTAGCGCGTTTGAATCAAAGGCGCTCTGCTTTAAGCGACTCTTATTTAAGGTTTTTTGTCTCACATATAGCGTATCGGCACATCGCGTCAATAATTAAGTCCCCGACCTTGATTTTTATGCTTTGCGCTTTGTTTTCAAATACTTATGCAGATTTTACTTTGCAAAAAACAGGGGGTCTTTTTCGACTTAAGGGAAAGATTGAAGAAAGTCCTGAAATTTCTGTAGAAAAGGATCAACTGCATGGATCTATGTGTGGTGAGCGCAAAACTCAAGATTTAGTAATTAAATTCAAAAAAATTCCGTCGGATTGGTCTAAGGATAATGATGTTTTGGAGTCATTAAAAGGCATTAATGGTGCTCCATGTTCAATTGTTGGAAACCTAGGGGCTAATAATAGTTTTGAGTTGAGAGTTTCTTATTTGCAAGAAAAGCCTATGCAATTTTTGCCAATTGAATTTGGCGGATTAATAATTGTTGATCATTGGTTTTCATTGCCCAAAGTTAAAAAAGAGAAAGCTTTAAATTCAAACATTAAAATTGTAGCTAAAGAAATCTTAGAAAAGGATGATTTTAAAGATGAGATGAGTTGGAAGCAAATTCTTGGTGCTTCTGGATCATCTATAGACATTAATAGTCCAGAGCTAAATAAATATAGAGCTAAAGATAAAGAAAAAGATTTTGGACTTAGTGATGAATTGATTGAAAGAAAATCGCTTGAGATTCCCGTAATGGATTATCCGGTTTTTGTATTTCCAATAAAATTATACCAAAAAGAGTTTAAGCCAAAATTATATACAAAAACGGGTGGCCGAGAAAATAAAATACTTGCCGAGGCCATGAACTATTTAAAAATACTTATTGAAAGAAAAGATTGGCTGAGAGCTCAGCAAGCTTTTATTATTACCAAGAAAAGTAAAGTCGGACATCTTTTAAGAGATGATGATCCTTATCTTGTTGCTCTCGAGGGGTTCCTAGCTATCAAAGTAGGAGAAGAACTTAAGAATGAAGAGCAAATAAATTATGGTTTAAATACTTGGTCTAAGGGGCTGAGGAAGGTTATGCGAAAGGGTGTAGAAGATGAAGATTATCTTCTATACAGTTTTGAAGAATACATTCGTAAAAGTAGTGAAAGAGGTTCGTTTGTTCAGCTTGCTGAATTTCTTGTATGGGCAGAGAAGTTTAGCTGGGCTCCTGAAATTTCTGAACGATTAGATTATCTAAAGGGCGAAGTTTACTTTTCTATGAAAGTATTTAATGAAGCTAATGAGATTTTTCAAAATTTTATTAGTTCTAGAGAAGGAAGCTCAGGAAAAAAGATTTACGATAAAGAATACATTTCTGCAAGTTTGTTTCGGCAAGGCGATATTTATTCCAGTCAGAGAAAATGGAAAGAAGCTGTTGTAAGTTATTCTGATGCTCTTCAAAAGTTACCTGGTACGGGTAAGTTTTTATTTGAGGGTTCTTGGTATCCAAAGGAAATTACAAAATATCCAGAAGTTTTGCTCAATAGAGCTCAGGCTTACTATTTTATGGGTATGGAATCTTCAGCGCTAAGAGATTACAGAGCTTTTGTTTTTACAAACGGAAATCATAAATATGTGTCCTTGGCCCTGTTTAAGATTGCAGAATTGCTCGAAAGAGTTGGTGCTGAAAAATCAAAAATTATAGGAACACTTTCTGAATGCTCTTTTAAACGAGAAAACACAATTGGGGCACGCTTGTGTGAGGCAAAAAAAGCGGCCATAGAATTATCGGAAACTCCCGAGAAAAGAATACCTAAAAAGATAAATGCAGTAGAAAGAATCTTTTCATCTAGTTCGAAATTAGAGGGGTCTGAATTTTTTTCAAAAGAAAATCTCACGGTTTATGGAAAATTGCTTTGGGCAAAACCATTAATGGAAAAAGGAATTTCATTACAGGTTATGGAAGCTCTTGAAGCTTCAAACAAAGTGGAGAGTAGTGATTATTTGTCTGCGTGGAATTTTGAATACTATGTGACCGCTCTTCATGGTTATTTAAAGTCGTTAAATGAAAATTCAAAATATAAGGAAGTTGTTGAGACTTATGAAAGAAAACAAAGAAATTCCTTATGGAAAAGCACTCGTCCTGAGTTATTGTGGCAGCTATCCAAAGCCTTTGCGGATCAAGGTCTTTGGGGTGAGGCCATGTCTTCTTGGAAGCAGTCTGAAAAATTACGAGAGAGAATTAATAGAAAAGCTCAGCGCCCGTTTGATGTTGATAATGATTCTTGGTTTGAATTAGGCGTCAGGATAGGCTCACGTTTGTATGCTGAAAAGAAGTTGTCTATTAATGAAGTTCAAAAAAACCTATCTCAGTTAAACAATGAAAGTGAGAAGTTTCTAAGGTTGAGTATTCCTTTATATATGTCTCAAGAAAACTACAATAAGGCCAATGAAGCTTGGAAAAAAATTCATGAGAAATATTCACTGAGTTGGGATGATTTACTTTCATGGGAAAAGATTTTGGAAAAGTTAAAAAAGACCAATGAAAGATCAAATATTTTAGAATCTACGGCTGGTGTGTGGATCGCTGGCGACAAAATGAGTGACAAACCCCCCGCGGATGTTTTATTGGCCCTAGCTAATTCTCGAGAGAGAAACTCTCAAAATGATAAAGCACTTTTAGTTTATGATTATTTGCTTAGTCTCAACGGTAAACAAAGTTTCAGCAGAGCTATGATTTCTTATCAAAAAGCTAAACTATTGAGAAAGATGGGCAATAACGATTTGGCTATTAAGAGCTTTAAAGAGGCTATAGAAAGTGAACCTGAAAGTCTTTGGGCTAAGCTTTCTAAATCAGAGAATAATTTTTGAACAATTTATTGAATTAGTGTCAAAGTTTTATAGGCAAATGCTTTGACGATTATCCTGGCACAATTCCTGCTTTAATTAATAAGCGGGGAGAAGATCATGACTTTTGATGCCACTATCTTGGCTCTACAGCGTAATCTTGACATGCGTTCATTGTCACATTCTATCCACGCATCCAATATTTCAAATGCCAATGTGCCTGGATATCATTCAAGAAAAATTGATTTTGAAGAAAGTCTTCGTGAAGCTTTGTCTGACTATGATCACGCTGATGAACCTTTAGTGCGTCGTCAAGATTTAGTTCGAGAGGCTGTAGAAAAGGTGACAGGTCAAATTTATGAAGATCCATTAGCCAAAGCTAACGGAGATGGAAATACAGTAAACGTTGACAAAGAAATGTCGGAAATTGCTAAAAACACAATTGGCTATCAAACAGCTATTCAATTGATCAATAAGAAAATTGCTTTGCAAAAATATGTTCTTAGTGAAGGAGGCGCTCGATAATGGATGTTTTTAGAACCATGGATGTTATCGGATCAGCGTTGACCGCTGAGAGAACACGGTTGAATGCAATTGCAAGCAATTTGGCTAATGCTAATTCGGCAAAACGGGCTGATGGCGAAGGCCCTTACAGACGCCAAGACGTTATTTTAGAAAGCGTTCCTATGGAAGCTGAATTCACTGAAGTTTTGGATCGAGTGCAACATCCTCATACTGAAGTTCGAGTTGCAGATATTAAGGAAGATGATAGCGAGCCGCTTTTAGTTTACAAACCCGAGCATCCTATGGCGAATAAGGACGGGTATGTCGCTATGCCTAACGTGAATCCAGTTACAGAATCAGCCAATATGATTTCTGCAGAGCGAGCTTATCAAAATGATGTCAATGTTTTTCAAACAACAAAACAAATGGCTTTAAAAGCCTTAGAGATTGGTAAATAATCATGAGCGAATTTGGAATGATTGATCTTTATGGTCGAGATACTTGGAGCAAACTTCAAGAATCGCGACTCAATAAAATTGAGAATTCACAACTTGAAGACATTCAAAAATCAGATGCTGGTCCAAGTTTTAAAGACACATTGGAAAGCGCTATTGGTGAAACAAATGAAACTTTGATGGCTGCAGACAAAGCGGCCATGGATTTTGCTGCAGGTAAAGACGTTAATTTGCACGATGTTTTAATCAGCATGGAAAAGGCTGAGGTCTCTCTTAAAACATTAAGTGCCGTTCGAGGAAAAATCGTAGAGGCCTATCAAGAAATTATGAGGATGCAGGTTTGATTTATGTGGAATTCAATTGTTGAAGCTATAAGAGATTTTGGTTTACAGTGGTCGAAGCTTTCCGTTTCTAAAAAATCGGGAGTTTTCGCTCTCTTGGTTGTGATTGGTGGTTGTTTACTTATGTTTGGAGCGTGGGTAGGAGAGAAATCCTACACTCCGCTTTATAATGATCTTCAACCCGAAAATTCCATAGCACTTGTGAAATTTCTTCAACAAGAGAGAATTCCATATTTGGTTTCTCAAGAAGGAAAAACAGTTTCTATTCCCCCTGAGTTTGTACAACAAACTCTTATGAAGCTCGCCATTCAAGGTATGCCGGCAGGAAACAAGCCAGGTTTAGAAATTTTTGATAAAGAAAGTTTTGGAACTTCTAGTTACGTTCAAAGAATTAATTATGTTCGTGCTCTTCAGGGTGAATTAACAAGAACTATCAGCACTCTTAGGGCTGTTAGAAAAAGTACTGTTCATATATCCATGCCTCCAAAAACTTCTTTTTTAGAAACGTCTGAAGAACCTAAGGCCAGTGTAGTTATTGAGCTTCATCCAGGTGCAGATATAAATAAGGATGAAGTTAAAGGAATACAAAATCTAGTGGCCTTTTCTGTTGAAGGATTGCGCGCCAACAGAGTGACAGTTGTTGATAGCACAGGTCGCTCTTTAAGCACTACGGGTTCAGAGATGTCAGCCTTAAGCTCCACTCTTGCTGAAAGAGAAAAGAATGTTGAAAAATCATTAGAAGAGCGAATTGAGACCATGCTTTCTAAAATGTATGGTCAGGGAAATGTAATTGCGCGTGTAAATGCAGAGTTGGATTTTGATCCACTAAAAGAACAAGAAACACTTTATGACCCTGAGCAATCAGCTTTAAAAGTTCAAAACAAACAAGATAGTAATATGGAAGCTAAGCGCCCTGAGCAAGGGCCTGCTCCTGCCGGAGTTGCGGCGGCATTACCAGGAGCCGCACCAGAGGCGCCGGCAGCGCCAAGCACTGCTCAATCTGTTGTGAAAACTTCAGACCGTTCTGAATATGAAGTTTCGAAAAAAGTATTACAAAAAGAAAAAGCTCTCGGTGGTGTGAAGCGTCTTACTGTAGCTGTTTTATTAAAAAGTGAAATGGTTAAAGACTCTAAAGGAGTCATGACTTCTAAGCCTATTGATGAAGGAAAAAGAACTCAAATTCTCAAATTAGTTCAAGGCGCAGTTGGTTTTGTAGAGGGTAGAGATTTAGTGACTATTGAAAGTGCAGCATTTGCTACCGAAGATTTTCAAAAAGCTGATGAAATTGTAGCTCAAAGAGAGCGTCGTGAACTTATTTATACTTTAATTCGTTATGGCACTATTGCTCTGTTTATTTTCTTATTCTTTGGATTTGTAATCAGACCCTTCATTCGTTGGGTTACGGGACTCTCCAGTACTAAAGTTGAGAAAATTCTTCCTAAAACAGTTGAGGAGCTAGAGCAAATTCAAGACGTTACCACGAATGCACTTCCTGGTTTGGCAAGTTTGCCATTGCTTGAAGAAAAAGTGGACATGGAAAAAGCGGAAAGTGAATTGCTTAAAGAGAAGCTTATATCTTTGGTGGACATCACCCCTGGAAAAGCAGCTCAAATTATTACCGATTGGATCGTTCAAGCAGATTTAATGAGTCAAGCTAAGAAAAGTAAGAGGCGGTAGATTTTTATATGGCAGCACCTAAAAAAGCAAAAAATACATATGCGCCGCAAATTGGACCCGAAAGAGCCGCTCTATTGCTGAATGCACTGGGGCCGGTGGCGACTTCAAAAATATTAGCTCATTTACGAGACAATGATATTCGTCGAATTGTTTCATTAATGGGTAAAACTAAAAAGGCATCAGTTGAAACCATCAAGGAAGTTATGATGGAGTTTTATAAGGCGTTGTCTGAAGAAGACGAAATCATATTTGGTGAGGATTATAATAAGGATTCACTTGTAGCCAGTTTGGGTGAGGATCGCGCTAAACTTATTTTCGGTGCCGCTACTGGTGCGGCCGCTCAACAGCGAACGTTAGAAGCTCTAGAAATGGTGGATACTCGGACTCTGGCCAACTATTTAAGAAACGAACATCCACAAACAATTGCACTTATTGTGGCTCACTTACCCATAGAAAAAAGAACGGATGTTTTAAAAAGACTTCAAGAAGAAGTGCAGGGCGAAGTTGTGCTTCGTATGGCCAATTTGGATTACATTAGTCCAGATCTTTTGGAACAAGTCGACGACGTCTTAAAAACTGGACTAGCCACCATGGGTACAATGGAAACAACTCAAATTGGTGGAGTTGAACCTGTAGCTGAAATGTTCAACATGATGGATAAAACAACCGAGCAAAGCATCATGACTAAAGTTGAAGAAAAAGATCCAATATTGGCTGAAGAAATTCGTAAGCTCATGTTCGTCTTTGAAGATCTTGTTAAAATTGATGATAAAGGCATGGGCCTAGTCTTGAAGGAAGTTAATAACGATATTCTTCTCAAGGCATTGAAATCTGCTCCCGAAGAAGTTCGTAACAAAATCTACAGAAACATGTCGAAGCGTGCGGCGGATATGATTCGTGGAGACTTGGAAACTATGGGGCCAGTTCGTATCTCCGATGTCGAGGGCGCACAACAGCAAATCGTTGCCATTGCTCGAAGACTTGAAGAAGAAGGCAAATTGATGATTGAGCGCGGAGGAGAGGGTGATGGACTCGTCTAATGAAGCGGGATCTTTAGTTCCTAAAAATGCGAGCATCGAAACTTATAAGCTCACGCCTATTAAAGGTACAAATTTAAAATCATATACTGAATTAAGAAGCAATTTTAACCCCGAAAGAACGATGAGTTCTGGAAATTTTCATTTATCGGAAATGGTATCCAATCAACTTTCAATGGAAGACGACGAACTTCGTCGTTTTAATGAAAAAGTAAAAAAAGAAGTTGATTCCATTATTAATAGAGTTCAATCCGAGGCCGAAAAAAAAGGTTATGAAGATGGATTGAAAGCTGGAACTGAAAAAGCCTACACCGAAGAAAAAGAAAAAATATTAAAGAATACAGAGTTGGTAGCGGATTTTGTATCGAGAATCGACCAGGCTATTTTAGGGTTATCAAGCAAATATGAAGTTGAACTTATAGACATAGCCTTCAAGATTGCCGAAATCGTTATTGCTTCTGAAATTGAAAAAAACCCAACTATTCTTTCTGGAACAATCTCAGAAATTCTTGAAAGAATTTCCAAAGATGACGATGCAACTATAAAAGTGCCTAAGCACTTGGTTGAAATTATTCCTTCTATAAAAGAAGTTGTTCAATCAAGAACAGCTCGAGCCGGTCGAATTCATTTTGAGGTTGATGCGAAGTTGCCTCATGGAGCCATTGTTGTGGAGTGCGTGAACGGTGAAATTTCAGCTTTAATATCTGAAAAAGTGAATTTGCTTAAAAAAGAAGTTCTTAAAAGACAGGCAGAAAAAACTTGAGCGATACAAATTCAGGGTTTAATTTTTCTTTGAAAGAAAATTTTCGAGGATTGGACTACACAAATTTATATAATGAAAGTGGACGAGTTTCTAAAATTATTGGTCCTATAGTTGAAGGAACTTTGCCGGGAGCAAGCGTTGGCGGCATTTGTTATATTTATCACCCCATTAAAGGAAAGATTGAAGCAGAAATAATTGGTTTTAAAGATAGTATAGCTTTGTTGATGCCCACAGATTCTACTCTAGGAATAACTATGGGGGCTCGAATTGAATTGGTGAAGGGAACTTCTTCTGTTGCAGTGGGACCTTGGATGATTGGAAAACTTTTGGATGGTCAGGGAAGAATTTTGCCCCAAGGAACTAGAGGTCCCGAATCTGAAAGTGAACTTCGACCTGTTCAAAGAGAGGCGTTAGCTCCAACGGATAGACGAAATATATCAGAAAGATTTGTGACAGGAATTAGATCAATTGATTCCACTATTCCAGTCGGTTTAGGCCAGAGATTAGCTATTATGGCTGCTTCTGGGGTAGGAAAATCCGTACTCATGGGTATGATCGCAAAGCACTCTAGTGCCGACATAAACGTCATTGCACTTATCGGTGAGCGTGGTCGTGAAGTTACAGAATTCTTAGAAAAAGACCTGGGTCCAGAGGGTATGAAAAAATCTATAGTAGTTGCAGTTACCAGCGATCAATCTCCTGTATTACGAGTGAGAGGTGCTTACGTAGCCACAACAATTGCTGAGTATTTTCGAGATCAGGGAAAAAATGTTTTGCTCATGATGGATTCCGTGACTCGTTTTGGTATGGCCCTACGTGAAATTGGATTAGCATCAGGCGAACCACCAACAACAAAAGGTTACACGCCATCTGTTTTTAATCAATTACCTAGATTTCTTGAAAGGGCGGGAGCCAAGAAAAGATCGGGGTCAATTACAGGGTTGTATACTGTACTTGTTGAAAGCAATGATTTTGACGATCCTTTGGCCGATGCCGTTAAGTCTATTCTTGATGGTCACGTCGTACTCTCGAGAGAGTTGGCCGCAAGAAACTTTTATCCTGCTATAGACGTCCTCAATAGCATTTCAAGATTAAATAAACTTCTTTTGAATGAGAGAGAGCTTGCGCTGAACGCTCAAATTCGAGAGACACTAGAAATATATAAAAGTGCTGAAGATTTGATAAATATTGGTGGTTATAGGAAGGGGAACAATCCTAATCTTGATCGAGCCATTGAAATTTATCCAAAAGTTATTGCCAATCTGAAGCAAAAAATTGACGAAGACGTTACGCTAGAAAACACATTAACTTCTTTTGAGGCTGTATTCCGTGGCTAATTTTAAGTTTCGACTTGAATTTTTAAGGAAGTACAGGAAAGACGTTCTAACAAAAGCGCAGAAAGAATCCTCAGCTTTAAATTCCGAATTACTTTTGTCAAAAAATAAACTCAATGAATGTGTAAAGCAACGTGAAGAAATGTTGACGTTTATTTCTAAAAATCCCCACGAAATAGGACTCGTCAAACTATTTTCTGAGATTGTTAAGACTGAAACAGTTAAAATGAGCTTAATAAATGCAGAGATTGAGAAAATATCAAAAGAAGTAGAGCGGCATAGAAGATGGGTTGAACATTTGCACAGAGAGTTGAAAGTTGTTGAGAATTTAAAAGAAAAGCAAAAGGAAATTTTTGATTTTGAAGAAAAAAAACGAGAGAGAAAGCAAATAGACGGATGGGTCGTAGAACGATGGAAACGAAGTTAAAAGCACAATGGTCTTTTGTTATTGTTGGCTTTTTATGTGCAGTTTTGGGCCTCGCTATATTTCATACTATTCAAACTTATGCTTCAAAAGATTCACGTGTTAAAAAAGACGAATCAAGGGAAGTTGCTGGTATCAAGAATGATGTTCCTTTAAGTCGAGAAATGAGTGAAGCATTAAAGAGAAAAGAGATTGAACTTAATGAACAAGAGCAGCGAATTAAAGATGAGTCTGAGAGATTAAAAATCGAAGAAGCGAAAATTAAATCAAGAATTGACGAGTTATTAGAAATACAAGCCAAATTAGAAAAAAGTAAAAAAGAAGATCAGAAACTTGCTGAAGATACGAAGGCGAAATTATTAAAAACTTTTGAAAAAATACAACCCAAAAAGGCGGCCGCTATTATTACAAACATGGAAGATGACGTGGCCGTGAGTATTTTAAAAAACTTAAAAGAAAAAACTGTGGCAGGAATTTTGGAGAATTTAACTCCTGATCGTGCCACAGCTCTTTCAACTCAGATTGCTAGACGCAAACCAGTAGATGCGTCGAGCGCTGGACCTGAGACAGGAAAAGTTCCAGCAGGGCAGGTTTCTCCATGAAAGAAACCCTTCATACAATTGAAGTTTACAGAAAGGAGGAAATAATAAATGAACGATTTTGGACAAATGCTTATGACGGGCGGAAGCTCAAGTTTTTTTGGAAGCCCAATCGCTGGACCTTTATCACAGGGGGCGAATCTGCCGGGACTTTCAGAGCCAGAAGAAGGCTTTGTGGATTTATTGTCGATGGTAGAAGATATGAGTATTCCAGATGCTCAATCGGGAAATTTAGAAGAGATTGTTTCTCATGAAGTAGAATCTCAAAAAGATTCTGAGTTGTTAAAGTTAAAGCAACAATGGGGGTCGGGGGTCATGCTTGACTCCGCCTCATTTCTTAACAGAGCTTCAATAGAAGAATCTAATCCTTTAAAAAATGAAAATCTAAATGTGTTCACGAGTAAACCCGTTGATGTTTCTAGTTTAAATTTAGAGTTGCTAAGCGACCCAAAAAGTTTATCTTCAAACGCTCATCAAGAACCTCTAAAAGTAGAGTCTTGGACTTTGGCGCTTCAAAACGGTGATATTAAAAGCATTGTTGTAGAAAAGGCTAAGGTGTCTCCAGGAGAGCAGGCTATTATAAACCAAGCTCGAGTGAGTTCCTTGTCGAGTGATTTCACGAAACCATTGGAATCAACAGGCGGACTTGCTTTGTCTGGCGAATTGTCTGCAGAGATTCTTCCCAAAGACTCTAGCGATAAAAAGCTTTTGAATAAGGGAGATGAGAAAAAGGATGGATTTTCAGCTTTAAATACTAAAGGATTGGAAAGAGTTAAGTCGTCTATTGACGATCGTAATATCTCTTCACCTTTAACTCATAGTAGCTTTCAAGCTGATTCAAAAAATCAAATCGTAGACAACTTAAAAGAGTCTTTCTCTGGTCATGCTAAAGCAAAGAATACAGTTCAGAGTGGAGCTGACTTTTTGTTAGAGCAAAGTCCGGCTAGCGCTGCGGGTGTTTCAGCAGCTGCACTTTCATTGAAGGCAGGCGATTTATTAAAAGATAAAAGCGCCGTAGGAACTTCGAGTGATAAGCGGATTAGTTCAGATGCCATTAACTTTGTTTCTCATCATGTTGATTTATTGAAAGCTAGCGGTGGTGGCCAGATGAAAATAGATCTTCATCCTTCAGAGCTAGGTTCGATAGAAATTACTGTAAAAAAAGACGGTAAATCAATGAGTGTGGATATTAAAGTTGAAAAGCCAGAAACTCTAAAAATGTTATCAGAGCAAAAGGATATATTAAGTCAAACGTTAAATCGACAAACGAAGACAAGTATCACCTTTGAAGCAAAGCACTCGAATTCCCTATCAAATAGTTCCGATACTAGTTTGAATGAGAAAATTTCAACTTTAGATATTTCTAAACATCATAAAGTTGAAACTAGTGCTGATCGATTAGATTTTATGACTCACTCTGCATCTGATTCAGTCGATATTTCTACGGGATCAGGAAAAGAATTTTCTTCTTCGTCAAACAATTCAGGCCACAATCCTGAAAAACATTCGACCATGTTAATGGGCGAAAGTTTCGACCGAGAAGGATCTAGAGAAGAGGCCATGGGTAAGTGGGAAAAGCTTTGGAAAGAAAAGCAGTCTGCGTAATGTAAACGAGGGGCGGAGGCTACTGGCTCCGCCACTCAATAGGAGATAAGTATGGGCGACAATATCAGCGAACTCTCAATGGGCCAACAGCTCAACAGAATGGCTGGAGTGGTTGATAAAAGTGAAACGTTTGGGGCGAAGCCAAAAACAGAAATGGATAAAGAAGCCTTCATGCGTATGCTTTTTGAACAAATGAAAAACCAGGATCCTTTTAATCCCGTAAAGAATGAACAATTTGCTCAGCAGTTAACGTTAATGTCGCAATTGGAACAACAAGTTTCTATGAATAAAAACATGGAGAAAATGATTGCCAACCAAAATAATTCTCATTTGGCAGCTCTTCAAGTTGTTGGAAAAGATGTGATTGCAGAAAAGGCGAGTGTATTTCATCAAAAAGATGAAGTGACCTCACTTAAATTTAATTTAGATCAAGAACTTCGCGACGTGAAAGTTACCATCTTAGATGGAAATGGAAATCCCGTTAAAGAAATTCCTATGGGCCACGTCAATAAAGGTGAAGTTGAGACTCGCTGGGATGGCTATGCTGATAGTGGATTTCCAGCAGATACCGGACGTTATACATATAAAATTAAAGGTGCGACGCCTGCCGGTGCCGAAGTTTCCGTGCCTACTCGTGTTGAAGGTCGAGTTACTGGAGTTACTAGTGGTTTAGGAAAAGTCTTTTTAATGGTGGGTGAGCAAAGAGTGTCACTTGATGATGTGCAAAGTATTAAGGAGTCAAAAACCGAGGACAAAAAAGATACTAAAGTTGCGCAAGCTGAAACTAAGCCTGTGACTCAAGTGCCTGTAAGTACGTCGGAGGACGCCAATACATCGTCTGGCACGGAAAATGAAGTCCCAAGTGTAAGCTCGTCATTAGACGACAGAAAATTGAATGACTTACTCCCTCTACTTTATAGATAAAGTCAGAGAGAATAAGAGAAAGGAGGTACACAATTGAGCCCAATAGATAAAATAGGTATTAATCCTTCCATTCCAAAAATTAATGAGTCGAATCTAACAAAAGTTTCGCCTCAAAAGGGAGTGGGACCCGAAAAGGCTTCACCGTTTTCTGATTTACTCATTGATAAGATGGGCGATGAACTTCGCTTTTCTCAGCATGCAGTAAAGAGAATGGAGTCGCGAGGAATTGACCTGAGCTCAGATGATCTTTTAAAAATGCAAGACGCTGTAAAAAAAGCTCAAGAAAAGGGTTCTAAGGAATCATTAATTCTTTCGGATAAAGGAGCATTTGTTGTCAGTGTTAAGAATAACACCGTGATAACAGCTATCGATAAGGGTTCGTTAAAGGAAAACGTATTCACAAATATTGATAGCACAATAATGATTTAGTTTTTAAAGAGCGGAAAAAGGCTGGACGCATTTCGCGAAGCCAAAAGTTGCCGAATTACAGACGCAACTTTTCTTCCCCGCTCTTAAAAGTCCAGGGGAGGACATAAAAATGAGTATTTTAGGTAGTATGTTTACAGGCGTATCGGGACTCACGTCATCCGGTATCGCTATGGGTATTGTAAGTGATAACATTGCAAACGCTGGTACAACTGGTTTCAAGGCCAGCCGTGGTGAATTCCAAGATATTGTTGCCTTGAACTTAAAGGGAGCCTTGGGTGGTAACCAGATTGGTCGAGGGGTGTCGTTAAACGCGGTTACTCCAATTTTTACTCAAGGTGTGATTCAGCATACAGGTCGAGCTTCTGACTTAGCTATAAGCGGAGATGGTTTCTTTACCGTTAAGAGTGATAACGGAGATGTGAACTATACTCGTGACGGATCCTTTCGATTTGATGAAAAAGGACGTTTCACAACTTCAGATGGTGGTCGAGTCCAAGGATATAGAATTAACCCAGGTACTGGTGAAAGAACGGCTGAGTTAACAGACGTTGTATTCTCTTCAAATTCAATTCCTGCCAAAGGAACTAGTACGATTTCAATGAATGCAAATTTAGATAGTAGAAAGGGTAAAAATCCAAATGCATTTGATTTGGCAACTGCCGATGTCAAAGCGGATCATACTACTACTGTGAAAATGTATGACACGACTGGAACTGCAAGAAGTCTCACAATGTATTTTTACAAAGGTGATGATTCTCAGTGGAATTGGTATGCAACTGCTTCGGGTGACGATCTTGCAGGTGGACAGCCTGGAACTAAGCAAATGGTTGCGAGTGGTAAATTAGGTTTTACAGTTGATGGTAAATTAAATGTCGACGAAACAACAATGTCGAATTTAAATTTTAGAGGTGCACAACCTAATCAAAAAATCACCTTCAACTTTGGAGATGCTATTCAAACAAGAGGAGGAACTGGTTTGTCGGGTTCAACTCAATATGGATCAGACAGTCAGGTTTTCAAACAAATTCAAGATGGTTATGCGGCAGGTACTCTCACAAACTTTTCGATTGATGAAGCGGGAACTGTTTCAGGTGCCTATAGTAATGGGGAAACTAGACCTATTGCGGAACTTGCTGTGGCTCGTTTTGAAAACAATGAAGGTCTCTATAAAACAGGATCCAACCGATTTAAAGAAGCAGTAAAATCCGGTCAGCCTTTGATTGGTAAAGCGGGATTGGCTGGTAGAGGAAAAGTTGTATCTAACAGTTTGGAAAGTTCTAACGTTGACCTTGCGGGAGAATTCGTGAAAATGATTCAAACGCAAAGAAACTTCCAAGCTAACTCTAAGAGCATTTCAACTAGCGATGAAATGTTGCAAGATATTTTGACACTTAAACGCTAAATTTGAATAGTGCGGGGTGAGTTCAATTTTTGAACTCACCCCGCCACATTAGTGACTTATTTTTAGCAAATAGATCTAAATTTTGACGTAAGAATCGCTGTTATTCTGACGGTGTCACAAGAGTGGCAAAAAACGTCAGAATTTTTTTCTAATTTTAGGCCCAAACTAATTCTACTTTATTACAGATAAATCTCTGAGCTGGCATGAGAATTGCTTTTAATCTCTTGGAGGGGTGTCTGTGGCCGACGAGCAAGCTCAACAAGATGGACAAGAAGACCAGTCGGAGAATGAAGATTCCGCGGTACAGTTAAAAGATGATGGCGCCAGTGAGGCAAAACAGCAAAAGCTAGTCTTTATTGTTTTGATAGTTAACGCCGTAGTTCTTTTAGTCGTGGCTGTATTGTTTTGGTTAAACATGTCGAAACAATCCAATAGCATTTCTCTAAAAGATATCGAAGAACAATCGATGTCTGAAAAACATGCAGGAGAGCATGGAGAAAAAGGTGGACATGGAGAAGGTGAAAAAAAGGAAGCCGCTCCAGAGGCTAATGCTGTTGTGGAAAGTTTCACAGTTAATTTAACGGGCAACGAAGGAAGTCATTACGCCAAAGTGGATATCGCTATTGAAGTTGCAAATGACTTTGTAAAAGACGAAATTAATAAATTAAAACCTAAAATTCGCGACTTTATCGTCATAACATTATCTAGCAAAAGCTATGAACAAATTATGTCCGCAGATGGTGTCGAGTTTTTGAGAGAAGAAATAAGAAACAAAATAAATGGCTATTTAACTAAGGGCGAAATTAAAGACATTTATTTTACTAACTTTATAGTTCAATAAGGAGCCGATATGAGTCAGGTACTTTCGCAGACAGAAGTTGATGCACTTTTAGATGCGGTTGTCGGTGGAGAAGTTGATGTTGGTAATAAGTCTGGAACTAAAGAAGACACTTCAATTGTTACCTATGATTTAACGTCACAAGATAAAGTTATTCGTGGGCGAATGCCTACGCTGGACATTATTTACGAACGCTTTATTCGCGCCTATCGAATGACGCTCTCTTCTCAGCTTAGAAAATTGGCAACTTTGAGCATAGCCTCAACTGACACCATGAAGTTTGGTGAATTTATTAATACATTACCTCTTCCTAGTTGTATGAGTGTGGTTCGATTTGAATCACTTCGAGGTTCCGGTATTGTTGTTATTGAAACTAAACTGGCATATGCGCTCATAGACAGTTTTCTTGGCGGCACGGATAGGCCTTATAACAAATTAGAGGGAAAAGATTTTACTCAAATAGAATTGAGTATCATAAAAAGAGTTATCACTGCAGCCTTAGAGGACTTAGAAAAAGCTTGGGCCCCAGTGACTCCAGTAAAAATCAATTTTTTAAGATCTGAGACAAACCCTCAATTTGTGGGTGTTGTTCCGCCATCAGATATTGTTATTGTGACAACGTTAACCGTAGAGCTTGAAAATGCATCTGGAACATTTTCAATTATTATTCCTTATGCAACTTTAGAGCCCATTCGCCAAAAGCTTATTAGTGGATTCCAGCAAGAAGTTGTTGAAACCGATGACTACTGGGCCAACATGATGGTTCGGCATTTAGAAGAAACCGAGTTAAAGGTGGCCGTTGAGCTCGGAAGTACTGAGATCACTCTTAGACAAATTTTAAACTTGAAAATTGGAGACGTTATTCCTTTACGTACTGATGCAGGTGCAGAAATACCTGTCGCAGTAGAAGATGTTCAAAGATTTAAGGGATTGTTCGGTGCGAGTCGTGGAAGTCGGGCCATTCAAGTTACGCAAGTTGTAGAAAACAAGAACAAAGAATTTTTAAAGAAAAAAGAAACTAACGAAGATCGTGAACAAAATTTTGAAGATTTCACATAGGAGGAAGTATGTCTGAGTCAGCGGAAGAAAATAAAGAAGTAGAAGAAGGTGCAGATGAGGCTTCTGCAAAATCGGCAAAAGATGAACGTTCGTCGAAGCTTGATTTAATTTTAGATATCCCATTACGAGTGAGCGTTGAGTTGGGAAGAACCAAAATGCTTGTCAATGATCTTCTACAACTAGGTCAAGGATCTGTAATAGAGTTAAACAAATTAGCGGGCGATCCTCTTGAAGTTCTTGTGAACGATAAGCTAGTGGCTCGCGGTGAAGTTGTAGTGGTTAACGAAAAATTTGGTATTCGTTTGACTGATATTATCTCACCCATCGAACGAATTGAAAAATTAGCTTAGGAGAAATATGGATCCTTTAAGTCTTCAAACCGCACTTAAAATGACAATAGCGCTAGGAGTGGTTCTTCTTATCTTTGCAGCAACAGTTTTCGCATTTAAAAAAATTTCCGGAAAAACAGGCTCTTTAGGATTAAAGTCCAAAAAAGCTCGTGGAAAACCAATAGACGTTTTAGCGTTTAGTAATTTAGGCCCTGGAAAAACTGTTTATGTAATTAAGTGTTTTGGAAAAAATTTAGTGCTTGGTGTTTCTCCTCAAAACATCCAAATGCTTTGTGAGCTTGATGATCTCGAGTCGTCTGCTAATGAAGAGATTGGAAACATTGATTTTAATTCAAGTTTGAGCGAACACATGCCACACGAAAATGAAAAAAAGTTTCGAGAAAAAATAAATCAAAAATTCAAGGATATGACCCGGGTATGAAGTTAAGATTTCTTCTTTTATTATTATTGGGTTTTATATCTACCAGTTCTTGGGCTCAAATGGTGGTTCCTTCTGTTCAGCTCGGTTTAAAATCCGCACAATCTCCTAAGGAAGTTGTTGGTGTTCTTCAAGTTTTAGTGATGTTAACGGTTCTTTCGTTGGCACCCGCTATTCTCATTATGATGACTTCTTTTACAAGAATTATTGTTATTTTGTCTTTTCTTAGACAAGCACTTGGAACAAATAACATGCCTCCTAATCAATTGTTGGTAGGTTTGGCATTATTTTTAACTTTTGTAGTTATGGGACCAACTCTTAAGCAAGTTAATGAAAACGCATTACAGCCATTTTTAGCTGGAAAAATAACTCAAATGGAAGGTTTAGAAAAAGCCAAAGAGCCCGTAAAAGCTTTTATGTTAAAGCACGTTCGACCCAAGGATCTCGACCTTATGGCAAGCTTAACCGAAGAAAAGGCTGCTGCAAAAGAAGATATTTCATTTTTAACATTAGTTCCTGCATTTTTAATATCAGAGTTAAAAACCTCATTTCAAATTGGATTTATTATTTATCTTCCCTTTCTTATCTTAGATATGGTTGTGGCTTCCGTACTTATGGCTATGGGAATGATGATGCTTCCGCCGGTTATAATTTCGTTGCCATTTAAACTCATGCTTTTTGTACTTGTAGATGGGTGGCAGTTAATCGTGGGTTCGATAGTAAAAAGTTTTGGATAATTTTCAGGGGGGAATATTGTGGATGACCTTTGGGTACTAGATCTTGCAAGAAAAACTTTACAAACTATGATTCTAGTTGGGGGTCCACTTTTGCTTGTGGCGTTGGTTGTGGGTTTGGCGGTTTCAATATTTCAAGCGCTGACTCAAATAAACGAAGCGACATTAAGTTTTATTCCTAAAATTTTAGCTATTGGTGGAGCACTTTTAATACTGGGTCCATGGATGTTGAGAATTATGATTTCTTTTACAACGGATCTTTATGAAAACATAGCATTGCATTTGAGGTGAGCGTGGGAATGAACGAAGCACAGTTGATGGCCTACATGTGGCTTTTGGCTTGTGTGGCTGTTCGCGTTTCATCGTTGTTTCTATTTTTTCCTTTTTTTTCTTCTATGAGAATTCCGTTCATGGTGAAAGCAGCTGCGTGTTTTTTATTTTCAATCGCCTTATTAGAAAAAGCAAAAACAAGTTTTCCAGTTGAAATTATTCAAATGAAGGCCTCAGCTGGCTTTCTTGTTTTATTTGTAATACGTGAATTGCTCGTTGGCGCAGGAATGGGACTCATCGCCAAAGCCTTTTATGATTGTTGTATAGCTTCTGCTGAATGGATAGGTCTTCAGATGGGTTTCAACATGAGCGCGATGATGGATCCTATGGGGGATCAACATCAAAGTTCTTGGGCTATTTTCCATGATTGGTTGGCCATGATGGTTTATTTGTCTCTTGGCGGTCAATGGTGGTCATTAAGGGCCATAGCGGATTCTTATCAAATTAATACGGAAAGCATTTTTCAAATGTTGGCAGACAGTTCGCGAGCTTCTGCTCTTTGGATTCAAGTGGGCCAACAATTCTTTTTTTGGATGGTGAAGTTGGCGGGACCCATGCTTGCTGTCGTAATGTTTTTACAATTTTCGATGGGAATTCTTTCAAAATTCATTCCTCAAATTAACCTTTGGACAGTGAGTGTTCCTTTAACTTTAGGAATTGGTATTTTTGCCTTTAGTGTTTTTTCTCCAATGTATGGAGATATTTTAGGTTCTTTATTTTCTGCACAAAAAGACGGCATCGAGATGTGGCTAAGGTTTTTAGGAAGGTGATGAATGGCTGAGTCAGATGGCGATCAAGGCGATAAAACGGAAGAAGCAACCCAACATAGGCGTGATGAATTACATAGAGAAGGTCAGATTTTTCAAAGCCGTGAACTCAGTGGGTCCATATTACTATTTTTCTTAGTTATAACTTTATATTTTTCTTCAACATGGATTCTGAAAAACATGGGTTGGCTTATTCAAGATTTACTTTCTGATTTGTCTAGAATGGCCTCTGAAGAGTGGAGTCCAAAAAAAGTTCAGGCAATTCTTATATATTCAACAAAAGCGTTCGTATTTATTTTTGCTCCAGTAGCTGTGATTGGTTTTTTTGTATCACTCATGAGTTCCGTGATTCAAACGGGTTTTGTTTTTTCAACAAAAAGACTTGAGTTTGATTTAGAGAGGCTAGATCCCTCTAAGGGCTTTGGCCGTCTTTTTAGTATGGAATCAATTTTTGAACTTCTAAAAGCCATAGTGAAATTTGTGATTGTAGCAGGAGTTCTCTATATTTTTATGAAAGAATGGATTTGGAAATCTTCCGGTTTCTGGGAATTAGAACCACAACAAACGACTGCGTTTTTAGGAAAGCAAGTTTTTAGACTTGTTATGTTTGTAAGTGTGGCCATGCTTATTGTTTCTATTGGTGATTATACCTATCAAAAGTTGAGATATGAAAAATCGATAAAAATGTCCAAACAAGAAATTCGAGATGAAAGAAAGCAAGTTGAAGGGGATCCTCAAATCCGTGCTCGAATTAGGGCTGTTCAAAGACAAGTAGCCAATAAAAGAATGACTGCAGCTGTTCAAAAGGCTGATGTGGTTATCACCAATCCTACTCACATTGCTGTTGCTCTAATTTATGACAAGGAAAACATGGCGGCCCCAAGAGTCGTTGCTAAAGGTGCTGATTTTATGGCCGAGAGAATTAAAAAAATTGCGCGTGAAGCAGGCGTGCCTTGTGTTGAAAACGTTCCATTAGCAAGGGCTTTGTATAAAGCCTTCAAAATTGGACATTTTATTAGCCGAGATTTTTATAATGCAGTGGCCGAAGTTTTAGCCTACGTGTATCGGCTCAGGGGAGGAGCTAAGTCATGAATGGTGTCTTAGGTCGATTTCAATTCTTGTTAAGAAATGCTGATGTTCTTGTGAGTATCGTAGTTATCGGAATTATTCTAATGATGGTGCTTCCGATGTCACCATTCATGATGGATTTGTTTCTTGTTTCTTCTATCATGGCTTCCTTGGGAGTTTTGTTGATTTCCATGTACACTGCAAAGCCACTTGACTTTTCTGTATTTCCCACGGTTTTACTATTGGCCACTTTATTGCGACTCTCTCTAAACATTGCGTCTACCCGACTGATTTTAACTCATGGTCATGAAGGTGCTTCGTCTGCTGGTTCCATTATTTCAAGTTTTGGTGAAGTTGTTGTAGGCGGTAACTACGTCGTTGGTTTCGTGGTTTTCGTTATTCTTGTGATTATCAACTTTGTTGTAATCACAAAAGGTGCTGGTCGCGTGTCTGAAGTTGCAGCTCGATTCACTTTGGATGCTTTACCCGGTAAACAAATGGCCATAGATGCCGATTTGAATGCGGGAATTATTAATGAAGAAACTGCAAAGAAGCGCCGAAAAGAAATAGAAGCAGAAGCTGACTTTTATGGATCAATGGATGGTGCTTCGAAATTCGTTCGTGGTGACGCAATTGCAGGTATTTTAATTACTGTTGTTAATATTGTTGGAGGACTCATTATTGGAACAGTACAAAAGGGCTTAGATGTAGGAACCGCTGCTCAAACCTATATTTTGTTAACGGTGGGTGATGGTTTGGCCTCACAAATTCCAGCTCTTATTATTTCTACTGCTGCGGGTCTTGTAGTCACAAGAGCTTCTTCATCAGGTGAAACATTTGGTCAGGATTTCTCAAACCAAATTTTTATGAATGAAAAAATATTCTACATACTTTCAGGAGCTCTCCTTGGAATGGGTTTATTTTTACGAGGAGCATTTGTTCCCTTTGCAGTATTGTCATCTATGAGTGGATTTTTGGGTTATCTTTTAAAAACACATAAAGCCAATGAAATACTTCGTAAGAGTGAAAGTCAGGTCAGTGAAGCTTTAGAGAGTAGAGATAAAGTAGAATCTACTCCTGTGGTCGATGGTCTTCAGTTAGAAGTCGGTTATGGATTAATTTCAATAGTAGACAATAATCAAGGTGGTGATTTGCTAGAAAGAATACAAGGAATTCGAAAGCAATTTGCTCAAGAGCAAGGAATTGTGGTTCCACCTGTTAATATTCGAGATAATTTACAATTAAAACCTGGTGAATACTTACTTTATGTAAAAGGTATTGAAGTGGGGCGCGGAGAGTTAATGATTGATCATTATCTAGCGATGGATCCAGGCGGTAACGCTGAAAAGGTCGATGGTTTGCCCGCAAAAGAACCAGTGTTTAATCTCGATGCTGTTTGGATTACTGACAAGAATAGAGAATTGGCACAATTGGCCGGATATACCGTTGTCGATCTTCAAACGGTTATTGCGACTCATATTACTGAGGTGATACGTCAATATTCTTTCGAGCTTATTGGTCGTCAAGAAATACAAACTCTTCTTGAAATCGTCAAAAAAACGCATCCTAAAGTTGTTGAAGAAGTTATTCCTAAAGAAATTTCTCTAGGTATGTTTGTGAGAATTATTAAAAATCTCATCAAAGAACAAGTTCCAGTTCGTGATCTAGTCTTGATACTTGAAGCTGTTGGAGATGCAGCTATTGATAATAAAGATATTGATTTCCTTACTGAATCAGTACGAGTTCGCTTAGCGCGAACGATTACAGGTAGGCTCATCGATGAATCAGGGCAACTTCCATTAATGACTTTCTCTAGGGAAATTGAAGAAAAGTTAATTGGATCGGTTCATGTCGGTGACAAAAATTTGGGCACCCAATTTCTTGTCGACCCGTCATTAGTCAAACAAATTATACCTAGACTTAGTCAATTGGTTGATAAACTGAGTTCTGAAGGAGTGACTCCGGTGATTCTTGTGACCCCAATGATTAGGCATCATGTGAAAAGATTACTGGAAAGATTTTTGCCACAAGTAAATGTTATTTCTCATAACGAAATTCACCCGAGTCTCCAAGTGAGATCCGTTGGAACTGTAGAAGTTGCGTAAGGATAAAAAAATATGGAATTAAAAAAATTTGAAGCACCAACGCTCGCCGAAGCTTTAAAGGTAGTAAAAAAAGAATTGGGTCCTGAGGCCATAATAATTTCTACAAAAAATATTAGATCTGCATTTGGATTGATGAACAAGTCATCTGTTGAAGTGACGGCAGCCGTTAGCCCTGAAGCTCTCGAAAAAAAGAAATTCGCTGAAAGAAAACTTTCTGATCTTCAAAGACAAGGATTATCAGCAATTCCAGCGAACAGAGCGGCTAAGGCCTATGACGTGCTTACAGGAAATCGCTTAAGCCGAAATTATCAAAAGCTTGAAAATCCTAATCCTGCGATGGCGGCTTTTCAGGAGCCTACGCAGTCTCAGCCTAGAGTGTCTTTACCTCAGGCTGGGAGTCGTCCTCTCACTCAAAAGAGATACATCGACATTGAAGATGATGAAACGCCCGCAGAGCAAGCTGGAACTTATTTGAATGATCGAGCTCAGATCAATCAACAGGTTCAACAAAAAGTTTTCAATTCAAAAGGTATTTTGCCTGCACTTTTAGCAACGCTCATAGAAAGTGGAATCACAGAAGATCAAGTAAAAAGTTTAGGTGATGAACTACGTAACATCATGGTGCGCGAACAAGTTAAAGATGAGGGTATTTTAAGAATTCATTTGGCTCGATTGTTGATGGGGCGATTGAGAGTTGCAAAGCCTCTCTCTGAGCGACTTCTTAATCCTGCCAATCCTAGAATGATCACATTTGTAGGGCCTACAGGAGTTGGAAAAACTACAACGATTGCAAAAATTGCTGCAGAACTCGTATTGAATAGCCAAAGAAAAGTAACACTCGCGACTACAGACACATTTAAAATTGCAGCTGTTGAGCAGTTGCAAACCTATGCCAATATACTTCGACTTCATTTAGAGGTTTGCCCAAACTTAGAAAGTCTTCAGAGAATGAGTGAAAATCTATCTCCAGATGAAGTGGTTTTGATTGATACCGCTGGGTATGGACCTAGAGATAGAAAAAAACTTGAAGAACTTCGAGACACTCTCGAAGGAAATAAAATGGAAATTCATCTTTGTATGGCAGCTAACACTAGTGTGAGAGATGCCAGAGAAATCGTTCAAAGATTTGAAATTTTTAGACCTAACTACACCGTGATTACAAAAATTGATGAGACATTAGGTTTAGGAAATATCTACAACATTGGAATACAAAGTCATCAACCCTTGTCGTATCTAACAATGGGACAAAGAGTGCCTGAAGATATTGAAGTGGCTACAAAAGAGCGGGTTGCAGATCTTATCGTAAATGTTTCTGGGGGAGGAAATTGGTTTGGATCAGGCAGATAAATTAAGGGCGATGAAATCAAAGCAACAGCAAGATTCTCATCCTAGAATTATTTCTATAACAAGTGGTAAAGGTGGCGTTGGTAAAACAAATATAGCCGTGAATCTTGCGTGTTCTTTTGCTGTGAAAGGTCTTCGCACGCTTCTGATTGATGGTGATTTTGGTCTTGCTAATACAAATATTCTTTTAGGTCTAAAGGTGACGAGCACGATTGAAGATGTGCTCTTTAAGAATCAACCGATAGAAAGTATTTTCCACACAACGGCCTTTGGATTTGATCTTATTCCTAGTTCTTGTGGTGTGAAAAAATTGTTGGAACTAGATCCGTTTTCTCAGCGAGTGCTTTTTGATCGAGTTTATGAAGGGATGTCTCAATATGATATTGTTATTTACGATACCGCGCCGGGCCTTGGCTCTCATGTTCTTAATTTTAACACTCATGCTCATGATATCGTCGTAATTTCTCGACCTGAGCCAACGGCTATCATGGATGCTTATGCGCTCATTAAAGTTTTAGCTGTAGAAAAGAAGGAAAAGAAGTTCAAGCTGCTTATTAACGACACTAAAACTATTAATGAAGGATTGGAATATTTTAAAAAGTTAACGGATGTGACTCAAGAGTTTTTAAATATTTCAATTGATTTTTTAGGACACATTCCCAACGACAAAGCAGTGGAAGAGTGTGTTCGAATGCAGCGGCCTTTACAGGCCACTTATCCACGCTCAGGTTTCGGAATGGCGATTGAGAGAATTTGTGAAAAACTCATGCATCTAAATTCTTATAATTCTGAGAAGAATTGCAGAATGGGTGGCGATGCAATGATCGAGGGGGGGATGCCATGAGTGATACGCTCATAAGAAAATATAAGGCTAGTAAAAGAAAGCTTAGCCCAGTTCAAAAGAAGAAAATCATTACTGAGTATTCTTCTTTGGTTAAGTTTATTGCTCAAAAGATCTCAATGAGATTGCCCCCAAATATTGAACTTGATGATTTGTGGAGTGCTGGGGTTATTGGCTTAATGGATGCTATCGATAAATATGATCCTGAGCGAGATAATAAGTTTAAAACTTATGCTGAGTTTCGAATTCGAGGCGCGATTTTAGATGAATTGCGAGCACAGGATTGGATTCCTCGTTCAATGCGTGAGAAAACTAAAATTATTGAAAGAACAATTGCTCGACTTGAACAGCGATTGGGCAGAGTGCCTTCTGAAAAAGAAGTGGCTGCCGAGCTCAATATGGGGCTGGACGAGTACCAGGAAACGTTGCGTCTTTGTTCTTCGGTATCGTTGATTTCCATTGATGAGGTTGGAAGCTTTTCTAATGGCGATAAAAAAAGCTTGTTGGCAGTTCTGGAGTCCTCTCCAGAGTTAAATCCCCTCTCTCAGTTGACTTCGCATGAGTTAAAGAAACAGTTGGCTGTGGCTATACAAGAGCTACCTGAGAAGCAAAGAATGGTTCTTTCTCTTTATTATTACGATGATTTAAATCTAAAAGAAATTGGAGAAGTTCTTGAGGTCACTGAAAGTCGAGTTTCTCAGTTGCATACACAAGCTGTTTTACGCTTGCGTTCTAAACTTAAGCTCGAAGGAAGTGTTTAGTTTAAAAAGTTGCTAGACGGCATCTTCTCTCCATTATAAACACAAGGGTATGAAACATCCTGTCGTAGTGGGTCTCCAATATGGAGATGAAGGTAAAGGTAAAATAACTGATTTTTTAGCAAGCCAGGCCGAGTGGGTTATTCGATTCAATGGCGGTAATAATGCAGGTCATACCCTAATAGTTAATGGTAAAAAGCTAGTTACGCATAGTGTTCCTTCAGGCGTTATGTATTCCAATGTTAAAAACTTTATTGGAAATGGATGTGTTGTCGATCCCAAGGCTTTGCTCAAGGAAATTAAAGAAATAGAAGAGGCTAGTGAGTCTCTTAAAGGTCGTTTATTTATTGATTCTCGTGCTCACATTATTCTTCCCCTTCATATTGCATTAGATAAAGCTAAAGAATCGACAGATAAAGGAATAGGCACAACTCAGAGAGGAATCGGCCCAACTTATACAACTAAAACAGATCGCTCTGGGCTTCGTATTGGGGATTTATTGCAAGCTGGATTTCAAGAAAAAATAAGTGAACTTTGTACTTATGCCAATGCTATATTGCGCTCTAGAGGATTGCCAGAAAGTTCTCTTAAGGAAAATTTAGCGGCTGCTGAAGAAGCAAAAGTTGAATTGAGTTCTTATATTACTCATGAAGAGACTCCATTTTTTGATGTTTCAAAGAAAAGTAAATGTGTTCTAGAAGGTGCTCAAGGCATCCTTTTAGATTTAGACCACGGAGCTTTTCCGTTTGTAACTTCATCCAATACACTCTCTGCATATGCAGCTGTTGGCGCTCCTTTTCCATTAACTAGAATTGGGCATACTGTTGGAGTGGCTAAAGCTTATCTAACACGTGTGGGTCGAGGTCCGATGCCATCTGAGCAAGATAATGAGGTAGGTCAAAAAATTAGAGATAAAGGTGGTGAATATGGCGCCACTACTGGCAGACCTCGCCGCGTAGGTTGGTTGAATCTAGATGAATTGAAATTAGCATGTAGATTAACGGATTGTACTGCCATCGTTTTAACAAAGTCTGACATTCTTTCTGATTTAGGTGATGTTAAAGTATTTGTGGATAAACAATGGAAAACTTTTCCTGGATGGAAAAATGTTGTTGAAGGTGATCGCCTTAGCCCAACTCTAGAGTCTTATATTCAGTTCATTGAAAAGCATGTTGAAGTGCCGGTTGTGGCTGTGGGTACTGGGGCGGGTCGAGAAGCTTTGGTTTGGAGAACGTCTTCAAAGGATCTTTGGCTGGATAAATAACGATGTTTTTAGAGGAACTTTCTGAGTTTTCTCTTCAGAGTTTAAGAGTATTTTCTTTTGTGGCTTCAACGGGTTCGGTTGTTGAGGCCGCACGAGAACTTAAAATTTCTCAACCTGCCGTTACTTTGCAAATTCATAATTTAGAAAAACATTTGGGATTTGCACTTTTTGAAAGAAAAGGTCGTAATAACGTGTTGACGGCACGAGGAAAAGTATTTTTTGAAAATCTTTTACCTGAGCTCGAACGAGTTGAAAAAATAATAATTGAGACAAAATATGAGGAAAGCGTTTCGCGTCCAAAGCTATTTATTGGAACTGTTCAGGGGGTGGGTGAATATTGGCTCACAACACGGATAGTTTCGTTTTTTCAAAAGGAAAAAGCTGCTAGGTTTTTCTTTGAGTTCGGTAAGGGCGACGATATGAGAGATCGTTTGCTTACGGGTCAATTGTCTATGATCATAACTCCAAAAAAAATTGAAGAACCCAGGGTCGTGTCTCAACTTCTTATGGAAGAAAGACTTTTGCCCGTAGGAAGAGCTGATTTGATAGATAAGTTTCGAAAAGTTTTAAGTGATAAAGATAGACCTCAAAGATTTTGGGAATCTTTCGATTGGATAGGTTATGGGCGAACAGATGAATGCGATCCATGGGTGCAAAGATGGTTAGAGCATCTGGGAATTTTTATCGATCGACGTTTTCGATATGCCCATATCATTCATTCTTTTCAGGCCATTAAATCGTTTCTTCATGCGGGAGCGGGTTTAAGTGTGCTTCCCCTTCATACTTGTGAAGAAGAAATTAAAGCTGGAACTTTGAAGTCTTTAGATTCTAATAAGTTTCCTGCTCTTCATAGTAAACTTTATCTTTGTTATAGAGACCAATCTCTCAAGCAACCTGATGTTGAGTTGAGAGATTGCTTATTAAGACAAAGCTAGTTTTTTAGTATCTAAAATCCAAATAATAAGTTTATTATTCGCAGCTCGGAAGATTGGGTTTGCTTGTCGTAAGTTCAAAGCGATTCATGTAAAGGCTGTCCCAACGTCCACGAAACTGGAATTTATTGCTTCCCTTGTTAAGGCAAAGCTCAATGTAACAACGTTTAGTGTAAATATTTCCAGTGCCAGAGTTCGAAGATGAGTTGTCTAAGTCTTTCACTGTTTTTACGTAGTCAGAATTCACGCAAATTTCTGCTTTTTCGTTGGTTTGTTTAGAGCCTGTGTATTTACCTTCAAAAACTAAGTAGTAGGTTTGAGATTCGTTAAGGTCTACATATTTCGTATAAACTTTACTGTTATATAAATCTGCATTCATGGTTATAGATTTATAGAATGAGTTGTATTTTCCTGTGCAAGTATTGTGAGAAGGAGGTGTGTAATCGTCAACGGGATTAGGATCAACGTATGGCGGTTCAGTCCCGCAGTGAGTGCTGTAGCAAGCTGTTTGGCAAGTGTAGCAAACGCTTGGGTAATAAATTAAGTCATAGTAATAAACTGGAGCATAAGTATAAAGATTGTTACAATCTCCGTAATACCAATAATATCCTTGATAGTAATAATAATAGACGCCACCGTAAGAATACCAATCAACACTATAAGTTGGGTCATAAGAGTATTGAACAGAGTAAGGATTCATGATGTTGCTTTGATAAGCACCACAATAATTTTGCGGCATTGTAGAATATAAGTTTGGGTTGGTTGCTTGAGGGTTGATTACAGGTGGAGGAGTGGCCACTGTAGTAGTTGGAACAATGTTATTTGAAGTCGATTTTTTCTTTCCGCAAGAGCTTGTTCCAAAGGCTAATAAGGCACATGTCATTAACACCAAAAAATTTCTCATATTATAGGTAAAGCAACCGACGTGCCATTGTTAAGGTCATATCTTAGTCAATGTTTTCAAGTATTTATGTGGTCTGCAAATGACTTAACTGTCTAGATTTTAGACAGCTATAAAACAATTTTAGGGAGCTAATCTCTGGAAAGGGCGTGCTAAAGCCTTCAAAATTCCTTCGCAAAAATGAAGAAATGAAGGTCCTTCTTTAGGAAGATAGGCCTCTTTGTCCTCTCTTAAATTTATGTAATTCCAAAAAGCAATTAAGACAGGATCGTTTTTATAGGTCAGTTGATTTTGTTTAAATTTTCTAAAACGTTCATAAATACTAGGATCTTTTGCAAGAGATTTTTTGTAAAAATCTGAAAGTTTGGCAATGTCAGTTTCATTCGGAGTTGAGCGAAAAAAAACATCATCAAAATCTAAAGACCAATCTGGTCTTCTGAATTTAGGCTTATCGGGACTTTCGTTTAAAAGCGAATGAGAGATTTCTGCGCTGGCTAAGTCGATATCTGTGTTTCCTTGAGTGTTTAAAAAAGGAAGCCCCCGTTTGAGCATAAAATCTTTAGCATTTTGCCCTTCTATGAAAACTGGAAAGTCTGAGCTTAACAATAATGAGTGAAAAAGTTCTGAAGGAAGTGCTCCTACCTGAATTAAGTTGATAGAGTTTTTAGGATTCTTAAGTGCCTTTTTATCAGAATTTGAAATTTGTTGGTTTATACTTTTGAAATTAATATTTAATTTTTCAGCTAAAGATTTTAATTTTTCAAAACGGATATCTTGGAAGTTATCTAGTGAAAGCAATAATATGGGTTTTTGTGGAAGACCTTTGTCTTGCGCGACTTTTTGTAGTGCTTTAATTGTTTTTTCAAAATTTGAAATATAGTTTTCTGTGAAGTCCATGGAATAAGTGCTTAGAACATGGAATTCGTTCAAATGTGATTTAAGCCACTCTAGATTTTCAATTTTATTTTTATTAAAAGGGCTTCTTTGTCCCTTTAATTTTTTTAGACCCTTTGAATAGAGGGCTTCGGGACTCATCGATAAATCTCTATCGGTAGAGATGCCTAAGTATTGAATGGATTGATTCAGGTCTTGAAGTTCAATGGAGCGATCGTTGTGAATCACCATTCTTGGACCTTGCCAGTTCATAGGCTGAAGAAGAATAAAGTCTGTAGCTCTAAAATCTTCTCTAGATATATTAGCATCGTAAGATCCTAGTAGGGTTATGGGAGGATTGCTTTCGGTGGGGCGATTTTTAAAATTATTTAAAGTATCTATTTCTACTTTTCCAATAGGGTCAAGTGTGGCGCCTTTCTTGCTCATTAACGCTGTTTTGAAGCCAGGTAGCAAAGCGTCCATTTTTGAAGAATTACTAAATCTTTCATCTAGTATAATTTCGAATGTTCCAGAGAATCCAAGTTCTCTGAGTCTGTGCATGAGTCTTATATTTGAGCTTTGATGACCATTCCCACTCGCGAATTCAATGAAGATTCTGAATTTGTTTTGTTGGCGCAAAAAGTTTTGAACGCTTTCTTGTTTTATTTGATCTGAACTAAGATCTAGTTTTTTTGCAAAAATAACTGGAGTTGCTAAAAATAAAAAATATAAGAATGCCAACCAAGAATATTTCAGGGACATTCTAATATTATCCCCGATTTTAAAAGGAAATTTCGCGTCAAAAATTCATCTTCTGTCTATACGAAGCAGCATTTGAAAATATTTTATTTTGGTCAAGAGTTTTAAGCTCTTTGTTTTCCATGAGCACTTTGCCATGACAAATAACAGTTTCTACTTCGCTACCATTACATGAATAGACTAATTGAGCGAGTATGTCGTGCTGAGGTTCAAGCCAGGGTTTCCTCATGTCTAACACAATGAGATCGGCAAAATATCCATTCCTGATTTTCCCCAGTTTTTCCAAATGAAGGGCTTCAGCGCCTTTGAAGGTTGCCATTTTTAAGCACTCTTTTGCTGTAAGTGCTGTGTTGTCAGAATTGACAAGCTTCTGAAGTTTAGCTCCGGTGTCCATTTCTTTGAATAGGTTTAAATCATTATTGCTAGCTACTGAATCAGTTCCAATTCCGAGAGTGACACCTTGTTTTAATAAAGCAGGAACTCTGCAAGATCCCGATCCAAGCTTCATATTACTTTCGGGATTATAAGCGATACTAATTTTAGAATCAGCGATAAGTTTTATGTCGGCGTCATCGAGATGAACGCCATGTGCAAAAATACTTTTATGTTTTAAAAAGCCAAGATCATGTAGCCTTTTGACGGGACTTTTACCAAACTTTTTTATACATTCTTCAACTTCATGTTTTGTTTCTGAAACGTGTATTGTGAAATTCAAATTATATTTTTCAGCATAAGACATGGCTTCTTTAAGTGTTTCATCCGAGCAGCTGTAAGGCGCGTGAGGAGCTAAAACCGTGCGTATCCTTGGATGATTGGCAAAGCGCTCACGCATTTTATCGAGAATTTTATAGTTATTTTTAGGGGCGTCTTTGCAATCGGGCATTGGGAAATCAGCTATAGACTCGCCAACGCATCCTCTAAGACCGGCTTTGTCTAGGACATCTCCAACAATGTCCTCAAAATAATACATGTCACAAATACTTGTGGTTCCAAGGCTAATGAGTTCTAGCGCCGCTAACTCAGTCCCCATTCTTACAAAGTCTGGAGAAACTAAACGAGCCTCAAGTGGGAGTATGTATTGAAAAAGCCATTCTTGGAAGGGTAAATCGTCCGCGAGTCCTCTGAAAAAATTCATGGGAAGATGAGTGTGGGCGTTCACAAGGCCTGGCATGACTAATTTGTTAGTGGCATCAATAATATTTTTGGCAGTCCAGTTTGAAGAGGATGTGTCTGCAATTCCCTCGATAATACCGTCTCTGATTCCAATGCTTTTGTTTTTTAATATCCAAGCATTGTTATCATCGCATGTTAAAACTGTCCCGGCGTTTATAATGAGATCAAAGTTCATTGTTAATTTCCCCATAAAATTTGAAAAGGCTTGAAAGTAAATTTCGAGCTGATTTTTTTCCCTGAGCAAGCACTTCTACGTGGTCAAGGGCCTTCCCACTCACAAGTCCGCTGCCGTAATTGCTAAGCATAGATAGACCTATAACGTTAGCACCTCGATGTCTTAAGGCTATGCTTTCCCAAACTGTAGACATTCCTACGGCGCCCATGCCCCACTTAGAAAATAGTTTAACCTCTGCGGGAGTTTCAAAAGATGGACCTAAAACACCAATGTAGGTTCCTTGATGAACTTGAAATTTTTTTAATAATAATTTCTTGAGACGTTTCGAAAGAACTTTGTCATATAAAGAAACCATGTCAGGAAAGCGAGGACCAGCTTCTGTACCGTTAGCCAAGCTTGGATTTTTACCAACAAGAGGATTTTTTCCGGTAAAATTAACCTGGTCTTCAATGATCATGAGGGAGCCAGGTTTGAATTTTTTTTGCAAAGAACCAGCGGCATTGGTTAATAAAAAATTTTGAGTTCCTGCATCCTTTATCTGGGTGACACTTTGAGCCACTTGAAGAGGGTCCAAACCTTCGTATCCATGAAGTCGCCCTAATTGTAAGGAAATAACCTTTTGAGATTTTTTATTTTTATAAAACCTATAAACACCTGGATGTCCTAAAACTGTTGAAGTTGCGAAGTCGGGAATCTCTTTAAAACTTAGCTCTCCAGATAGAATCCAATCTGAACTCACGGCCTTGTCTAAGTCTTCGCTGAGGCCTGACCCAAGAACTGTGTGAAGAACTGGGGCTGAAATATTCCATTTTTTATAAGATTGGATTAGGAATTCTGCAGATTTCATCTATTGAAGATTATCATAGCTTTTACGGTAGAGCATCCAAGTTGATCCCGAGAATAGGGCGCTTGGAAAAGTCTTGATAAGCTTAAATTCACCTATTCCTGGAATTAAAAGTTCTGTCTTTTCTTCAAAGCCTTTAAAAACTTGACCTTCAATATACCAATCATCACCTTTAACTTTTATTAAGGGAGTTGCGATAAGGGAAGGATTGAAGATTTTGTTAAAGGGATGCAGGCTTTCCGAGTAAAAGTTGAAAAGGCGTAAATCGCGATTGTTCTTTATTCCAACATTGATTATGTCGTTGGGGCTATTGTCCACAATATAATTTATAGCTTTAGAGTATTGACCACGCCCATATTTAAGAAAAATTGAATAATTCCAAAAATTAGAGATGGCAAAAACAAGTAAGAATGCTTTTACTAATGTTTTTGAAAATGGCTTCGGGCTCATAAAGTGAAATTTACAGGCATCAATCAAAACATAAATAAAAATAAAATAACCTAGTAAGAAATATCTTGGGTATGGAGTGTTGTTTAAAAAATAATATTTTGTAACTAAGTATGAAAATACAGGAGAAATTAAAGAAACTAAAAAGGTGATAAATATTTTTTCACGAGTTTTAGAATCGGCTTGAGTGAAAAATTCTTTACTTTTCAAGACGAGTAAAATTGTTAAAAGAAATAAACTTATAGCGAGTGCTAGTTCTCTAGATAAATATAAATCAGATAGATCGCCAAGAAATTTTAGTGGAGCTCTGTTGGGGCCCCCACCAATTTTTATATGTCTAAGATCTATAAAATATAGAATAATTAAAAAAATCAAAGTAGGTGCTTCAAATCTTATTGTATTTAGTGAGGCTCGGACGATGTTTTGTCCCTTGTTCATTAGACGGATGAAATAACAAATGGCCATAGAGAGGGCCATTGAGGCAAAGCTTAAATGAGACAGAAATCCAAAAATCTGAAAAGAATGGAAAAGAAAATAGTTGCGTGAAGTCTTTGTTTCCTTTTGAAATTTTGAAAGGCTTAAGTAAGCGAAAAACACTAAATAAGTATAGCCTCTGGCTTCAGTTCCAAAGTGAATGAGTGGAAATGAGAGACCCATTAAGATGAGGCTAAGTAATAATTTAATTTTATCCTTTGAATGAGAGTTTATAATAAAAAAAAGTAACGAAATAGAGGCCAAAAGCGCAGGAATTCTTGCTAAAGACAGTAGGTTAAATTTAAACAAAATCCATAAAATGATAGAATTTAAATAATGATTGTTATCGATACGAATTGAAGTGAAAATCTTATCAAGGCTATCAAGTTTGACTATATTGGAAAAACTCCAAATTTCATCAATCCAAAAATCGCCTCTCACAGCAAGAAATCTAAGTAGAACTAAAAATAATAGACCTAATATAAGTCCAAATCTCCAATTTATTTTCATGGTTTGTTTTGCGATGATTCAGGGTTGTTGTTTTTGTATAGTGCCCATGTGGCCCCAGAAAATAGCGCACTGGGAAATTCAGCAACGTAATTCAATGTATAGCCGTCAAACATTCTTAAGCTTGACGCCAATGTTTCTCCATTAAAAATATAGGCCCTAATGGCCCAGTGATCCTCAACTTTTGGACGGCGTGCGGAATATGGAACAATAAAAAATCGTTTAGTTTTATCACCGTATTGCCCAGTGTAGTTACTGGCCATAGAGCAATCTCTAAAATTTATGCAAGTGATAACAATGTCTTTTCCTTTGGAATTTTTATTTATGTATTCGACGGCTTTTTTGTATTCACCTCTTCCATGTGAATAGAATTCCTTAAAGTTTTGAAAGTTGGCAAAAAGAAAAAACACTATAAAAGAAACAACGCAGACCAATCGAGTGTTGAGTTTTTTATTAAATTCTTGCGCTAAAATTGGTATGAAGAAAATTAGAAGGAAAATATAGCTTACAATAAAGTGTCTTGGAAATGGAGGTGATTTTGAAAAATAATAAGTTGAAAAGATAAAATTAAATAAAGGTACGATTATGAAAAGTAAAATTCCGAGTACGATGTTTTCAAGACGCCAAAAACCTTTTCTCACCCACTTTTTGTGGCTTAAGAATAAAAACACGAGATATAAGCATCCTAAGCAGACAGCGTATAAATGATTTCTTGAAAGAAATAAGTCAGACATGTCGTTTAAAAATCCAAGAATAGGTCTTTGCGGACCACCTCCTACTTTAATGTGTCTGATATTTATAAAATAAAGGAAGATTACAAAGACTAAAGAAGGAGTCTCAAGCTTTATAGTTTTCCATATGCTCTTGTAGATATTTTTTTCTTCATTAAATTTTCTAATAAAGAATTTAATTCCTAACGAGAGTGCAATAGAGGAAAAGCTTAAATGAGATAAGAAACCTAGACACTGACTTATTTGGAGGGCCCAGTAAGTCTTTTTCCTTTGATCTATTTTGTCTATTAAAAAAAATGAAAGAATAGAGAAAAAAAACAGTGATGAATACCCTCTGGCTTCAGTTCCAAAGTGAATTAAGGGAAAGTTGGCTCCAAAAATAATTAGTGAAAATAGGAATTGAGTCTTATCCTTTCTAAAGTGCCATGTAATTATAACTAGAGTGAGAATGCTGAAAATGAGAGAGGGCAAGCGGGCTAAGCGAAGTAAATTTAGTTTAAGAAGTATATAAAGTGAGCCACTGTTTAGATAATGATTATTGTCGTGATGAATTTCTGTGAAAACGCCCCATAGGCTTTTTATGTGTTTTATTCTTTCAATGCTCCATGTCTCATCAAGCCAGAAATCATTAAAAACTGAAAATATTCTAAGTTGAATACAAGTCCAAAATATTAGAATTAAAAAGACGACTTGGGCTTTATTTAATTTAAGGTTTCGCAGACTAATTCCCCAGGCTCCTCAATCTTATCATCGCTAATAGAAAAGATTTCGGAAAGGGCCTGTTGAACTTTTTTCCACTGAGTCACATGAGCAAGATGAGCTTTGAGTAGGATGTCGCCTTCTTTTACTTTTTGACCAACAAAACTTAGAATTTCAAATCCAATGCGGGGATCAATACGATCTTCTTGTTTTTGGCGCCCTATACCAATTTCAACGCCTAGTTTACCGAGTTTAAGTGAATGCACTTTATTAATAAAACCTGCTTTGGGAGACTTATACTCAAAAACTTGATTGGCTTTAGGAAGCTTTAGCCACCATTCTTTTTCGGCTCGTTGTAATTCGCATAATTTTAGAAAATAGTCATACCCCAATTTTGAATCTAAATATGTTTGGCATTCTTCATAGGCCTCAGAGTAATTTTTGCGCGTGTTAGAAAGGGTGGCCATATTTGCGGCAAGAGCACAGCAGAGATTTCTTAGTGGGCGAGAAATCTTTTTATGAAGTTCGCTAGGATATTCATTTTTTAAAATCCAGAGACTTTCTTCAACTTCAAGTGCGTTTCCGATCATCACACCTAGAGGCTCTTCCATTCTGGTGATGCAGGCTCGAGCCTTAAGTCCCACATCTCTTGAAGTGTCTACAAGGGAGCGTGCTAATTTTTGAGCGTCTTGAAAAGAGCTCATAAAAGCTCCTTCTCCAAACTTTACATCGTAAACGATGTTGTCGACGCCTTCAGCCCACTTTTTTGAAACAATAGAGGCCGTGATAAGAGGAATATTGTCGACGCATCCAGTGACGTCTCGGAGTGCGTAAAGTTTTTTGTCTGCAGGGCAAAGCGTGGCAGTTTGCGAGAGCATACAGGCGTGAATTGTTTTTAAAGCGTGTTGTCTTTCTTCGGGACTCAAATCCATTTCGAATCCGGGAATTGAATAAAGTTTATCAACGGTACCGCCTGTGTGTCCAAGTCCTCGACCGCTCATCATGGGAACTATGAGATCTAAATGAACGGCCAGTGGTACTAAAATAAGCGAAACTTTATCGCCGACGCCACCTGTAGAGTGTTTGTCAGCAAGGGCTCGAGCAGGAAATGACTTTTTAAGATCTTCCCAATGAAGGGATTCTCCTGAAGCTTTAATCTCTTGGGTTAAGGCCATGGTTTCGTTTCTATTGAGACCATTTAAATAGGCGGCCATAATCCATGCCGTAAGTTGATAATCTGTAATATCTCCACTTAAAAAACCCTGAACTAGATCTCGAATTTCATCCGAAGTCATTTCTCCATGTTGTTGTTTTTTTCTGATGAGATCGACGGCGCTTGTTTTCATGAAGGAGTTCCCGTGAGATGTTTTAGTAAGTTGTGCGTTTCTGGATAACAATCCAAGAGTGGAGTTTCTTTTTCTAGACCTAAGGCGTCTAAGCAAAGGCGCGCAACATGACCAAAGCCATTTAAAATTCCTAAGTGAATTGGATAAAAATTTGGACTTTTTGAAAAAACCAAAAGAGGCACATTTTCTCTAGTATGGTCGTTGCCTTTATAAGTGGGGTCATTTCCATGGTCAGCTGTAATAATGACTAAATCATCCTCATTAAGAGCGGCTTCAAGTTGAGGGATTTTAGCATCAAAAGCTAGGATACAATCACCATAGCCCTTGGGGTCTCTGCGATGACCATAATGCATGTCAAAGTCTATAAGATTGGCAAATATTAAACCGGATTGATTTTTAGTTTCTTTGAGAAAGCTTAAGATACCTTCAAAAGTTTTTTCGTTGTTTCCCGTAGGATTGCTCATGGTGACTGATCGATAGGCAAAGATGTCTTTAATTTTTCCAACTCCGGCAACAAACTTATTATTTTTAACTATAAGATCGAGCATATTGTTGGGCGGGGGAGGAATGCTAAAATCTTTTCTGTGTTCTGTTCTTTTAAAGGTTCCAGGCTGACTTCCAATAAAGGGTCTAGCAATAACTCTACCAATATGAAGTGGATCCATAAATTTTCGTGCCGATTGGCATATGGAGTAGAGTCGCTCGAGACCAAAGCTTTCTTCAGAGCATGCAATTTGTAAAACGCTATCAGCGGAAGTGTAAACGATAGGTTTTGATGATTGAATATGTTCCACTCCATATTCATCTATTATGGCTGTTCCAGAGGCCGATTTATTCCCAAGATAACCTTTAAGATTATTGACCTTCGCCCATTCGTCGAGCAGATCTTCTGGAAAACCATCAGGATAGGTTGGAAATTGATTTTTGATAAGTGAACCAGCAATTTCCCAATGACCCGTGGTTGTGTCTTTACCGGGCGATCTTTCCATCATAATTCCGTGAGCTGCCTGTGGAGCTGGAATTTGAGAATTTTTTAATTGAGGTAAAATTTCAGATAGTCCCCAACGACAAAGATTAGGAGCCTCAAAATTATAAGAATGAGATTTAAACCATTCTACAATGTGTCCTAAAGTATGAGAGCCGGCGTCGCCAAAGTCTTTGGCGTCTTTAGCTTCACCAATTCCTACGGAGTCTAAAACTAAGAGGACAACTCTTTTAAAGGGTTTCATTTTAATTCTCCAAGAATTTTAACTCCTGAAGAACTCCCAATTCGAGTAGCTCCAGCATTGATAAAGGCCAAGCATTGCTCGAGACTTCGAATGCCGCCGCTAGCTTTCACACCAAGTCGATTGTCTACGCATTGTTTCATTAATGAGACGGCTTCAATTGTAGCGCCCCCATCGGAGAATCCAGTAGAAGTTTTAACAAAAGCAGCGCCTGCTTCTTCGGAAACTTTGCAGGCCATTTTTATTTGTTCGGCATTCAAATAAGATGTTTCAAGAATAACTTTGAGAGGAAGTTTTTCGCACACATTTGCAATTTCAGATATATCTTTTGAAACCTCATTCCATGAGGAGTCTAAACAAGCTCCAATATCAATAACCATGTCGATTTCTCTGGCCCCCTGATCTATGGCCCATCGAGCCGTGTAAGCTTTGCTTAAAGTTCCGTCGGCACCCAGTGGAAAGCCAACTACAGTTATAGGCAATACACTGCTATTTTTGAGAAGTTTTGAGCAAAGGGGAATCCACTTAGGATTGACGCACACAGAGTAGAATGAGTTGTCTGTAGCTTCCCCGCAAAGCTTTTCAATCTCTGATTGTCTGGCGTTGGCCCGAAGAAGGGTATGGTCGAAATATTGAGCGAGTTCTTTTCTTTGTAGTTTTGACATCTTTGCCTGTGCTATTGAATACATGTAAAGAGTCATGCCCATCAACTTTAATTTTGCTCTTTTGAGCGGCTTTATTAGCTTTGTCTTTGTGGTTTTAATGGTTCCATTTATTATTCGCGTTTGTCTTCGTTATAATTGGGTTGATCATCCGGGCGATCGTAAAGTTCATAAATATCCAATACCTCGACTCGGTGGAGTGAGTATTTTTATAGCCACTTGGTTGGGTTATTTATTCTATTTGTGGGTGGCTCATGGTTTTGAGGAAAAAGCTGTTTTAGGGAGCCTAAAAGTATTTTTTGGTCCTTCTTTGTTGATATTTCTATTGGGGATTTATGACGATATTCATGGTGCCGATGCTATAAAAAAAATTAGTGTTCAATTGGTGGCCGGTCTTTGGGCCATTTATGCTGGTGCCAATTCTCCTTTCGCTTTTAATCCTTTCATGGGACAAATTGTGGCTCTTAATGGTGTTGGTATTTGGATTTTAGCTCTTATTTGGATCGTTTTTGTTACTAATGCCATTAATCTCATTGATGGCTTGGATGGTCTAGCCTCGGGTGTGTCGATGATTATTTGTCTTAGTATCTTTTTTATAGCTAAGGCTCTTGGACTGAATAATGTGGCTTATCTTTGCTTGTCTATGGCGGGAGCTTGTATGGGTTTTCTTTTGTTTAATTCCTCTCCTGCAAAAATATTTTTAGGAGATTCTGGTTCTTTGTTTTTAGGTTTTATGTTGGCTTGTATTTCTTTAGCCGCAAACGTGAAAAGATCGGCCGCTATAGTACTTTTGGGTCCACCGTTGGTTTTAGCGCTTCCTATTATTGACGCGCTTATGGCAGTTTCTCGAAGATTTTTTGCGCCTCGTGATGTGATTAATAAAAAATATTCACCGAATAAACCTCTCAAAAGACGAGAACGAGTTAAATATAGATTTTTAGAGATATTTAAAGCAGACCAGCATCATCTTCATCACACTCTTTTGAAGATAGGTTTGAGTCCTCGTAGAGCTGTTTGGATAATTTATGTAATTACGATGTTATTAGGGATTACGGCATACAGAAGCACTCTCTATGACGCCATTGCTAGCACAATTGCAGTTTTTCTAAGTATATCTTTGGGGCTTAATTGGCTTCGGCGTCGATTGAAGCGAGTTAAGGCGCTTTAGTAAAAGAATTTCTTGAACTTTTGGGCCTGAATACTTTTGAAACTATTGCGGATTTTCCAAAGGAGATCTAAATTAAATTCCAGACTTATGAAATTGAGTTTAAGTTTGCGAATTATTTTGAGCCTAATTGTGATGTTGGGGTCTTCTTTTTCTCCATTGCTTAAGGCACAAGCTACTGAAGAAAAGGCTGATGCTGCAGATTCTGGAATTTCATTTGATGCCAAGGACGCTTTCGGAACAATTCTAGTTGCGGGCTTGGTGGGTGGAGTGATTGGGCTTTCAACTCTCCCTTTTTATTCTAATCCCAATAAACATGTTAAAAATATCACACTAGGCGCGGGGGCGGCCATGATAGGCTCTGCTCTTTATATGACCTTTGATCTTGCGAACAATAAAGCTCCTTCTAAAGAAGAAGGTGCGGGACTCTTCCATCAAAATTGGATTTTGGCTCCGGCTTGGGATCCTTCAAATCCAAAGTTGATTGGAATGGACTTTACTTATTTATTTCAATAGAAGCGATTTAATTTATGAATCAAAAATTATATCGATCCCATAAATATAAAATGATCTCTGGCTTTTGTGCGGGAATAGCTCTTCAAAAAGGATGGCCTATTTCTTTAGTTAGATTAGCCGTTATTGGAATGTCTTTTTTAACTGGGATTGTTTCGATAGCTTATTTGATAGCGTGGTTTATTGTTCCCTCGAGTTTAGAGAATCCTGATTTTGATAATAGAACAGTGAATGATACTTTTTTTAGAGCACGCAAAGGAGCCCTTCTCGGCGGATTGTGTATGGCTGTTGCCAAGCATTTTGATTGGGATGTTAGTGTTGTGCGCTTGTTTTATGTGATCCTCTCTCTCATGGGGGGTGGTCTTATTATGGGCTATGTTTTTGCGTGGATGCTTATTCCAGTTGAAGTAGGAGCCTTGGAAATAAAAAGTCATTCAACTTAAGGGAATTGTTATGCAAAATATAGTTGCTCAAGAAAAATCAAAGTTCGTTACTAATTTGGCGTGGCTTTCAATAGTCGTTTCGGCCCTAATGGTGATTGTGAGTTTGTTTCAAAATATTCTTTTATTTTTCTTTGTTCCGAAAGATCAAATGGATCTTTTTGAATTGCAAGCTCAGCTTATGGGCAATTTACCTCCAACAGTCTTGTTTATTATTAAATATTTTAAATATATTTTCTTATCTTTTTTTCTCTTTTCCATTCTGTTTTTTATGATTTCATTGGGATTGCTCAAAAGACAAGAATGGGCGAGAAAGGGCACTGTTTTTTTATTGTGGCTTGGGATTGTTTTATCTGTAGTAGGGGTTATTTCCCAAAATACTTTCATTAATCAAGTGGCCAACCCTGCCGCCTTTCCTGAAAACGCACAAAAAATAATCGGCATGATGAAAATTGTTTCGTGGATTATGAATATAGCCTTAGTTGGAATTCACTATTGGATTATAAGAAAATTGTCTGAAGAAAAAGTTGTCGAAGAATTTAATAAAAAATTAAGCTAATTCAGTGAGAATTTTTAAACCATCGCTCGTGATGGCAACAGTGTGTTCAAATTGCGCTGATAATTTTTTATCTTGAGTTTCAACGGTCCAATTGTCTTTCAATAAAACAATGTCGGCTTTTCCCGCGTTGATCATAGGTTCAATTGTAAAAACCATTCCAGCTTTTAATTGTGGACCTGTGCCCTTTTTTCCAAAATGTACAACGTGAGGATCTTCGTGAAAATTTTTACCAATACCATGGCCACAATATTCTCTAACAACAGAATAGCCCTTGGCCTCTACAAATTTTTGTATAGCGGCTCCAATATCTCCTAAGTGAGTTCCTGTTCTCGCGGCTTCAATTCCGACCCAAAGTGCTTCTTCGGCGGATTTTAGAAGTTCTCGAGCTGAACGCGAGCATTTGCCAACACTAAAAGTTTTACAGGTATCGCCATGATATCCCTTAAAAAAAGTGGTGACGTCAACTCCCACAATGTCTCCGTCTCTCAATTGATAAGAACTAGGAATTCCATGACAAACAACCTGATTAACAGATGTGCATATACTTTTGGGAAATCCTCTGTAGTTCAAGGGGCTCGGTGTGGCACCCTTTTCTAAAATATAAGAGTGGCAAAGATCATTGATTTCGTTTGTGGTGATTCCGGCTTGGATGTGGGGTTCAATAAATTTCAAAACAGAAGCCGCCAATTGGCAAGACTCTCGCATTTCTTCGATTTCTTTGTCGGTCTTATATATAATCATAAATCTATTTTTATCTTGCTCTAAGCTTTTATTGAGAAAGAGAAGTCTCTCTTAATACTCCTCTCTCATCATGTCATCTGTCTTTACGTCTTCATCATCAGAGTTCTTTTCGTCGCTTTGGCTTCGGTCGCTCTGACTGTTTCCTGTTATGACCATAGTTCGATTGATGGCACCTGTGGCAGAAGGAGTTCCGGAACTGTCGACTTTTTTCTGTCCTGGGGCGGTTCCATCAATAAAATACTCTGTAATTCGCTTCTTGGTTCTCTCTGTGGGTACGTCGCCTGTTTCGCCATCAATCGGAACTTGAACAATTCCTTCGGGGACCCCAAAATTTTCTTCGGGCAGGTCTTTTAAGGCTTCTTTCATATAGCTCAACCAGATAGGCAATGCAGCTACTGTTCCAGTCTCATTTCTACCGATGGGGCGGTCTTCATCAAATCCTACCCAAACACCAGTGAGAATTTGAGGGGTAAAACCTAAAAATAGAGTATCTTTATAGTCGTTGGTAGTTCCGGTTTTTCCGGCAATTGGGCGGCCGAGGACTTGAGCGTCTGCAGCTGTTCCAAACTCCACCACAGATTGAAGAAGGCTGGTTATAATAAAATTAACTCTTTCATCAATGACTTGTTCGGGTTCTTTATTTTCATGTTGTTCTAGAATTTCAGCATTGCGATCTTCAATTTTTCTAATAAAAAAAGTGTTGAGTCTTTTTCCTTTGTTGGCATAAACGCCCCAAGGTTTCATGAGTTCTTCTAATGAAATTGCAGAACTACCTAAGGCTAAAGAAAGATCTTCATTAAGCTGAGCGCTGATTCCCATTTTTTTTGCAAAATCAACAACAGTTTTAACACCAACATGCTGTAAAACTTTAATCGTAGGAACGTTTCGAGAAAGAGCTAAAGCATTTCTGAGTCGTGTGTCGCCATAGAATTTTTCACCAAAGTTGTTGGGCTTCCAAGTTTTCTCAAATTCATCTTTTTCACTAGTACTACTGTAAACGATAGGTGCATCTACAATGATTGTGGCTGGAGTTAATCCTTGTTCGATGGCAGCGCCATAGACAATGGGTTTGAAAGTTGATCCCGACTGACGGGCGGCTTGAGTGCTTCGATTGAATTCAGAATGAGTGGTGTAAAAATCATAGCCTCCAACCATACTCAAAAGCTCGCCTTGAGGTACGGAATAGCTGAGGAGTGCTCCTTGTACTAGCGGTCTTTGCTCGAGAGCTAGAGTGATTTGATCTCCGCTAATTTTTTTTGGAGAGACTTCAATGACGTGACCTATTTTGAGTTCTTTATAGGGATTTCTTATTATTTTTTTTGCATAGATTTCTTCGGGGTTGGCGTAGGAGGCCCATTTATAATCGGCAGGCGCAATTTCACCCTTACGATTTCCAATTTGAACTATGATATTGGATCTTCGTTCATTCTTTCCAATAACAACGCCGCTGTAGATTTTTCCCTCTTTGATCGGGGTGTCTTCATTTTCTTTTACGGGAAAAACTATGGAACCATCTGGATTGAGCACTTTGTAATCAAATTCAGTTTCAACGAGAGCCTGATGTTGTTTGCTTAAATAATCTTTTCTGTCACTTTCTTTGGACAAGAAAATTTCAGGAGCTCTGAGTCCCATACGTTTGTCGACATTCTCAAGACCCTTATCTAAAGACTTTTGAGCGGTCAGTTGTTTGTTGTGATCCATGGTGGTGTAAACCTTTAAACCACCTGTATAAAGAGCCTCTGTTCCGTATTTTTTTTGAATATAACGTCTAACGTGTTCAGCAAAATAAGGGACGTCGGTTTCGACTTGAAATTTAGCGTTGTGAATATTGATAGGAGCATTAATGGCTTCTTCGTATTCAGCGTCGCTAATTTTTTTGATTTCAAGCAAACGTCTGAGCACATACTTTTGCTTTTCCTTCGCTCCTTTGGGATTGACCGCAGGATTGTCACGCGAAGGAGCTCGAGGAAGGCCCGCAAGAATAGCAGCTTCAGGAAGGGTGAGCTCAAGCGCGCTCTTCCCGAAATATGTTTTAGCGGCAGCCTCAACCCCGTAAGCACCTTGGCCTAGAAAAATTTGATTCAAATATAGATTAAGAATTTTTTCTTTTGGAAATTTGTTTTCTAGTTCAAAGGCCAGAAACATTTCTTTTATTTTTCGAACATAAGATTTTTCAGAAGAAAGAAAAAAAGTTTTGGCAACCTGCTGTGTGATTGTTGATCCACCTTGGCCTGATTTTCGAGCTCGTAAATTTTTAATGAAGGCGCGAAGTATGGCTACAGGATTAATGCCACTGTGTTGAAAAAACTCGTCATCTTCTGCTGCAACGAACGCGTATTTTACTAGATCAGGCATTGTTTCTACAGTTACTACAACGCGGTTTTCTGTAGAGTATCGTGCGATAACTTTATCATCACGATCGTAAACCACAGTCACAAGATTGGGTTCATAATTTTCAAGAGTTGAAACGTTGGGAAGGCTCTTGGTGAGTGTGAAGTAAACAATTGTAAATACCAAAAGACAAATACCTAGAAGACCACCAAGAACGACTAGAAATTTTTTTCTGAGCGACATAAGAGTTCTTATTTTACCTCTTAAGAATCTCACGTGGTAGCAGATTTGCAATTCGAACTCATCATAGACCCCAAGTAACCCATTGAGTCATTTGACGTTGTTGCATTGAGGATAAAAAATGGATCGGTTAGTCTGTGCGAATGAAAAGATTTCTCATAGTTTTTTGTTCAATACTCGTTGTAATTTCAATTCTTGTGTCGCTCATTCCAGTGTTTGTTAGCGTTGATTCATTCAGGCCTGCAGTCGAAAAACAAATGGCCACAAAGTTTAGGGGTCAGCTTAAATTGGGTAAGTTTTCATTGAGCACATTTCCAGTTGTCAAAATTACTGTAGATGGTTTTAAGGCGATGGCTCCAAAACCTTTCGACTCCGAAACATTGGCGCAAGCAAAAAAGATAGAGATCAAAATCCCGCTTTATTCGCTTTTATGGGCTCCCAGGTTGACCATTTTGCTAAGTGAAGCAGAAATCCGATTAATTGACAGTCAGGGTAAGACTAATTTGACTGAATTTTTAGCTCTTCCAGAAAGCAGTAGTGTTGCTGCTCCTGATGCAAACGAAGCGGCTGTCTCGGGAGATCCTCTTCAATCTATGCCTTCGTTTCTTAGGTCGCGTGTAGAAAATGCTAAAATGACTTTGGTGCTCGATAAAGCCTTTCTAAGTCTTTATAAATTGGGAGCTTCAAAAAATGAACACACAACAGTGAAAGATTTAAATTTCACTTTAAATGATTTGGGATTTAATAGCCCCATTCAATTAAGTGTTGATACAAGCGTGGATTATAAAACTGCTGCTTTGAGTGCGATTGGTCCTTTGGTGGCTCGTGGTCAGGTCACCGTAAAGCCAGATAAGGGTCAGTATTTTGTAGATTTTAATTTAGAAAATGATTTGAGTGCTCTAGAACTTAAAATGGCGGGTCTTTTCTCTAAAGATGCAAAGACTCCCATGCTCATTTCTTTAGATGGAAATTTAAAAAAATATGAAGATATTGATGTTGAAATTAAAAAGTTTAGCTTTCGATTTGGAGATTTAGAAGTTAACTCTAAAATGGATGTGAAACGCGCACTGAGTGAAACTGATGCCTCTTTAAATTTTAATGTGGAATCCAACAAACTTCAGCTTTCAAGTTTAGAGAAATTTATTCCTATGGTTGCTCAATATCATTTGAAGGGTCAGTTTTCATTGAAGGGAAATGCTGTGGGCCCACTAAAAACTCCTAATTTAAATGTGGAGATGACCTTAAATAATGTTACTGGGAAAACTCCTGAGCTATCTACGCCATTGAGTGATTTAGATGCTAAAATTTTAATTTCAGGAAATGCAGCCAATCCAATAGTTAATGTAGACCCCATTAAAATGAAAGTTGGAACTTCTGATTTACTTATTAAAGCATTAATTGCTGGAATTGAGGCTCCCAATCTAAAACTAGAAATTACATCTAATCGTTTTAATGTTGATGAACTTATGGGAACTCAATCAGCGGCTCAAGCGGCACAGAGTTCTGGAACTAGTGGATCTGAATCAGCCGAAGTGGTTAATACGGCTCCACTCGACGAAACGCTTGATAAAATGGCTCCGGAATTAGAGAAATCTTTAGAGAATCCCATGCTCAATAAAATTCGGGCCGATGTAAAGATTTTAGCTCGTTCCATGCGAATGCTTGAAGGTGAGTTTAAAAATGCAAGATTGAATCTCAATTACGCTTCTCGAGTTCTATCTATAAATAATACAGGTATTGATGGATATAAGGGTTCATTCGTATTGAATGGAGCCTTAGGTTTAAATCCAAAGCTCCCAAGTTTTGATTTTTCAAGCAAACTTCAAGGAGTTTCCATTGGTGAGGCTCTTAAAGTTCATATGCCTACATGGAAAAATGAACTTTCAGGAAACATTAATGGCCAATTTTCTATTAAGGGGAAAGGTTTAAGAAAGTCTCAATTAAGTCAAAATTTAAGTGGTGGATTGTCGGGCGAGGTTAAAAATGGAAGAACAAGTATTCCTGTGGTGAAGTTGGTTTCAGGAATACTTGAGAAACTTCCCAAAAAAGTTCAAAACCCTGCTGCTGATAAAACCAAAGGGCAAAGCTTTAATGGCGAATTTAAAACCATGCAGCTGCTGACAACTATAAAAGGTAGGGACATTAAAATCGATAAAACAGATATTGTTTTTGCTACCGAAAAAGCTGGATTAGGGGAAATGAAATTTTTAGGCAGTGGAAATGTTAATTTTGATCGACAAATGGATTTTATAGGAACTGCATTTTTATCTCCGCAAGTGGTTCCATTAAAAGAATTAAAAGGGCCCAGTGGTCAGATTGAAATCCCCTTAAGATTTAAGGGGCTCATGAACGATCCTTCACCAGACATTGGATATTCTGTAGGAATTCTCGGACCTAGAATGCTGAAGAATTTTGCTCATTCAGAAGAAGGTCAAAAGGTTGTTAAAAAGGCTGGAGAAGAACTTCAAAAGCAAATTGAAAAACAAAAACTGCCAGAGCCGGCCAAAAAAGCTTTGGAAGACATACGCAAGAAATTTAAATTTTAGTGACTAAAAATAGAACTACCAATTGTTGAAGCAATCGTTTCTTTTTCTATTGGGTTCTAAGTAATAAGTCCATTTGTTAAAGGCGCGTCTATCTCCTTCGGCGCACACCTCTTTACCATTAAATATTATGCTTCTTAAAAAATCACGATACTTAGAGATAGAATAAAAGCCTGACTCATATTCAAATCTTGCTCCAAACCAAGATAGAGATAGAGGCATAAAAACACTCTTCCAATCTTTTTTGGAAGAATAAGAATAGAAATTACTTTCAATCCATTGATGACCCATGCCTGTGTCTTCTCTTCTATAGCGCTCAGTTTTAATGGCGTCGTTTATAGTGCCGTCTGATGAGGTGAATTTGTATATATTCCAAGGGCGTTTAATATGCGGCTCATCGTTACTTTTAAAGTAGTAATTTGAATTATTGTCGATAGTTTCAACGCTGCGAGATCGTAATTTGAAAAAGGCCCCTTGATCACTAATTTCATAAATTTCATTTCTGATTTCTATGATTTGGTTGTTGGCGTTAAGTAGAACAATACTTTTATTAGGATTATAGGGGTAAAGGTTTAAGGATTTCTCAATGATGAGACTATAAGTAGATATTAAACCTAACGTAGTTTTTTGCTGTGTATTTTCCAAAAAATACTTCATGCCTTGATGACTTTGGTACTCTTCTGGAAGTCCAGCATCTAATACACAAAGCGAATAATATGAAGTAAAACCCCTTCCTTCGAATTTAAAAGGAGATTGAGAATAGGCTCTTTCAATTTTTTCTGAAATCGCAGAACAATCTTCAAATGAAATTTCATGGTTTCTAGAATATTTTATAGGTGTCAAACTTAGGTTTTTACTAATTTTGAGGTGATTTTCTATTAATGGTATTTTGCTTTCAAAGTCTTTTCTAAATTCAACGTAATCGCCTGGCTCATCGTTGTAGATTGCTTCGAGGCCCTCTTCAGATTTTAAATTGTTGATGGAGAATAAAAAGAAAAACCCCAGAAGCAAAAAATTCATGTCCCACCTCACCTTTTTAGGTGATCCCATGATTTTAAGGGGTAGACAACCACACAGCGCGGCGGAACTTATAATTTAAGTTCGTAACGCTTTTGCATTTCAGAATAATATTCATTGGTGAATGGAGAATTTAATAATGAAGGTGCAACTTTTTCAAACATAATATTCTTGGTATCTCCAGAGTGAGTCAGTCCTAGTGCGTGTCCCAACTCATGTAAGGCTAAGACCTCAAGAGTTCCTTCTTGATCGCTCGCAGATAGTATGGATGATTTTTTAAAGACAATGTCACACTCGATTATTTTACCTTCGATAGACACTGTATAAGTGATTGCGTCGGGATGAGAGCTGCTTTCAGTGGCTTCTAATGAAGAGTCCGTAAAGTATATACCATTCACTCCATCGCCACTTATAACCTTTGAGCTTGTTGAATTTGAATTTGTTTGAAATGAAGATCCTTTAAAATAAAAGGCTGTTTTTCTCATAAGATCATTTTGTCGGGAGGCGGCGTCTTTAACGGAGTTTTGGTAAGTGTTGGGTACTGAAATATTAAATTGAAGAGGAATTTGAGATCCGTCTTCCCAACGAAGTAAACTATTGTCTGAAGAGGATTTTTTATGTCTTCCACAGGCAAAAACACTTAATAGTGATAACAACAGCAAGCTTTTTCCACGCAACATAAGTGCAAATTAGAATGCAAGGAATGCCAGGGCTTAAATCAAAAATAAGGCCTTTCTAGGCGCAAATACTTGTCATTTTTCCAATTTTTGCGCAGTTGATGTCAACATTTTGGACGTTTAAGTGGTCTTCTGGGGTGTCATGGGGGGAGTGTGTATAAGTCATTATTTTTACTCTGCCTTTGTGGAATAATTAGGGGACTTTGCGCTAAGATGACAGCCTATGAGCGATACACAAGTAAAAATTGAAAACACCCCCGAATCTGTCGAAAAAATATATAAAAAATCTGCCGATAAAATTAGGCAAGTTAAAGAAAAACTTAAGAGACCCCTGACACTCACTGAAAAAATTCTTTTTGCTCATTTGGAAAGCCTAGATGGTGTTGAAAAACTTGAGAGGGGAAAAAGTTATTTATTATTAAATCCTGACCGAGTGGCTATGCAAGATGCTACTGCGCAAATGGCCATGCTTCAGTTCATGCTTTCTGGAAGAAAATCCTCTGTTGTGCCCGCCTCAATTCATTGTGATCACTTAATCGAAGCACGAGTCAACGCTGATAAAGATATGAAGACGGCTCTTGATAGCAATCGTGAAGTTTACGATTTCCTAGATTCTGTGAGCGCAAGATATGGTGTGGGTTTTTGGAAGCCTGGCGCTGGGATTATTCACCAAGTTGTTCTTGAAAATTACGCTATGCCAGCCTCTCTTATGATTGGCACGGATTCTCACACTCCGAATGCTGGAGGTTTGGGAATGATTGCAGTTGGAGTCGGTGGAGCAGATGCCGTTGATGTTATGGCAGGATTTCCTTGGGAAGTAAAAATGCCCAAGCTTGTTGGTGTGCATTTGAAGGGTAAGCTGAATGGTTGGACTTCTCCTAAAGATGTTATTCTTTATATTTGCGGATTGCTCACCACCAAGGGCGGGACAAATAAAATTCTTGAATATTTTGGACCTGGTTGTGAATCTATAAGCTGTACGGGTAAGGCGACTATCACCAATATGGGAGCAGAGCTTGGTGCTACAACTTCTGTGTTTCCCTATGACAAACGCATGGAAGCTTATCTCGGTAGAACAAAAAGAGATTTTATTTCTAAATTAGCCAACACATATCTTGATGTGGTCACTCCAGATCCTGAAGTTTTAAAAGATCCATCGAAATTTTATGATGAAATTATTGAAATTGATTTGGATAAACTCGAACCCCATGTTGTGGGACCTCATAGTCCTGACGTGGCTCGCCCTCTTTCAAAATTCAAAGAAGAAATTGCTAAGAATGGATATCCTGCAAAACTTTCTTCTGCATTAATCGGTTCGTGCACAAATTCTTCGTATGAGGATATTGGTCGAGCCACTCATATTGCTAAACAGGCTATGAAGATTGGTGTTAAAATGCCTCAGCCATTTTTGGTTTCACCAGGTTCTGATCAAATTTATGAAACCATTAAGCGTGATGGTCAGATGAAGGTTTTGGAAGATGTTGGCGCAACTGTTTTGGCCAATGCCTGTGGTCCTTGTATTGGACAGTGGAAGCGTGATGATATTCAACAAGGTGAAAAAAATTCGATCTTAACTTCTTTTAATAGAAATTTCCGTGGTCGAAACGATTCTAACAATGAAACCTTAGCGTTTATAAGTAGTCCGGATATTGTCATGGCCTTAGGTTTGGCTGGAAAATTAGATTTTAATCCCATGACAGATGAGCTTGTTGGCCCAAATGGAAAAACAAAACTGGCTGCACCAGAGGCTCCTGAATTGCCATCAAGTTTTGCAGAGGGAAATGCAGGTTTTGCGGGCCCATCTGCTGAGCGTTTTAAGAAAGAAGTGAGTGTTAAGGCTGATAGTGATCGTTTGCAAATTTTAAGCCCATTTGCGGCTTGGGATGGAAAAGATTTTACTGATCTTCCACTTCTCATGAAGACTAAAGGGAAAACTACTACAGATCACATTTCTCCAGCAGGAAAGTGGTTAAAGTATCGTGGACATCTGGATAAAATTTCTGACAATATGTTACTCACTGCGACCAACGCTTTTACTGATGAAATGGGTAAAGTGAAAAATCAACTCACCGGAGAAAAGGGACAGGCAGTAGCTCAGGCGGCCCGTTCTTATAAAGCAAAAAATCAAAGATGGATTATAGTTGGCGATGAAAATTACGGAGAAGGTTCTTCAAGAGAGCACGCGGCCATGTCACCTCGTTTCTTGGGGGCGGCAGCGGTCATCACTCGAAGTTTCGCTCGAATCCATGAAACTAACTTGAAAAAGCAAGGAGTCCTTCCTTTAACTTTCGCAAATCCTGAAGATTACAACAAAGTTGCTGAGGATGATCGTTTAAGTGTTTTGGGCTTGTCTGAAATCAAGCCGGGCTCCTTACTTAAATTGAAGCTTAAAAAAAGCGACGGCAAAACTGTAGATATTGATTTAAAGCACACCTTAAACGCCGAGCAAATTGAGTGGTTTAAGGCAGGTTCAGCTTTGAATGTAATAAGGAATTCTTTGAAGGCTTAAACTTTTAGAGCCAGCAAATTGACGTCCGGTTTTTTGGCAATCGTTTAGAGGCATATTCATCTTACAATAGGGTTTATGCCTATATTTTTTCTTCTTTTGTTAGCGGCTTGTACCACGTCTCATGAATTGCACACTCAAAAGGTGCAAGAAAAAGAGGCTCAAATTGCAGAACTTAAAACTCCACCCGATGAGGACTTAGAGGAAAAGGATGTTCAGGAATTAACATCAGAGCAAAACGAGAAAGCTATTGAAGCTGCAGCTGAGAGCGTTGAAGAAAATGATTCTCCAGACATACCTAAAGATGCTGAATCTAGTGTTAAAGATTTAAAAATTGATGAAGTCGCTGCGAAACTTGCATTAAATGAAAAGAGTTTGCGCGGTCAAGTTTGGCAAATGGACCGGCTTTTAAGAAAAGCGTCTTCTTGGCGACAGATTTGCGGTCAACTTTATTCTGAAAATAAAAAAATGTGTGATTACGTGAAGCAAGCTCAATTGGCGGCAAGCTCTTACGAAAATCCTGGTACTTCAAGTATTTTAAAAACAAGAATAAAAATCAAAATCAAACCCCATCAATTTTCTTTACTTCAAAGAGTTCATTATCAACAACTTTTAAGCTCGCTTGAGAGATATTCTCCAGAAGAAGTTTTGTCGTGGACTTCTAAAATTACAGACACTCGTTCATGCCCTAGAAATTTATCGGCGGCAGCTATAAGAAAGTTAGAAACGTCTCTTCCCAGTACTAAAGTACAAGCGGCCATTGAAAGCCTGTATGAGCATTCTTCTGAGTGTTTAAGACCTACTGACTATGCTTATGAGTCAACTCATTTGCGACAAGGTCTACTTCGATTAACTTGGGGAAATGAATCTGGTGCAAAAGAGGCTTTTCAGTTGGCCGTTCAAGCTAAAAAAACTTTTGAGCGTAGGCGTGCACTTTATTGGGCGGGCTTAACTTCAGGAAGCACTCGAGAACGAGAGCTTTATTGGAGGGAGTTGACTGAAGAATATCCACTGACTTTTCATGCTTTAGAAGTGTGGAGAAATCGTGGAGAAGATCCTTTTGTCTTATTTAGTAAAAAGCCCTATTTAAAACCTAGTCGCTTTTTAACCTCTCAAAAAAATGCCAAAGCAAAAGCTGCTCAAGAGGGAATATATTGGTTAGAGGCTTTGCATTTATTAGGGCAGAGAACTGCGGCTCCAGCTTTTGCTTCGTTGATTACAAAGGCTTATCCACAAGAATATAAAGCCGCAAATATTATTTATATGGCTCAATTAAAGGAAGCTCATTCTTCTACTGGAACAACATTAGTTTTTTTGAACAAACAAATTTCTGATAATCCTGATGTTCTTAATAAACAAACACTTGAAATGCTTTTTCCAAGACCTTATTTTGGTGAATTCCAAAAGGCCACTCAAACTGCAAGCACTGATCCTTATTTGCTTTTATCGGTCGCTCGACAAGAGAGTAGTTTCAATCCGATGGCGCGTTCTCCGGCCAACGCTAGAGGGATAATGCAGATACTTCCAAGCACAGCAAGAGTTTTATCTGGAAATCGCTATACAAATCTTTATAGTCCTGAAAAAAATATAAAATTAGGAGCTCAATATATGGCCCAGCTTACAGAGCGATTTGGTTCAGTTGAAAAAGCTTTGGCTGCATATAATGCGGGTCCTAATAGAGTTGTTGAGTGGGAAAGGCGATATCCAGTGAGTAACATGCTTTTATTTATGGATTTGATTCCTTTTCGTGAAACACGCAATTACGTATCTAAAATTCTTTGTAATAATTACTGGTACGAAAAACTTTATGCCGATAAAAACAAGAGTTCTTTTAGAAATACATGGCAGCGTCCGAGCACATTAAAAAGTGGAAAAAGTCTTTTGGTAAGTCGACTTGTAAACATGAAGACAAAGAATAAAAAAGACAACGATTAAATAATTTAAGCTTTAGTGTTTTAGTCTAGGCTAATTACTTGCACTTTCTAACAACGCCCTCAACGGCTACGCCACCTTGATAAACTAATTGAAAGCCTTTATGTCCAGTTTTAGTTAAAAACATCATACCAAGGCACATTCCAATAGCGGCAATTACACAAATAAATCGAAATTGAGAAATGCGACTTAAAAATCGAGCTAAAATATATTCCTGAATTGCAGCTAAAGACCATGCAACTGCCATTATGACATTGGTGCTTTCTGCCTGATCTTCATGTTTTAAAAGCAGTGTCATGACGTCTTCGCATATTGTATTGCCAATGATTTCAGCAGATTTTTCGCCCATTTCAGCGGCTAAAAAGCCCATTCCACAACCCACTAAGCCCATCCAAATTGAGGCTTGTCTTAAAAAATAAAGGGGACCAAAAAACGAGAGTAAATAAAATACAGTTCCTAGTGTCCAAAGAGCTATAGGGAAGTGAACTAAGAGGGGGTGCCAATGCTGCAATTCAATACCAAACATGCCTTTAAACGTATCATATGGGTTTAAAAAATCTAGCCACAGGATGCTTCTTTGAAGTGGCAATCTTTATGCCTTGTGATAGAAACTGAGCCCTACGGCATATTCTATGTTACGGAGAGATGGCCGAGTGGTTTAAGGCACACGCTTGGAAAGCGTGCGTATGTTAAACGCATACCGTGGGTTCGAATCCCACTCTCTCCGCCATTTTCACGGATACTTTTCCCCTCACACTTCGTCAGTTAAGTGCTCAGATACCTTTGCGCGTATACGCTCGCACTTAACTTCCTCGTTTGAGGGAAAAATT
>CAZSSP010000007.1:0-73231 GCA_964609695.1 uncultured Bacteriovoracaceae bacterium
ATGCGCAAAAGGGTGAGCACCGAGCGAGCGTTTGTCGCGAGCGAAGAGCGCAACCTAAGCGGCAAAGATTGCCCTTGAGGCAAGCTTTGATGCGCAAAAGGGTGAACACCGAGCGAGCGTTAAATAGTTTCCTCGCCTCTGGCGAGAGGCGAGCGATGAGCGCAATTAAGTTCAAAAATCGAACGAATTAATGACTGGTATCTTTTTCCGAATCCTTAATTCCAAAAGCCATCATTTGGCGCATTGTTCGAGTCATTCCATCTGTTGATCCATCGAGAATAATCATATTTCCGCTGCCATTTTCAGCAAAATGTTTAATAGCGTCCGTCCACATCGAAAATAAAATAACATTGGAATCCAAACCCGCGGCCTGCATTTCCTGACTCGCACGACTCATCCCCTTAGCCACTTCTTCTCGGAACAAAGACATACCCTGACCGCGCAATTGAGCCGCAATTCTCTCCGCATCCGCTGAAATTTTAATAGCATTACCTTCAGCTTCTGCTTGTTTTGTTTTTGTAATGAGCAAAGCCTGTCCCTCATTCTCCGCTGCAGCTTTTAGATTACTTGAGGCCACAACTTTTGCCATCGAATGCATAATTTCTTGATCAAAGGCAATGTCGTTCATTTGAAGATCTATAAGATGATATCCCCAAGCTTCTAAACTTTGATCGAGATGTATTTTAACTTCTTGAACAATCTCTCCTCGAAGCAAAAGAATTTCAGATTGCTTTTTTGTGGCCACAAAACCACGCACAGTTCCCTCTACGGTTCGAATTAAAGCCTGCATGAGATTGTCGGCGCTAAAAAACTTGTAAGCCACCTTTTTAATGGTTTCTTCCTCTTGATCAATGACAGAGTACAAAAGCATCGCTTTGAAATGAACATTGGCCTGATCCGAAGTGATGGCCTGAAACGCAAGTTCTTCAGAACGGTTTTGAATTGAGATTCTTCTGAAGATTTTCTCCACAAAAGGAATTATAAAATTTAAACCTGGTCGCAAAACTCGTCTATATTTTCCGAACATAGACACCACGGCCACAGTTCCTTCAGAAACTGTCACCAAGCCATTTAGAACAATAACGGCGGCTATAACCACTAACATCATAAAGCTCATTTCGAATGGAAACATAAATAATCTCCTATTGTTATGGACCTAACAGTAGCCGGCTTAAGAGTCCACCCACTCTTTGCGTCGCACAGTAAAAGTCTATGATCGAGTTTTGTAATAGGGTTGAGTTTTATGAGAATGAATCAATATAGCCACACCTATCATTCCCATCACTAAACATAATATTTGCCCCATAGAGAGGGACGCCAACACAAGACCCAGCTGTTCGTCTGGCTGACGAGTGTATTCTACAAAAAATCTTAGAATGGCATATCCAATTAGAAAAACACCACCCACCTCGCCTCTTCGCAAAGTTTTAGATTTAATTTTCTTAGCTTCATAATAACGAATAAATAAAAACAACAGGACTCCTTCAGTGAGTCCTTGATAAAGCTGGGAAGGATGCCTTGGTAGAGCCAATGAGTCCGTAGGAAAAACCATGGCCCATGGCACTGATGTGGGTCTTCCATAAAGCTCCGCATTTATAAAATTACCCATCCGACCTAAAAATAAGCCTGGGGTGCATGCATAACCTAAGGTGTCCCCCAAGGCGTAAAAGTGAACACCCTTTTTCTTTCCAAAGATAAAAGAAGCAATCACCATTCCCACAACGGCACCATGAAAAGACAATCCTCCATGATGTACAAAGAGAATTTCTGATAAATTTTCTTTGTAGTATTCGAGATTGTAAAACAGTACATAAAAAGTTCTGGCCCCTAAAAGCATCCCGACTATGAGATAACTGATATAAGACTCTAAATCTTGATAACTTAAATTAAGAAGACCTTTGTCGGCTCGCTTTTTAAAAATTTTAAATCCAATCATATATCCCAAAAGATACATAACGGCGTACCATCGAAGAGCAATCGTACCTATTCCGGGAATATCAAACGAAAATATTTCGGGAGAAATATTAGGATAAATAATCATGTCTTCTTATTTATGCGATTAGTTTCAACGTGGAAAGACTGAAAGGCAGGAATATAGCCTGATTTAGCTGTGGCTTGTTTCACTGAGTTACGAGTCTTCTTCGCCTCATAAAGAGCATTATCACAAACTTGCAAGAGATTAACTATGTCATCGGCATGGGTTGGATATTCAGAAACTCCAATAGAAATACTCAATTTTCCTAAGGGCTGCTGATCCGCGTAAGCAAATTTTTCTTTTTCAACTCTCATACGCAATCTCTCAGCTTTAACCATGGCGTCATTTAGTCCGGTGTGAGGAAGCATAATCACAAATTCCTCTCCACCATAGCGAGCTACGATGTCAGTAGATCGAAATTCAGACTTAAGCAAATCAGCAATTCTTACCAAAAGAGCATCTCCGGCAGGGTGTCCATTGTGATCGTTATAATGTTTAAAATGGTCGATATCTAAAAAAATCAAACTCAAGGGATGTTTGATTCGCTGAACTTTTTTTAACTCTTCATCAAATTTTTCTTTGAAATAGCGAACGTTAAACAACTTAGTGAGACCATCTCGTATTGAGTTTTCTAAAACCCTTACATGAAGCAAGGCATTTTCAAAAAACGTTTCAGTCGTCATTAAAAATCTATGCAGCAAATCTTTATCAAAGCTTGGCGTTTTAATAGCAAAAAGACCTCTAGGAATCTCTCGAGTATAAAAACCCTGGAGATGCCATCCTGCATTTCGATAAGGAAGATTTGCAGGGTTGAGCTGATCTGATTGATTTAAAAAATTAGTGAACAACGAGTTTCCGGGAAGTTCATCAATAAATTTCGCAAAACCCTTAGCATCGTTAACAACATTTTCCGGAATTGGAAACTTGGGCTGAGTGCCCGCAAAAACTTCTTTAGGAGCTCTGGCCGTAGCTACAATTGTTCTCTCTGAAGGTAGAAGTTGAAAAAACACGACAGGAGCGCCCTTAAATATTAAAGAAATATAATCACAACCAATTTCTATGGTCTTGGCCACATCAAAGTTCTTTGAAAGTTCATCGGTCATATCTGCAAGACCTTGAAGCTGATTCTTTTTATGAGTGAGCTCATCGAGGAGAAACTCGTTGTAATACCTCAAATATATTCTTTCACAAACGTGCAATATTACAGATCGAACATCCTCTAAATTATCGAAGGGTTTTCCTAAATAATCGTATACTCCAACCTTCGTGGCTTGCACTGCGGTGTCGAAGCTTCCCTGAGAAGTCATGATGATGACTTCAACTTCTTTCGAAAGCTTTTTAACTTCTGCAGCCAATTCAATACCCGTCATTCCACCCATTCGAACATCTGCAATGATAATATGTGGTAACGAGGAGTTTTCTATAATTTCTAAAGCTTCTTCGGCATTTCCAGCAATCTTGGATTGGAAACCCCATCCACTGAGAAGTTCACCTAAAAATTTTCGTACACTTTCTTCATCATCAACAACTAATATTTCATAATCGGCAGGATTTATCGGTGAACTTTGACTTTTCATTTTTTAGCCCCTGGCCTATGTATACTAAAACCTTCAGGTTTCACAATATCATCTCGACTTCCCTCATCTCCGCGCTTTTCTGAGGGACTTCTTATAATATTGGATCGACTTTGCGGTTCATTTTTCACAGTGACTTTTGAAGATGGAGGTGGAGGCGGAGTTCTAATCCCCGATAAAGTGCCTTCAACTTTTAAAGAAGGCTCCTGTGCTTTTTCAATTTTTTCAGCTTGAACTACGGGAGGCAACACGGCTTCATTTTTAACAAGAGGCTTATGACTGCTCACTTTAAAACGCTCATGAAAGGCACTGAGTTTTTCAACCATTTCAACCGTTCGATCGCCCGACACCATAAAATCAATAAAAAATGTTGTGCCTTGGCCCACATGACTTGTGATGCTTATTCTAGCTTTATGCTCAGCTAAAATATTCATAGTCACAGCCAAACCCAATCCAGTTCCTTTTCCAGCTTCTTTAGTAGTGAAAAATGGTTCAAAAATCTTTTTCATAACCTCAGGAGTCATTCCAGAACCACTATCCTTAATAGACACTCTCGCAAAGGGGCCATGAAAGTCAGGATGCTTATAAGCCACCAAATCGCCTACAGGAGCTGACTTAGTGTCACTAAACAAAAAGGTTTCAATATCTAAAACTCCGCCCTTGGCCATAGCGTGCCCAGCATTTTGCATCATATTTAGCAAAACTTGCTCGACTTGATTGCTATTACCCAGAACAGTTTTTAACTTGGGATCAAACTTTTTATTAATCTTGACCCCCCCCATATTTAATGAATGTTCCATAAGTTGAATCGCGTCCCAAGCCACCAACTCCAAATCCATTTGAACCAACGCCGTAGTTTCTTTTCTAGAAAATCTCATCAAGCCATCAATAATGCTTCGAGTTCTCTTAGCTTCTTTCTTAATAACCTCGAGATAATTGTTAATTTTATTTTTAAAATCTTCACTCAAATTTTGAGTGGCCATAAGCGCTAAATCGGCATTTCCCATGATTCCCGCTAAAGGATTTTTCACCTCATGAGCAATACCCGCACTTAGAGTTCCTAGTGTGGCCAACTTTTCACTTTGCACCAAAGCGCCATGAGCTTCATTGAGTGCTTTTTCACGATCGGCCAAGGACTGACCCATGTGATTAAAAGCTCTAGCCAAATCACCAATTTCATCTTTTTGAATAACTTCAACTCGAGTTTCAAATTTTCCCGTTTCCATAAGTCGAGTGGCTTCAACAATTTTCTCAATAGGTTTTGAAAGATGTCGAGCCAAAAGTGAAGCTCCTACAAGACTAGCCCCTAATATGAGAACTAAACTAAACACCATTTGAAAAATAAAATATTGAATACTCGACATCACGCTTTCAAAAGAAACTAATGATGTCGTAATCCAACGTTGTCCAGCTTCACCCAAGCTAATAGGACTGGCCGCAAAGAGGTATTGTATATTCCCATTTTCATCGGAATAGGATTGGCTCGAACTCTGCTTAACAGAATATATGTTTTTCTTAGCCTCTCCCAATAGAAAACTATCCGAAAAACTTTTAAACAATTTTAGCCCTTCCTTAGACGACAAGAAAACGTTAGATTCTAAATTTTCATGATTTTTTGATTCTTGTAAAACAAGAGTTTTGACCGGGCCACGATCTAATTTTTTTGCCAGATAAAATCTTTCTTTAGGAATTAATGAATACGCAACAACTTCGCGATTAATTCCCTTTTCCTGAGTTACTAATTTTTCCGAAATTAATACGAAATCCTTTTTGGAAAATTGTATTGATGTCACCATCCATTTTTCTTGATATGTCGGCAAAGTGGGGTTGAGCACCAACCCAGTTTCACGAGTCCAAGTCTTATCCCCAACTTTAACCCACTCTAAATCGATAGCATTGGCGTCCACAGCTCCTCGACTCGGATCTAATAATCTGACAGCAATTTCTTTCATGTCGGCCCTGAGTCCATCGATACGAGCCGCCACTTCTTTACCTGCTTGCAATGATTGTAGAGTTTGAATTTCTCGAATACTTGTAATTTTATCTTGAAGAAAATAATCGTAGCTCAACTTTAAAAACAAGCCGGCCATCAATATTAAAAACAGCGTTAACAGCAAAACTAATTTGTAACGTATAGGAAGTCTCATTTATTTCTTAACTTAAGTTTAAGCTCCCCTCGAAGAGTTTGAACTTGAAGCTCAACCTCATCTTTAAGACTCATTTTCTCAAAACTGACACAAAAAACTCTATAGTGAGGATGAGCAAAAGAATAATGCATTTCAATTAGTGTAGGATTCGTTATTTCAAGAACTTTCTTAGCCGGCATACCTTCTAAAAAAATTTTCACATCATCGGTAGAAAATCTTTCCCAAGTTGAAAAATCAAGAGCCAGTATCACTTGGTCTTTGTCGGCTAGATAAGGAAAATGGAAACCTGGCGTAAGCTCTTCTTGTTTTTTTAAAAGAGTCTCGTTTGCCATCATCGCCTTTATAGAGAGAAGCTCTTTTCCTCTATCAAACAATCTCCCCTCTTCAACTCGTTCATCAACGTATGCTAAATATGAACTCGAAGGTGATCTCACCGAACTCAAAACCGAGCAGTAAGATAAAAACATCAATAACAATAAGGTGCTTAATCTCAGACAGAAGCTCATAGAGAAAGTTTATAGAAATAGCTTATAAAAAGCTAGGCTATGAGCTTAGACAATCCTTTAGGCAAGAGAGTCAACTTTCATCAGTTTTTGACATGAGCCAAAATTTCGCTCACTCGAAACACAGCTCGAACCGGGAGAGAAAGTTCAGATTGAATTTTTTGGACTCCACCCATTTCTCTATCAACAAGCGCCAAAACTCCGCTGAGAGGGTAGCCTTCTTTCTTTAGTTGATCGGCCGCTTCTAACGAAGATTTTCCTGTACTAATCACATCTTCAACAAGCCAAATCTTCATTGCTGCATTGGGCAGAGAACCTTCTACAGCTCGACCTTGAGTGAATCCATGTTTTTTAGGTTCCTTACGAATCAACAAGGCTTCCCACTCTTGTTGATTATTTGACGCCTCTATCACGATTCCCGAAACAAGGGGATCTCCACCAACACTAACTCCGGCCACGTATGTAGGAGAATTATCTTCTGCTTTAAGGGTTTGATAAAAAATTTGAGAAAGTAATTTTAATGAAGGCCCGTGCAAACTCACTTTTTTACAATCAATATAGTAATTGGCTTTAAGACCGCTTGCTAAAGTGATGCCCTCAACTTTTTGATATGCTCTTCGAGCTAAAAGACCTAACATCTCTTTTTTCAAAGCATCCATTCAACACACTCCCTATAAATAACTTTACGATTGAGTTCATTAAAATTTTCATGAAAATTTCCGGGAAATTTCAAAAGCTTTTTATGAGTGCTTAATCGCTCATAAAAATTAATAACCGACTGAGGATTAACAATCGGATCGTCATCACCCACACTCAAACAAGTCGGTATTTCCACTTCAGCAGCTCTCTGCTTCAAATCCGCGGCAGATTCTTCCATACTCACAAAAAACTTAGGTGTCGCATAGGAAAAAATGTCTTTATCTTGAGAATGATCGTAAACGATTACGGAATCACGAGTCATTTGCTCCGATTTAAGTTCGTTATCCAATTTAAGATTTGGAGTCGACTTCAGTAAAATATTAGCTAAAGAACGCTTCCATTCCGGCACAGGTAATTTTAACTCAAGCGGAGGAGCACTAAGAAAACACTTTTTAAATTCCGGAACAGGCCCCCTATCCGCCCAATCTGAAATTAAATGCTTAATGGATAAAAGTGAACCCATACTATGAGCCACTAAAAAAGCCTCTTTTTGATGAGCACCCGCCTTAGCATGAGGGCCTTTTAAATACCAAAAACTTTGTACGGCTCTAAAATCCTTAAGCATGAAATCAAAAGTTTGTAGCGAAGCCATTCCGCCGGCCGAACGACTCATTCCGTGTCCCACTAAATCGAGAGCAAGTACGTCGTAGCCCACTTGAGTCAAAAAATTTGCAAGCTCATTATACCGAAGCGCATGTTCGGCAAAACCATGAATCAACCAAACGTATCCTCGAATAGGCAAAGTAGTCTGATAGGCGTTAGGCCAATGCCACAAAGCTAAACGACCGCTAACTGATTGCTGGCTTTCGCACCAATGAAGTTGTGGCGACATAAAAAGCTTATATCGAAATTGTTAAGGCGGTGATACATTATTTATTGTGCGAATAATTTACGTTTGCATTTTTCTTAGCGCCCTGTGTTGCTCGCGAATTGCCCTTTCTCAAGAAAGCGGTGGAAGTGCATCGGGCCCTATTCTCGAACCCGAAGCCTTAGCCGGCATCAATGCTCATAACGATTTATTAGGACTGCAGGGAGTTCTTTATGTTTATGGTGTCCGATCTGGTCTTTTTGCCTTAAGTCCCGACAACAAACTTATGGCAGGTTTTTTATACCACACTCGTAAAAACGATAAAGCTTATACAAGTGAAGTGAACTTAAGACACTCTAGCCGCGTTGCTAAAATTCCAACTTTTTTTGATTTAGGTGCCCACGTCTCTCTTTACCAAATCAAGTTAGATTACAAATCCGATGGTTCCTGCGTTCAACAAGGTTGCGAGACTGATCGTGGAAACTATGCAGGATTTTTTGTAGGCGGAGGTATAACCCTCCCCTTTGGTGCAGTTCCCTTGAGATTGTCGCTTAGATATTATCAAAGTCCCAGCTTTTGGTTTTTAGTTGACGCAAGCGTTGGCACTGCCTTTTGATTGACTTGGCAACTTAAAAAGTCGCTCTTATAATATAATCAGAATCGGGGACTTCTATAATGAAAAATTTCAAAGTTTTAATCGTCGCTTTTTTTTGCATTAGCCTTTCATCATTTGCCAACGATGGCAGCTCTGGCTGTGGCCCCGGATGGTATATTTTCAAAGAAAATTCGATGGTTTCTTCAGCTCTTCGAGCCATTACCAACGGAGTTCTTTTCCCTATATCAACCCTAGGTATTACTTTTGGTACCTCAAATTGCACTCAACATAAAGTTGTTAAAACAGAAAAGCAGAGCCTTCATTTTGCCACCATGAACTATATGGAACTCAAATCTCAAATGGCTCAAGGAGAAGGTGAATATCTTTCAGCTTTCGCTCAAACTATAGGATGCCAAGCATCAGCTCAAAACACTTTTAATGACGTTTTAAAAACAAACTTCTCTCAAATTGTCCCCCGCGGAAGCATTCAGCCCGAAAAATTACTTTTAGAGGTTTACAAAAAGATCTTAAGTCACCCTATATTAATGCGTAAGTGTTCTCTAGACGCCGCTTAATTGTAGTTTTATTTTTTTGTAAAAGTTTTCATTCATTTTCCTACGATCTTAAAAGGGCGGCGTATGACTTACGCTGGCTAAGCCTCTATCAATACAAAATTAAAGGCAGTTACATACGTAGTGATATAAAAAATGAACTCTACTTTTTCTCTCCCATAGGTTATAAAAATCCAGAGGCAGAACTTCAAGCCGCCCTAGAGGCGTTCCATCACCCTGAACAAAAAAACTTTGGACTCCAAAAGCTCAGTGCTGGATGCGCCTTCCCCGCAAGAAAAAAACGCCTAGAAGAGATTTTATCCATCAACTTTCCACATGTTGAATGTCCAGACTTTGATGAATGGGCAAAGACAGTGTCCGCCCAAAAGGTGTCCCTAATTTTTGCGGGGGCCTATATGAATAATCCAGCATCCATACTGGGACACACTTTTTTGAGATTAGGGCGAATGCAGGAAAGTCGAGAGGGATCCGATCTCTTGTCTTATAGCGTTGGATTCTTAGCCCAGGCCGAAGCTCAAGATTCAGGACTCATGTATGCCATTAAAGGATTAAGTGGTTCTTATCCAGGTTATTACGACATCAAAGCTCACTACATGAATGTGGCCCTTTATAACAATTCGGAAAGTCGCGACTTATGGGAATATTATTTAAATCTATCCACAGAAGAAACAGATTTTCTAGTGAAGTATTTATGGGAACTCCTCTTCAATGCGCAATTCAGATATTATTTTGTCGACGAGAATTGCTCCTATAGGCTCTTAACTTTACTCGAAGCTGTCCGGCCTCAAAGTCAATTAAGTCACCACGCTCATGGAATCGTGCTTCCAGTAAATACATTGAGAATTCTCCAAAAAGAAAATTTTATAGATCAAAGGGCGCCCAAATTTAGAAGTTCCATTAAAAGAAAAATAAGCCATTCCCTTGATCACCTTAATCCAATGGACAGAGATCAATATTATTCTTTAATCCAACAACAAATCTCTCCCAACGAAATACAAAATTCCCAAATCAGCGACATCGCCTTAGATCAAATGAAATTTCAAAGCTATCAATACAAAGGAAATCCTCCACAAAAATATCTAGAATTTGAGAGAGCACTCCTTGAAAGTAGAAGCCGAATGATCTCAAAAAACCAAAGTCCTGTTGAAATCCCTGAGCCCGCCCACCCCCTCCAAGGACATCCCACGAGTTACTTGATGCTCAAAGGCGCTTCACTGAATCAACAGGCCATAATGCAAGTAGAAAGCTTTATGGGAGCTCATGATATCAAACAAAATGAGACTTCATTTGAAGATATAGGATCGATGAATTTTTTAGGAGCGAAAGTGCCTTATAATCTTCAAAGTAAAAAATTTATAGGCACTGAATTCACATTGGTCGATGTTTATTCGCTCCCCACTTTTGATAGAAATTTTAAAAATATTGCTTGGAATTTTAATTTCCAAATCAGACAGCTCTGTGAATTATGCTCTAATGACCTATGGAATTTTAAAGGAGAGGCTGGTGCAGGACTCAGTCACGACTTTAAATGGGGCTTAAGAATATTTTCAATGCCCAGCTTCAGAGCTTACGCTGCCCACAAAAATGGAGCACAAGGCAGTATTCTCATAGGTCTCAATAGTGGCCTCAAAGTTAATCAAAAAAATTACAATTTATTTTTTCAAAACAAAATTTTTGCTAAATCAAAATATTTTTTAGCTTCCTTTTCATTTGAAAATAGAATTTATCTTAAACAAGATAAATCCTTAGTTTTTGGAGTCGAAAGGACCCAATCTAGTCAAAAGAAATCCCAAACACTTTATTTTTCAGGCTTAGAAATATTCTTTTAAAAAAAACGACACTTAAAAAACTTTTAAAAATTGGAATCTAAGGGCCGCTACCAATAGAAATCCCAAAAGCCAAAGAACACTCATTCTCTCTTCTTTTAGAGCTCTATTAAAACTATATCGAGCATCTGACTTATTGACTTCTGGCAACCAAGAGGGAATCCAACGCCTGACTCTCTTCTTATAATGTAAGAAACTTGAGCCCATTCTCAAATATAGAGCTCTTTCATAATTAGTGGCGTTTACGGAGAGCCAAAGAAAAGCCACAAAGAGTCCAATCAAGGCATACCACCATGGCACCCTGAGAAATAAAAAGCCCGAAAGAAAGCATATAAGACTACTCATTTCCACGGGGTTTCGAACATAGCGATAAGGTCCGTCCAAAACAAAAACGTCATTCTTAAAATAGCCCTGTGACATTAAGCGTATAAGCAGACCCAAAATAAGCAACAAAAAGGATCCCCCAAAATATAGGACCTTCCAAAGAGTCGCCATTTTTGTAAAGGGTTCAGTTTCGGGACTCATAAAATAAATAACCAATATTGGCCAAGCAAAATTCCTCGAAACTCGAGTGGTCACCTGCGAAAGCTTCATTAACCAAATCGACTGTTGGTGGGGTACCGCCGACCCCATACGCGTCAAGATCTCACTCATGACTCTTGATTTGCCCCCTCAACAAATTATAAGGGTAAGGATGAACAAGTTAAAAGTCGATATTGAATTTAAATCTCTTAAAAATTTTTCTGCCTGCGCTAAGCAGACTAGCCAATCTCTTGTTATTGGAGTCATCAAGAAGGAAAAGAAACTAGCCTTTTGTGATAAAGTTCGAGCTCTTCCCGAACTGAACTCAATTCTTGATAAAATTTCGGAGACTCAATTCGACGCCAAATTTCTGTCGCACATACCTTTATTGTGCCAAAGCAAAAGCAAAGAACTCCCCTACGATAATATTCTTGTAGTGGGCTTGGGTGAGAAAAAGCACTTCACCCCCCAAAATGCCTTAAAAATAGGCGGCAGCATTTCTGAACTCTGCCGTAAGTACAAACTTCAAAATATAGATGTTTTTATCGACAGCTTTAATCATGCGCCCACCTCCATAAAATCTCCCGATTCACCCAAAGATTTCGCGGGGCGTCCTCCACTTTCTGGCCTTATGAGCTCTGAAGAACACTGCGAAAAATTAGCCTTAGGTATTCTTTTAGGGTCCTATACTTTTGATAACTATAAGAGCAAAGAAAAGGATGACGATAAAATCCTCAAATACTCCTTAATTTCTAAAATATTAGAAACTAAAACAGGAGTAGCCACTATCGAAAGAGCCCTCACTCTAAATCATGGTGTTAGTATCACCCGAGATCTTCAAACGCTTCCTAGCAACGATCTCTATCCAAGTCTTTTGGCTCAAGAAGCTCAAAAAGTGGCGAAGACCTGTGGTCTTAACGTAGTTGTTTTCGATGAAAAGAAATTAAAAAGTGAAAACATGAACGGAATTCTTGCCGTAGGTCAAGGAAGTTCAAATCCACCTAGATTTGTTCAGATGGAATACAATTTATCCAAAAAGAACTTACCTCTTGTTATTTTTGTAGGTAAAGGAATCACTTTCGACACAGGTGGTACGTCTTTAAAACCTGCGCCTGGTATGGAAGAAATGAAAATGGACATGAGCGGTGCGGCTTCGGTCATCGGAGCCATGTATTGCATCGCTAAACTCAAAGCCCCTATTCGAGCCATGGGTTTTATTGCTTCTGCAGAAAATCGTGTCAGCCATACTTCTATTAATCCTGGAGATATTTATAAAGCTCATAACGGAAAAACAGTAGAAGTCATTAATACAGACGCCGAAGGAAGATTGGTTTTAGGAGATGCGCTTAGCTTTGCCAAACAATACAATCCATCTTGCGTAGTCGACATTGCCACACTGACTGGCGCCGTTGGAATTGCTCTTGGATCTCCTGCTTCAGGAATCATGGGCAACAATCACACCTACACACGAGCCTACCAAACGGCCTCAGACAAAGCCGGCGAAAAAACTTGGGAACTTCCTCTCTATGAAGAGTATGCCGAAGACATGAAATCCACTATCGCCGATTATCGAAACATTGGCTCTGGTCGAGAAGCAGGCGCGAGTAAGGGTGGTATCTTTTTAAACTTCTTCGTAGAAGATGCTTATCCCTGGATTCACCTTGATGTGGCGAGCACAGCCGACACTCCAAAGGGCCAAGGACCTCATTGCCCTGCTCATGTAGGAACTGGAGTTCCCGTGCGCGGTTTAGTTGAATTTGCAATGAACTATTCTAATTACGTAAAGAGCAAATAAAGTATTAGTGCTTAGTTTTAGAATTTGCTGAAGGAGCTTTTCCTTTAACGTATTTGGATTTTTCTTCAGGAAAATATTCAGCAGGTTTTTTTGTATACTGTGGGTCTATAGCTCCCAAATACTGGTAAGTCCCAGATTCATCTGGATCTAGTGATTTTCCATTATTTTTAGGAGCATCTTTTCTCTTTAATGTTAAAATTGTTAAATTTCCGTTGACCCGTTCCCGTATTCGCTGATCTGGCTCTGCCACAGAAAAAAAGCCCCTAGTCTGATGAGAGGGATCTACTGGAATTTCTTTACATAGCAACATGGCATCTAAAGCTCTTTGAAAAAATGGAGGTCTTTGCCCTTCAATAGCCTGACCCAGGCTAGCCACTTTATCGGCAATATAGGGATAAAGAAGTTTTTTTATTTCTTCGACAGGATAAGCCTCAGAGGAAAGATGAGACTCCGAAGAATTAGATGCATTTAAATTGAAATCTTTATAACTAAAAGATCCTTCACCAGAATGATAATCTTGATCCCCTTTAGTTAGCTTTTCATTTAGGTCATAATAATGAGTCACTTCGTGTTGAATAAAAATATCTGGAATGACATCAGAAGAACTACTCAATCTAGATTGGTATCTATCTTTAATGTTTGAAAATTTTTTCTGACCCTTTTCTAGCTGACTTTGAAATGGAATTTCTGATTGTTTATGAAAAACGGCTCCATTAGGACTAATCACCAAATAACCTCGACTATTGTCTTTGAAATGTTTTGTATAAACAATTTCAATGGCCTTTCCGACTGAGTCCTTATCAGCCTTTAAAAATAAATCTTCTCTTTTTGAAGGCTCATACACAACTCGCAATCGACTCTCCGAAATCCCCGGCGCTCTAAAGCTAGATTCCGAATTTTCAGAACTTGATTTGTAAGGATAATCGGCCTCCAATTGATTGAGCGCTCCCAGACAAGCAAACTCATGAATAAGAGGAGCATCAAATTCGAAGGGCTCCACTATGACAGCCCTAGGTGGTGGAGTAGATGCTTTTGTTTCCTTTGTTGATTTTTTGGGCAAGGCAAAAGACGAAAATGCAAAGAGCGAAAATCCAATAAAAAGATAAAACTTAAAAACTTGCCTCACCAAGTATAAGTTTAACCCTTTTTACAGAATTAAATTGTTAAGATTACGTTAAGAAAAACTGTATTAGCCGTCTCTTTGATCTGGTGGAAGATCTTCAGAAGCTGGGCGATCTACATCGATAATAGACCAACCTTGTTGAAGACGAACTTTTCTCTCAGCAATTTCACGAAGAGCAATAACGGCAGGCTTGTTATTGGGAGCATCAACTAAAGAGCGAGCTCCTTTCATCAATTGTTTGGTTCTTTTTGCAGCCAAATGAACTAGCGCAAAACGATTAGGAACTTGGTTCAAACAGTCTTCAACGGTAACTCGTGCCATAGGCTACTAACTATACGGATTTAGAGGTGTCTGGCAAGGAATTTCTCAAGAAAGCTCGGAGGGCTTCGGCTGGTCTTGAGGGTCGACCCAATCACCTTCGGGCTCTTTATCAACAATTCGTCCAATATTTAAGGGGAAAAACTTGAGCTGCTCAGGGGTTAAAACCTTAAAACTCAAAGAATTATAAGGCTTTGGAAGATCCTTGGTCGTAATTTCGATAAAACCAAAAGGAGTATGAGGGGCGCGATCTTTAGCAAAAACTTTAAGTTTTTGAATCAAAGTAAATGGAATTCTTCCTTGTCTTGGTTGTTGAAAAAATAAAGGCCGAATATGGAAATATTCAAGCGCTTGCGCCGATCGATCAAAAGAAATTTCCAATTTCTCCATTCGAAACATAAATACCAAAGCATAAAAAAATATAGAAACAGCCGCCACAAACCACATGACTTTATCTTGCATCTGAGAAGCCTCGAGCGAAGAAGCCGCCCATCCGCTTTCCATAAAAAACTTAGAAGGGGCCCTGTTAATTCCCAACATAAAGGCAAAACCCAGGCCCGCAAAAGCAATTAGACGGGCTTTAATAGGCCCCAACTTAAGATACCAAGCTAGAATTTTAGCAGGTGATTTTTCTAAACGTAGTTCTAAGACACCTTTTTCAAATTGTGATCCAGAAAGTTCAAACATACTTTTGAAGTTAATCTAGGGATCTAAAAGTTTCAAATTTTCTAATCGCTTCAAATCAAAATCAGCTTTAAGTTGAAGCAGCTCTTTTTGCACTACCGCAAAAGCTTCCTCTTTAATTTTAAGTTCAGCTTCTAAACTAGCTCTTTTTTGATTGAGCTCTTCTTTGTGCTCACGCACCTTAACATCTTCACTTGCAGCTGTATTTTCACCCATTTCGATTTCTTTCTGAGTCAAGGGGGCTCCAGCCGACCAATCCTCTTTATTCATAAAATAAGAGGTCATTAAATGAGAGTGCTCTACATGAGCGAAGCTAGTCGCAAATTTCATTTCCACTAAATCCATAAAGTGATTTCTGTCTTCGGGATAAAGCTTCGTATAACGACATAAAGATCTCAGCCAAAGAATCCACTGTCTCGAACTTTCATTAGAAGGAACTAATGAGCTGTCATAATTAGAATGCTTCACTTTGGAGGCTTCAACTTTTTCTAAAATAGCGAGGAGGGATCGAATCAAATCTTTAGAATGTGATTTTTCGGCATGTTCAACAAACACATTTTTCGCATCTGCCAACAAATCAGGACTGTCTATTTTTCCATGAAAGCGAATTTGCCTCTCTAATATTCTTTCAATTCTTCGAGTCAGAGGATACTTCAAATCGAAATCTAAAATCACCTTTCCTTTATCGAGCTCAGAAAGCTCGTCATCGATACTTTGAATTTTAGAATGAATCATGTCCAGTTCGGCTTGAGCACTGGCAACAAGATTTTGTTTTTCAATGTATGGAGTTTGAATGTCCTGAATATTCTTAGCCACCGTATTAAGCCTAGACAATTCACCTTGAAGAAAATCTATAAATGTTGAATGCGCTTTAGAATTCCAATGCTTAAAAATGTTTTCAATTTCACTTCGAGTAAACGATTTGATGTTATGAACAATCGCATATTGATCAAAATAACTGAATTTTTCTGGGTCAAACTCCCAATTTTTAAACTTTAAATATTCATTATTCTGTAAGTAAAACCTAAAAAACCACATTCTTTTGTTTTCAGAATCCTTTGAACGTTTTTTTGGAACAAACACATCATGATACAGCCTAGCTTCTGATGTCATTTCATCGAGATTATCAAAAGAAAAATTATGAATGTTAAAAAGACTCTTTGTATAACCGCTTCTCCATTTATTAAAAAAAGCCCAATCCTCTTGGATACGTTTTGAATCTTCAAACACGACAAATATCAACGCCAAACGCATTTTATAGAGTGCGGGATCGGAATTGGCGTAACTTCTCCAGAAAGTTAACATGGCTAAATATTTTTCCAAATCCATATCAAAACTTTTAGCCATTTTATCTGTTCTAAAATATTCACTGGCCAAATCCATTTCACGCATCATCCAAACAAATGAATTCATCGTAAAATTAATAACTTTTTTCTTAGATTCTTCACTTTGATAATTAAAATTACTTAAATGTGCTGCAGATTCTTTTAGATCTTTAAGTTTCAAAACAGACTTCATGGCTTCATATAAAATATGAGACATAAATCGACTTTTAAAAATGGGGCCCTTTTCAATAAGAACCTCAAGTTCTTGAGCAAGCTTTTCTACATTTCCTGTTTCAATTCCCAAATTCGATACAAAAATTTCAAGCCTATCTATTAAGGGTTTTGAGGCGTTTGAAGTGACCTGGCCATTTCGAGCCAATAATAATGCCGATTCACATGATGGAGAAAGTTTTACTAAACTCAAGGAATTTGGTGCTTCAGACTCCTGAGAATGTACCCCATTTAAAAAACATCCTAAGAATAAAGAAAGACTTAAAGCTAGCCTCTTTATAGACATTGAAAATTCAAATAGGACACCTTAACGCATTAGGTCAAGGGGATTCAAAAGAGCTACAAAGAGGACTCGAATTAAGCTCTATTTAAGCCAGCAAATATTGGCTGACTTCAAGTTCTTAGACTGTTAGCTTCCGCAACGTGTTTAAAACTGAGAATGAAATTCAGAGCAGTGAAGTTCACCTAATACCCCAAATTCGATGGGGATTGGGCTATCAATTAGCCGCTGCATTGCTACGCCTGGGACGCAAGGTCTCCAGTTTAAAACAAGCGTCTGAGGACCTTGGTAAAATTCACCACCTAAAAATTTCATTTTATCCGCAAAGTGAAATCGATTTAGAAAATGAAAAATTTAAATCTCAAGACAATGAAATTTTTGCAGTCTTTCTTTGTCCAGAAATAGAAGTTTCATTAAACAATCCTCCCTCAGCATCAACAATACAAAAGCTGTTGAACATGGCCGAAAAATTTTTGGAAAAAAATCCAGAATTACACCTCATCACGCTCTTGCCCCAATCTGTTTCCAAAGAAGATGTTATGAGTTTTCAACTTCTCAGCCATAAAAGCACAGTCTTTCTAAGTCCAGCTACATACGGATTTCGCGATCGAGGCTTATTAGACTTTGCCTTAAAAAATCCTTTTCATCTGAAAAAATTTACAAGTAAAAACGACAAGCTCTCAATTGCGTTCTCTAGAGACGTTGTAGCCTATATTTTAAGCGCTTTTAACAAAAGTGATTGTTTTGGAAAAACTTATATTTTGCCTGAACAAATATCCTCTTTAAAAGAATGGCAAAGTTATTTCGAAAAGACCTTTAAGAAAAAATCGATGCTATCCAAAGAGGGTCTCAAAAGTCTTTTCTCCAAAAAGGAATTTCCACCTCTATCAAACTCTCAAGGAAGCTCATTTGAGCTTGCGCCACTAAAAGCCGAAGATTTTTTTCCCAACGCTCCCTCTAAAACAGAGAGAAGCCTCAATTTAATATTTGAGCAAAATCAAAAATACCCTGAACTCGAAACTCACTTTCCACCTCCTCGAGCTTTATAAATTAAATTTATGAAAAAAATTCGACCCACTCAACATTGCATCACTCTAAAAGACGGTCATCGATTGCCTTTTCACAATCCCATCAAAGAACGTAGAGAACTTTCTTTATCTGATTATGTTCCTGAAAATTTTCAAAGCCTTGAAGTTGAAATCGGTTGCGGTAAAGGTGAATTCATATCTCGTCGTGCACTTAAATATCCCGAGCGATTTTTTATTGGTATAGATCGCCGAAAAGATCGACACACACTCACTTATAAGAAATTATTGAGATCGGATCAAAAAAATTGGTTGATACTTCACGAAGATGCTCGCTGTTTCTTAGAAAGCTCACTTCCTCAAATCCAAATACTCCACATCTATCATCCCGACCCTTGGCCCAAGGAAAAGCACCATAAGCATAGGTTTTTCAGAAGCCCAGACGCCCTCAAGTGGGCACAAGCAATTCGTCCGGGTGGAGAACTAAGATTATCGACCGACCATAGAGAGTATTTTGAAGAGATTTTAAAAATTCTCGAGACTTGGGACTTCCTAGAACAGCAATACGTTTATACAAAACGCAGCGGCGAACCCATGACTCATTTTGAAGGCATTTTTCTCAAGAAAAACGAGCCCGTATACAAAGCCATTTATTATAGAAAAAAGTAAATGATGATACTTAAAAGTCTTAGTAATTGTTGACTACTAAGACTTTATTAATTGAGTAAATTTTAGTCTCTAATTTTCTTAAAAAAGTAACAATAATTCACAGGGCCAATATCGTGTTTAATAACTTTTCCTAAAGCTTCTGAATAAAGTGAGTTATTTTTAATTAAATTGGTTCCTTGAATCACAATATATTCGCCATTTTTTTTAACTTTATACAAAACATCAAGGCGCCCATTTTTTTCAACATCCAGGCTCCATTGTATTGGTTCCTGAATATCTACGCTTTTGACGGATGAAGTATTGCCACTACTTATCGCAGTATTAATTATAGAGTTAAAATTTTCGGAATCTGCATTACCATCATAATGATCAAAATAGTGAGCCGGTAAAGCTTTATACTCAGAATCAAAATGAACCCCAACGATTATATAATTTAATTCTGGACTGGGAAAAGCCGGCCCTTCATCGTTTCCAGTTTTGACTACTGTTTTCGCCATTAATGCATTGGTAGCTTTATTTTGAGCTTCGACACTAAAACATCGTCCCGAATGCCAACCTTGGATTTCATCAATCGAAACAAGTTCACCTTGCTCATACATCTGAGCAAGACTCGCAAATCTGGATTCTGGATCTAATTTAGGTGCTTGATTATTCTCACTACTCGGTGAGTACTGTTTATTGACTTTTGTTGATTGTAAAACACTTAATTCGGAATGAGCCGGATTAATAATGGCTAAAGCTATCAAAAAAATAACTACTGATTTTAAAATTTGCACTGAAATTCCTCCCAAATCGGCATAATGCCAAGTTCAAAAAGAAATTATCAATCTAGTATTGAAGTGTACAGTAACAATACAAAATTTAGCGCAATATTTTACCTATCCATGCCGCACATAAGAATTATGGGTCAAACTTAAAGTAAAAAGTAAGCCAGAACTATTCCAACTAAAATTCGATACCAACCAAATATTTCGAGTGAATTGCGTTTCACAAAACCTAAGAACCAATGAATCACCAAGAGAGCAAATACAAATGAAACCAGCGAACCCAAAGCTATAAGTTTCATTTTTTCAGAGTCACTAAATAATTCCGGACCCATTTTGCGTAAATCCCAAAGGGTGGCGGCCAACAAAGTGGGAATAGCAAGCATGAACGAAAACTCTGCCGAAGCTTCGGTATTGAGTCCACGCAAACGAGCCCCCAACAATGTTGTCATAGCACGAGAAGTTCCCGGCCAAAGACTCAAACACTGATAAAGCCCCACACAAAGTGCATCAGAAAAACTCATCGACTCAAGATTTTTGGAGGATTTTTTATTCTTTAAATATTTTTCAAAAAGAATAATCGCAAGACCACCCACGATTAGAGCACCGACAACAGGCAGAGGACCGAATAAAAATTCTTTTATCTTTTTATGAAAGAGCAGGCCCACAAAAGCTGAAGGTAAAAAAGCGACTAATACATTTATAAAAAATTGTTTAGAATTCTGATTTCCTTTAAAAAACTTCTGAAGTTTTTCAATTAAACTTTTGCGATAATAGAAAATGACAGCCAAAACTGTTCCGCCCTGAATAACAACTTCGAAGGCTTTATTAAAATCGGAGTTTTCTAATCCCAAAAAATGTGAGGCTAATATTAAGTGGCCTGTTGAAGAAACAGGCAAAAACTCTGTAAGTGCTTCAACGATTCCTAAAATAATAGAATGAAAATACGTCATAGAATGATTCTAACCGCGCCAGCAAAGATTTCAAAATTTCAGGGAATCAAACGACGTTTTTAAAAAGAAGAAGGTTTAGCGATAATCTTAAATAATTTTATTAAGATTTAATTTTATCTGCACTGATAGCGCGACCATACTTCATCGCAGGAATGGGTCCGCTAAGAGGAACAGCAATTGTAGTTCCTTTGTTTTCGCGAACGCGCTTAGAAGAAGCGCCAAGAGTTTTGAGCTTACGTGCTCTTTTGATTGAAGTGCGATGCCATGGAAAAGCCATGGGGAATAACTAAAACAGGGCGCGACAAGAGTCAACGCCCTGTAAATGCTTAAATGAAAGCTTTTTAGTTTTAATGACCGCCAGAGGGATCCACCAAACGAGCCTTTAAAAATCCCACAACGACTGAATCGGCTTCTACGTCTCTCTGAACAAAAACTCTAATTTCTTGGCCGTCCCAGATCGTAAGTGATTGATTACTTTGAACATTATAGAAGTTTGGCTTAATATAAACGCGCCCATGATCGTCGCGAAGCTCTTCGCCCCCCGGCAGCACAGAACGAAGAGAGAAGATCATATTCACATCAATCGTATAGCCATCTGCTCCTATAATAGGCTCAGCTTCGAAGACATTTCCTACTTCTATAGACTGATAAACCGCCTCACCTCTCTCGATACTATCAACATATCGAAAATCTTCAGTAGACTTAACAGACACTCTCACTCCACTTTTACCTAAACTCTCGGTTACAACTTTGAGCTCAGCAAAGCCTCTTCTGACGAGATCCATCAGGGTCTCTTTTAGCTTTCCCTCGTTTTGATTGATGATATCAACGTAAGTCGCCTTTTTAACTTTAATGAGATCTAAATGTAATTGAACTTGTATTGGTGAACTCCCAGCATTAGCCGACGCCATTCCACCCAATAAAAACAAGGAACCTAATATACGTGTGAATTTTTTCATCCCCACCTCCAGAAATAACTTTTAACAGGAGAGGCAGGACAACTTCAAGAGGGCCTAGAGAGCTATTTTTTTCGAATGGCTGCTTTTATGGAATATTGGTTGTTAAAGAAATCCATCGGGAAATCTACACCATGTCGACTAAAGTCATGCACAAATCTTGGCACGAAACCCAGAGAGTAAAAGCCTTTTGAAGGATCCCAAGCAAAAATTCCCTGTGTAAGAATCACATCTGACTCCATATTGCCGACCTCGATAATTTCCGTAACTCGACGACGACCATCGGGTGTTCGCTGCACGTTGACGATCACATCAAGGGCACCCGACATGTGCTCACGAATAACTCTCATTGGAAAATCAGTGCCAGTCATGAGCACCATGGTTTCAAGTCGCCTTAAAGCTTCTCGACTGGAGTTAGCATGAAGAGTGGTCATACTTCCTTCATGACCCGTGTTCATAGCTTGAAGCATATCGAAGGCTTCGGAACCACGACACTCTCCCACTATGATGCGATCTGGTCGCATACGGAGAGCATTAATCACTAAGGTTCGAATAGAAACACCAGGATCGGTTGGAGTTTGCGGGCGCGCTTCTAAGCGAACTAAATTATCATTACGAATTTTTAATTCCGCCGCATCTTCAATACTCACAACTCGCTCGTGGGGTGGAATGAATCCACTCAAAACGTTGAGCAAAGTTGTTTTACCGGAGCCCGTTCCACCGCAAATCATAATGTTCAAACGCGCGTTCACACAGCAACTCAGAAAATAGGCAATTTTTTCATCAAACATACCGCTTGCGATCAGCTGCTCATGATTGATGGAATAGGGTGAAAATTTTCGAATAGTCACCGAGGGACCATCAACGGCTACGGGCGGAATCACTATATTCACACGCGAGCCATCGGGAAGTCGCGCATCTAAACAAGGTGATTTTGGAGACAGTTCACGCCCCACATAGTCTGCAATACTCTTGAGCACTTGATAGAGCTCGGCTTCACTTTCAAAACTTAAAGGCGTTTTTTTAATGAGCCCCTTTTGTTCAATGAAAACTTTATTGGCCCCATTCACCATGATCTCAGTAACACTGGGGTCGTCAAGCAATGGAATTAATGGGCCAAAATGACTTTGCCACTGTGAATCTTTTACTTTACTGACGGCCCATTGAGACATGTTCATCTTTTCGGCCATGCAAGGACTGGGCTAAAGCTTTTCGCAATTTTTTTATTGTGCGCTAATAAACGGGCCTGCAATATTATAAATAAAAGTTATTAAGATCTTTAAATTCAATAACTAGAGCATCTTGGGGTGAGCGATGGGGCAAAGCCCCGAGCTTCAGGGGTCGCCCAAGCCGCTCTAGTTATTGAGTTTAAAGATCTAAATAGATTTGCAGGCCCGTTTCTTAGCGCACAATAGAATTTAGCGGGTGGAGGGGATTGGAAGCCAGGCGGGTTGAAGTTCTTTGAGCTCTTCTTTTTCTTCCTTGCGTTTACGTTTGCGAGGATAGTTTTTTGTAGGATCATCTGATGATCCACGAGTAAAAATTAAAAGCTCAGGTATAAACTTTCCATGATATGCTTCAGGATCAGATTCGGTGGCTTCTCTAAAATGAAGCATTATATCGACACCCATCCACACAAAAGAAACGTGTCGTCCGTGTTCGTCGAGCAAAGGGACATATAAATTATCTGAATAATAAGACCAATGTGAATTAGCTTTTTCAATATCATGAGTTTTAAGCTCTCTTAAAATTAAATCTCTAAACATTGAAAAACTAGGGATGAGCGAATGCATTAACAAATGAGAAACAGCGGCCCATATATTGGCGGCAAAAGCTAAACACATACCCGCTCCAAAACCACTAAAACTTTGAGAGGCTAAACCGGCAAATCACCCCAAAAAAAGTCCCGTCTTCACTCCTGAACGAGTTGCAGAAATCATTGTAAGAGGTAGCTGAATTTTTCTAAAATAAGTCCAAGGAGAAATAGGATCATTGTTAAGCGCTTTTATAGCCTCTAAAATATTTTCATTCCCAACAATTCTAATTCCAAAACTAACATTCTTTCCTTCTTCGTCAGTACCGCCAGCACTATCGCCCAAGTTGAGCTCTAAGCCGCGAATTCGAGCCGCCAAAGCGGCCATGTGTTTTTTATTTTTTTCATGTGCCGAATGAGAATGCACCACGTGAATACTTGGAATGATGGAATTATCAAAACCCAATCTACTTTGTCGAAAATTCCTGAGTTCAGTCAAAGCCTCTAAAGTAACCTTACGTCGTTCGGTTTCAATAGCTCCCGAACCTTCAACAGTTAAGGTGAGTGCGGCCTCGCAAATTGGATAACCAAACTGTCGCCATCGCTCAGGCTTGTATTGTTTTTCTGTTTCATCTGCAAAAACTCTTAGGGGATTGAAAAGAGACAAAGACAAAAGTGAGTATCGAAAGAAACTCGAAAAACGCATGGCCAAGCTATAGACTTAATTATGCTAAGCGTCAATTAACTTCAGGGCTAAGGTTAAGGATTTTTGGGAGAAATAGAGCTTATTTTGCAATCGCTCAAAAGTTACAGGTGTTTGAACTTTATGAGTCTCCACAATCACTGAAGATTGCTTTCTTCCAAAGGCTAATCCTACATGGCACAAACCCACAGGTTTCTCAGAAGTCCCCCCATTAGGTCCAGCTATTCCCGTTGTTGATATCACTAAAATACTAGATTCAGGAAATTGAACTTTAAGTTTTTCATAACCCTTTAAAGCCATTTCTCTTGCACATTCTTCAGAAACAGCCCCATGAGATTTCAAAATCTCAGCGCTCACACCTAAACTCAATTTCATAGCATTATCGTAAGTGACCCACGAACCCATAAGAACTTCTGAAGCCCCGGAGATATCACTGATTCGACTAGAATTGAGTCCCCCTGTACAAGACTCAACAAAAGCTAAAATAATATTTTTGCTTTTTAATTTTTCAAAAAAAAGTTCTGGGAGCTCAGAGGGATTTTCTCCGTGAGTGTAGGTTGAGGGGGCTAAAATTTCAGTGATCTCTTTTTTTAAACTTTCAAAACTTTGAATTTTTTCTGGAGAATCTAAATTTCCAAAAAGTGAAATGTAATTTTCAGGAAATTTTGTTCGAAACGCTAATTCAAAATCTTTAGGCAACTTTGAAATTAACTCTTTGAGATCCATTTGAAGCGCGCTTTCGGCCGTAAATTGAGTCACCCAATGATAATGTCGATAGTCATCATTTCTAGGTATCTGAGACTGAATTTTTTCTTCATAAATTCCCTGAAGTTCTCTAGGAACACCTGGGAGAAAAAACCATTGGCGAGTGCGCTCTTTAAAGGTAAATGCGGGTGCTGTTCCAAAGTTATTGGCGATAACCTCAACTCCTTGAGGCAAAATAGCTTGCTTTAACTGGGCTTCATTAACTGGGCGCTTTCTCTTTTCAAGCCAAGCTCTCACCATAATTTCGGCTTCAGCATTGAGCACGGGCTCAGAGTGCTGAAATTTGGCAAAGGCCTCAGACGTTAAATCATCGGACGTAGGCCCCAAACCACCACTGACAAAAATAATATCTGATCTTCGCGAAGCAATTTCAAAAGCCTCAATAATTCTGGAAATCTCATCATCAACTTTTTGGGCATGTCTTAAAACCAATCCTAAATTTTTTAATTTTTGAGCCAACCAAACGGAATTGGTGTCAATCACTCTACCGTCGAGTATCTCGCGACCTATAGCAATGAACTCTACAATTTTTTGCGCTGAACTCATAAACGTGAATCTCCCGACTGAAGATGGGCTTCCAACAAAGCTAATGCACCCGCCACTAAACCATGATCAACTTTTTTATTAAGCAACATTTGAAAACGATCTTTAAAGGGATGCCATTGAACATCTAAAACTTCACTACCATCACCCAGGACAACTGAAGGGTCTAATTCGCATCCAAAAGCTAAAAAGGCATGAACTCGATTTCTGAAAAGTGCGGGATTAGATGAAAAGTTCCCTAAGTAAAGCCAGCGCCCCGCTCGAGCTCCAGTTTCCTCTAGCAACTCTCTTTTAGCAGCCAAGAGTGGGTCGACGTCCTCTTCTTCAAGCGCACCCCCCGGAATTTCAAGCGTGGTGCACTCTGGCCCAACCCTGAATTGCTCTACCCAAAGCAAGCGAGCTTCTGGGCGCCTTAATGAATCGGTATCAACAGCAATAACCTGCACCCAATCTCTTGTTTCTAAAACCACAAAAGGGTGTTCTATTTGGGCCACGTCATGGCTATGCGGCTCTCGAAATATTTTGAAATGACGAGTTTGATAGAGAAGCTGTCGACCTAACTTTCTCCACATCAAATTCATAAGTAAAAAACAATCTAATCGAATTGCGCAAAGGAGAAAAGACTTTCAATCACCACTCGAATGATGCACGAACATAGTAACGGCGATCCACACCAATACCTGGCCCGCGCCCCAAATTGACCGCTTCAGTCACAAAAGCAATGTAACCTGGACCAATATGGCCATAAGCTCCGCCACCTAGGTTTCCCTTATAAAAGTGACCCGCCAAAGCACCATGAAGCCAACGTGTGACTCGCATGTAAAATTCCATTCCAATGCCAAGATGCTCAATTTTTTTATCGGTTTTTACTAAATAATCACGATAGTCCACACTAATTGTAGGACGCATTCTGCCAATTTTATGAAGCGACACTGCGGCTCCAGCATTTACTCTTTTCTGAGTTGGTGGAACTGTTCCTGATAAACTATTTTTCTGAAGTCGATTATCAAAATCATTTTCAAGAACGTTTTGATATACAGCGCCCAATGAAGGGACGAAACCAAAACGCCCCCAAGGACCCCCGTGCCACTGAGTTCCGATATCTAAATCACTTCCCCATCCCATTCCAAAAAAAGATCGCGGATTATCAAAACTTAACAATTGTTGGTTTTCCAGATAACTACTGTTGCTCATCCCTCGATCCATACCAGAGCGAATATGCACAGGCCTAAAAGCGACACCGAACCTTAAATGATTATCAAAAAAGGGTTGTGCAAAACCCAAGGAAAAAGCTGTGTCTTGTGTCACGCGCGCGGCAGCCTTCAAAAATAAAAGAGATGGAGTTCGAATTCTAAATGAAGATCTTAATGCCAAAAAATTTAAAGCCATGGCAAAACGCTTTCCGTAATAACCAAAACCTGGCACCTCAATACTAAAAGATGCAGCCGTGCCATCGAAAGAATAAAAATCCACAGGCCTTAAAGTGGATCCATTTTTTTTGAGATTTTTAATTTTTTTATAAAGCTTTGAAATACTTGGAGACACTCCGGCTTGAATCAAATCGGGAAGTCTCCATTTGGACTCCTCCTGAAGAGCTAGACCCGCTGGATTGGTATACAAAGATTCCCAATCATCAATGTAAGCCGTAACAGCTCGACCCATGGCTATAGATCGAGGGGTTGGAAACAAATCATAATATTCACGCGAAAAGGCCGAAGTTGCCAATAAAAAAAAGAATAGCCACCCTCTACGCATAGTTTATATCAAAGCTCTAACTTAAAGATAACGCGATCATGAAAGGAACGCAGCCTTCGATGGCTTTTTAAGACGAGAAAGATTCCTCTATGACACAGGGTTTAACGGGCTTTAGAGTTCGCCAAAGTCCGTTCTTCAAGAAATCTATCCAATTTCTTATTGAGTTCGTCTTTGCTCCCATTATTTTTTAATTCAAATTTTGCTTCACTCAACATGACGTTTTGATCTTGCAAAGAAATCATCATTTGAACTTCTTCTTTTCCCATGGAATCACGCTTAACGACTCTTGGAATAATTTTCTTCTCATCAGAAGTGATTACAATCAATCCATTGAGGTTTTTATGAAATTTTGATTCCACCAAACGAGAGCCTTCAACAAAGGCAAACTTGGCATTCATTTCACGTTGTTTACGAGCCCATTTTTCGATGTAATCCAAAATGAGAGGATGCAAAATTTCTTCCAATTTTTTTCGATCATCAGGATTATTCATCATCTTCATTCTCAAAGCCCTGCGATCGAGATTGCCCAAATTATCTAAAACTGAAGAACCGAAAGTTTTATAAATGAGTTGAAAACCTAACTTCCCTTGTTCTGTGTTTTTATCAACAACTAACCTAGACACCTGATCAGCATCCACGCAGGGATAGCCTTTCGAAGAGAGATAAGAAATAGCCGTTGATTTACCCGATCCAATGATTCCTGTAATGCCCCAAAGTTCCATCAGAACTCAGGTATCATAAATTTTCAGGCATCTTGCAAACAACATAATAAATATTTCTAGAACGACTTCTAATTGTGGACCATTAGAAGATAAGTTAAATTTTAAATATGGGAGCCAAGAAAAGGCAAAATGTCCGTAGGCACCTTGGTCTCGAACTATCCGGCCCTCGCGGCGATCACACTTTCCTCTGTGCGCTCGACGTCTTCCCTCATTCACACCGCTGCGTCCTCACTGATGTATTGCAGCCCAAGGAAGACTTCGACCCTGATCAACCCCTCATAGAAGCCATAAAAAATCTATCCTCCATTCAAGGCGGTCAATGTGCGGGCATAGGCGTTAACGCCCCCTTAAGCTTCCCTCCACTCTTTCGCAGTCTCCTTAAAGGAAAAGCCACGAGCTCAGAAAACAAAGAGCTTAAATGGATGCAAGAAACCCACAAAGAATTATTGGAAAAAATGAAAATAAAAGCTTTTTTACCTTATCTCCAAAGAGCCGGTGAAATCTATTTAAGACATTTTACAAAAGAGCGATTTCCTATAGCGGATTCATTCAGCAGCTCTGGAGCCACTTTAGCGATTCGATTACTCTATTGCCAAAAATTTATAAAAAAAACTTCCTTTAGTGAAGTCTATGCTCGTGGAGCCGTACAAAGAATTTGCCAATCCTTAAGAATGCCGAAGTTTGTTGAAAATAATTATTCGCACCTCACCAGTGGAGTTGAAGCCAGATATGAATTTTTTCAAAATCTTCAGAGTAAAGTGCCTGGCTTTTTCTTTTACGACGAACATTTAGAAACACTGACCATGCACATACACGCCTTCAATAGTTTTGTTTGTGCCCTGACAGATGTACTGAGTTTTGCCCAAGCCACCGAAAGAAAACCGGGTCATTTTCCCAGCGAAACATCTTGGATATTACTTCCCAAGCAAGTCATCGCCTGGGACCGTGTTTTTAAATAGGCCAAAGTAAGGAGTAATTGTTTGAGGCTGGCTTTGATAAACCAGCTTTAAAATCCCTGCGCCACGAAGAAAAATTTTCATTCTCAAAAGTATTCACTTCTACGTTGTAAACAAGTTCCACTCCCAGAGACTTCCATCGATCTTCAACATATTTCCAAACATGAAAAAATCTTTGATCTGGATTTAATAAATCCCTTTCAAAATACTTAGTATTGTCTGAAATATTTTTTGGAAACTGACTCCACATATCTTCTTTTACGGCAAAACTTTTACCCGACAATGAAGGTCCCACCCATATCCAAGTGCTCTTAGGATCACACCATTTTTCTTTAAAAGGTAAAAACGGAAGCTCTTTTTGCACACCACGCCAACCCGCGTGCATGGCCACCAAACTTCGATTTTGATGATCAATAAAAAAAATTGGCAAACAATCCGCTGTTTTAATGAGCAAAGGTTTCTTTTGATTTCGAAAATCTTGAGAATCTACCCAAATAGCATCGGCCTCTGGTGGTGGATTCGTAGGCCAAGCCTCGACCCATTTAAAACACCGATCGCCATGAACCTGTTTTAAATGAAAAGTGTCTTCTAAAGAATAATTCTGACTTTCTTGCTTATCACAAAACTCTATTCGCAATCCTTTGGCCCAAGATTGTTCTAAGGGGAATTCAAGAGCAGACATCAATCTTCGCTGGGCCTTTCAAACTTCGACGACAAACTCAATCGCTTAATTTTACAGTAAGCTTCAAAACTTTGAGAACGCGCCTTGAAAGACATCTCTTCGCCAGTCCAAGGATGTTTAAAACGCAATGAATGCGCATGTAAATAAATTCTATCAGCGTCCATCCCCCCATAGAGAGTGTCGCCCAATATAGGCATACCTAAAGACGACAAATGGACTCGAATTTGATGAGTTCTTCCCGTTTCTAATTTCAACTCAAGCAATGCTTCATCAGTACCCTGACATAGCAAATGCATATGGCTGATAGCTTTTTTACCTTCTCCGGAAACTCTGAATCGCAAAACTTGTTTGGGATCTCGAGATAAAAAAGTCACCAAGGAGACCATCCCTTCTTCATTTTGCTTAATGGCTGCCAAGCTTCCTCGAAATAATTCTTCAAGGGACTTCGATCTTTTTTGAATGGCTTGATTAAAATCACCTCGGACCAAGGCCCAATAACAACGATTCACATCGCGAGTGAGAAACAACTTACTCAATTTTTCATGAGTTTGAGGGTCTTTAGCCACAAGCAATGCACCTGAAGTTCCTCTATCGAGTCGATGAACTATTCCAGGCCGCTCCTCATCCCATAAATCCTTTTGCCAATCTTCGATGAGAGGAGAAACTTTTTTTTCTTTCAACAACCAAGCCGCTAAAGTTTGATCAAATGGAACACCTTTTCCAGAGTGCACCGTGAGACCTTCTGGTTTATTAATCACAAGCAAACGATCGTCTTCAAAAATTATTTCAGGAGCTCGCCCATGAAAAGAAATTTCTCCTTTTAAAAAAGCTTCAATCGGCTTGACCTCATGCTCGCCAAACCAAGACACTTTGTCTCCGAGCTTTAAACGATAGGAAGGTTTGACATCTTTTTGATTAACTCGAACCCAGCCCTTTTCAATAAGAGCGGTCCATTTTGATCGAGAGTAATCATGAATGATTTTAGACAACAAGGCATCCAAGCGCTCAGACACGTTGCTTTCATTAATTTCAATAGGAAAATATTCTTCTATCTTCACGTGAGAGTAGAAGGTTTACCGAGCTTATTCTCCCTCTTGAGTCGCTCAATATAGGTTTTTGCAAGAACTTGTTCATTGGGAATTGAAAGAGCCTGGCAAATAAGGACCAAGTGTCCTCGCAAATAAACTGGATGATGCAAGTGTTCGCCTAATTCATTTTCAATAGTCGTGATATGCGCCGGAGAAAGACGAATTTTTTGGCTCAGTTCTTCTTCGCTATACTGACGATAAAGTCGAACGGCTTTTAAAAATTCGCCGGTTAAATCTATACAGGAAGCAATCTTAGATTCAAATTCAGGATTGGGAACAAAATTAGATTTAACACTCGCCACAACACTAATGTTGGGATGTGTTTTTCTTGGACTGGGATTGAACTCAGATGAAGGTGATGAATAATTTTTATTGAGATTGGCCAAAACAGAGGGTGCTGAACGAGGACGATCCATGGATTCATCCTTCCAAGAATCAAAGCCCATTTTCACATCATACTCTCGTCTTTTGGCAGGATTCCCCAAAACGGAAAAAGCATATTCAATTTCGCTCAAAATACTATCTTTAGATTCTTCATCAAAAACGGCATAGGACGCCACAGAATCTTCGGAATAAGTATTTTTAGCTCGGTTATATGCATGTAGAATATCGTTCTGACTCACGCCAGGAGTTAAATCCAAAATTAAATAAAGATTTTGCTTAGGCTTTACTGTAGTACTTTCGTTCATGGTGAATTCTTGATCTCTTCCTTCATCAAGGCCTCTGTGAGTTTTTCTAATCGAGTCGAAAGCGGAGAGCGAGGAAATTCTGCAACCGCCGGTCTTTTTGAGCGAATGGCTTTCCACACCGAGTTATCGTAATCAATGTATCCTGCGTATTTTAGATCAATCCCAAAAAATCTTCGACTCACGCTACAAATTGCCTTACCCACATCAATATCCACCTGAGTTCGCACTTGATTAATAACAATATGAGGTGAAAGCGTTGAAGCCTGTTTGCGTAAAATTTCGCAAGCTTCTGGATCCAGTCGCTCTACTACAGCAAAGAGATCCACTGGTGCGCGAAGACCTAAAATGTTTTTAGTATCTATCGCAGCTTCAATCACATCACGCACACCCTTTGGAACATCAGCCTGCATGAGACGCTCATAAAAGAGCGCACGAATAAACCGATAGGCGTTTTCAACGCTCGTCGGTTCAGGAAGTATAGAAAGCAATCCATTATCTGCAGCATTAAAAAATTTAATTGTTAGATCATGTGTGCCCGCGCCTAGATCGATAAAAACTTCATCAAAATCCATTTCACGAATTTGATCTAAGAAGGCGTCCACACGCTTTTCCATCAAACTTAAAATTTTCAAAGGATCATTGTAACCAGAAATATGAAGCAATCCGACTTGAGCTGTAGGAACCATGAGTTGTCTTAAGTGATCGACACGACCCTCTACCCAATCACCGATTCCTACTTTAGGTGGAGTCACACCTAAACATGTGTGCAAATTTGCGCCACCAAGATCTAAATCTATAGCCAAAACACGACGCCCTTTACGAGCCATAACCCAACAAACGTTGGCACAAATTAAACTTTTACCAACTCCACCCTTGCCACCACCGACAGCCCAAATGCGAGCTCTTTTTTGTGTTTGAATGCGCGGAGATATATTGGATGAAAAAGGATTTTCCTGAGGCTTCTGAGCCGAGCCAGAGAGAACGAGGCTTCCCTCGACACTTTCCCACTCTTTATCCAAGAAATTCCCTCCCTAATATAATAATCCCACGGCCTCGCCAATCCCGCAAGCGAGTCCCAAGAAGGAGACCTTACTTTAAAAAGTCCAGCAATGAAGGGGTTATCAATCGTTTGCTCGTTTCAAGGCTGGCATTAAGAGCATGCTCATCTTTAGCCAAATCAGAAAAGACTTTAAGCGCATCAGCATCTTCTACTCTAGAGTTGAGATCTATCTTGGTCACTTCATCATGCTCCAAGGAACTTTGAACCATTTCTAGAGTTTTTTGTTGTGAACCTATCATCGATCGTGAAGTCACAACCTGCTGAAAAGCTTCTTCTAAAGAATCAAGAGCATTATTGATTCCTTTGACGTTGCCGCTCTTCAAGGAATCGTTGAAATCCTTCAATGATTTCAACACATTAACGCCGCCACCCGCTTGTCCAACACCCACTTTTTCTGCAAGCTTTTCGCCCCCTTTTTCAGCAGCTTTTAGAGCTTCTTTGGCAGCCTGAGCCTCGGTCCCCGAAGTGGCCGCTTTGGCAACAGCAGAGGCTGGTCCGCGCAATTCTGACTCAAGCGGTAGCCCTAAAGTTGGAATTCCTGCCGATCCATTTTCACGTATTTTAGAGGCTTCTGGGGCAATCTTATCGACCCCATAAAAAACGAAACTACCAGGAATATTCATGTTAACTTTATGCCCAGAATCCACTTCAACTTGAATGATCCCGTCATCACCAAAATAATTTCCGTCATGATCAAAAGGAGCGTTGAGCGTTTGATAACCGCCAAAAATATAACGGTCACCCACTCTAGTGTTACCAATTTGCAAAGCTCTAGAAAAAAGCTGTTCAACTTCTGCAGAGGCTGACTGCAATACACTTTTCTCTTGGTTAGTGGTGTTGCTCATACTCACCGCCAATTCTTTGGCGCGAGCCAAGACATCACTTAAATCGCCCAAAGCATTTTCGGAAATTTTCATGATGGCATTGGTAGACACGACGTTAGTTTGAAGCTGTTTATTTTGAGCTAACTGTTGTTTTAAATCTAGAGATCGCACCAAACCCGCAGGATCATCAGAGGGGCGACTAATACGTTTACCAGAAGTTCCTTGCTCTTGGTTTTTAACTAAATTTCCTCGAGTTCTATTGATGGCATTCCCCGCCTGAGAATAAACCATTTTATCAGTCACACGAGTTGTCATCTTTAAAACCTCTTAAGATTTAAAACGGTTTCTAACATGGAGTCGGCCACTTGAATGACCTTGGCACTAGCATCAAAGGCTTTTTGAAATCTCACCATATTCAAAGCTTCTTCATCGAGAGAAACGCCTGACTCTTGCTCTCTTAAATTTTCAATTTGAGTCAGAATGCCTTTTTGATTTTGGAGAGTTTCCTCAGCACCACGAGATTCAATACCAATTTTTGCAATCATCTGGCCTGCAAAATCAGCAAAGGAACTTTCGCCATTAATCACTTTACTATTTTCCAAATCAGCTAACTTTAACAATGCCCTGTTATCGCCGGGAGCATTTCGAGTCATTCCAGCCGCGAGCATCCCAGGACTTCTCATCAATTCATCTGTAACTGCAATTTTGGAAGCAGCTTTTTTTTCAGCACCACCCACATCAAAAATATTTCCACCTGCTTGTCCATTAAGAGTAAAACCACTTTGATGAAGGTCATTAACTTCTTTTGAAAAGTTAAAAGCTAAAGCATCTAAATTCTTTGCAACACCTGCTAAAGTTTCATCGCGAGCCTTTAAATAGGCACCCAATTCTCCACCCTTAACGAAATCAGAAACCACAGTGACCGATTCCCCGGTCGAACTCTTGAGCGCCACTTGCATAGCCCCTTCGAAATAACCTCCAGGAGTCGTGTTTCTTACGGCACTCACTTTATAAGCATCTACTCCAGACACCAAATCACCCATACGGCCAGAACTCACGGTGATACTTCCGTTATCGTTTTCCATGACATTGATGTCGACTAATGAGCTGAGTTCTTTAAGATTCAAATCGCGCATATCTTTTTCATCGTTGGCAATGCCCTGAGTCCCTTCAATCGTTTGAATCTGACGATTGAGATCGGCAATGCGTTGAGAGAGCGAATTAATTTTATCAACAGTCACAGCGATACGACCATCTATGTCGTTTCTAATTCCCTCAAGAGACCCTTGTATTGAGCGAAACTTTGTAGATAGCGTTTTCGCACTTTCCACAACTCCAGCTCGCATGGCCGTTGAATTAGGTTGCGAAGAAAGATTTCTAACATCATTAAAAAAATCACTGAAAGATTTATTCAAACCTTTTTCTGCATCATCCACAAAAATATCTTCTATCTGATGCAAAACACCACTGTAGTTTTCTGATTTACCAACCTGAGAATTAAGAGCTTCTAGTCTTCGAGCTACAAAAGTAGAGCTGGCTCTAGTCACAGCATTAACGTTAACGCCATTCCCCACTCTAACTTTACCCAGTCCATAAGGAGCTCGCGCCTCCATCTCAACTCGCTGACGAGAATATCCCTCTGTGTTCGCATTAGAAATATTATGTGAAGTGACGGCAAGAGCTTTTTGATTGGCTCCCAAAGAGGCTTTACTTTGATCGAATATTTGATTGATTGACATCTATAGTCTCTTTTCCATAAGAGAACCGCCTGCGGACTTAGAATCTTTAACTTTACCTTTACCCGTATAAACTTGGGACTGCTCACGAACTCTGACAGGCTCACGGACTCCACGAATAGCTTCACTCAAATGAGAGGCAATCTGCCTAAGGTTGTCGACACTCGCCTCTATGAACTCTTTGTTAGACTCCACTTTTCGAGTCACTAAAGAAATCACTAAAGCCAAATCATTTCTCAACTGAGAAAGTCTTTTAGCCTCTAAGGGAATTTGTTCTTTAAGCTCATCAATTAAAACGCGAAGGCTGATATCATCGGCTTTGCGATTCATGATAATGGCGAACTGATCTTGAATTCGAAGTCGATCTTGATCGAGTGCTTTTATTACAGATAAAATTTCATCTTTTTCTCGGAGCAAAGTTAAAATTAAATTAAAATCAAAAGAGATGAGAGCTTCGCGCTCACGATCTAACAATTCAATCACACGACCATACAAAACCTGCATTCTTTCCAAAAGCAGAATCAGATTTTGTATTTTTTGTAACATGGTCCCCCACCATTCACATTATTATTTGCGACTGAGTACTTCGTTCTCCAATGAATCTTGAATCATTCTGTCGGCCACTTTATCTGCATCCACTTTGTATTCACCTTTTTGAATTTGTGCTTTGAGTGCCGCCACTTTATCCTTGCGAACATCAGGCGAATTTTTTACAGAGCGCACGCCTTCAGATAAAAGACTTGCGTTGTCGGACCATTTTACTCTTTGAGCTACTGACTGTTTGGCTTCAGAAAGGTTTTCTAAATTTTCCTTTTTCTTTGCGGAATCCGCACTGTCGGTGCCTTTGATTGTGCTTTCACGAATTTTATCGGCTGACACTTTAGAGATATCCATAAACCCTCCTGGTTATGTTCTTATTGTAACAAAGCTCCCTTGGGAACTCCACCTTTTCCTTCGAGCTGACGGACCACTAAATCCTTTATTCCGATTGGATTTTGACGGGCGATTTGCTCTAAAAAGGCTTGATCCCTCATAGATTCAAATATTTTCTCAGCATTAGATTTCCTAAAAAGATTTGAAGCACTCTCATTCATAGAGTCCCCAGACATTTTCATTTGACTATAAAGTTGTTGAAGAAAAATAGATTCGAAAGCCGAACCGATTTTTTCATATTGCTGCTGACGAGTGAGTGATTGCGGACTCTCCTGAGCTCTAAGGTTTCCCACTAGAGTCAGGATGAAAATTAAAGATTGGATCGAGGAGTTCCCGGCTATACGACACATCATGTGTCTAAAGAGCCCAAATCTTTCAAAGACCTTACGTTTTCTCGTCCCCTGGGAGGAATTCAACAAACGCGATTCAAGAAATTCCATCCTAGAATTTCCGCATCGAAGAACCCCTCGATCCTGCCACGACACACTCGAAGTGTGCTTAAGCCAATGTCCCAATAGAAGAACACCATTCACTATAAAATCTCCAACTCGGCCTGCAGAGCGCCTTGTGCTTTTAGCGCTTGCAAAATTCCGATGAGATCTCTCGGTGTCACTCCTAGAGTGTTCAACCCACGTACAACATCCCCGAGGCTTGCTCCCTCAGGTACAGTTAAAAGTTTATCACCAGGCTCATTTATTTTAATAGTAGTTTCGTTGACAGTTGTTTTTTCTGTTGCCAACAAAGATTTGTCGGGCACAGGACCTGACTCAGGAGCAACAGCTACTGGTTTTTCTTCAACTTTTTCCTGGCTCTTAATTTCAAGTGTCAAATTTCCGTGCGCAATGGCCACTGTCGATATTCTTACAGTGTCACCCACAACAATAGTTCCAGTTCTTTCATTGATAACAATTCTTGCAGCATTATCTTTTTCGATATCAATTCGCTCTATTCTTGCCATGAGATCGACCACCGAGCCTTCAAAATCATAGGGAACTAGAACATCAACAGTAGCCGCATCACGTGAACGAGCATAAATTCCACCGAGTTCTTTATTAATAGAACGGCTCACTCGAGCAGCTGTTGTAAAATCTGGATTGTGCAAACTTAAGCGAATGGCACTTCGATCTGAAAAATCTTGATTCACTTCTTTTTCAATTAAAGCCCCATCTGGGACACGTCCGATAGTGGGATGATTTTTTGAAGTTGAAGATCCACCCCCACTTCCCTCAAAACCTCCAACGGACATTGGGCCCTGAGCTACGGCATAAACTTTTTTATCAGTAGCTCTTAAAGGAGTGACCAAAAGAGTTCCACCTTGAAGAGATTTAGCATCGCCAATACTCGAAACAATCACATCTATGCGCCCACCCACTCTAGAGAAGGGAGGCAAATCAGCCGTCACCACAACCGCGGCTACGTTTTTGGAATAAGTAAGATCCTGCTTAACGTCGACTCCCATTTGCCTCAACATTTGAGACATAGACATACCTGTGTATTCAACTTTGGAATCGCCCGTGCCCTTCAAACCCACAACAAGTCCATATCCAACGAGCTGGTTTTCTCTCATGCCCTTAACGCTCACAACATCCTTAAGTCTTAGACACCAGGCCTGTGAAATTAAGGTTAATGATAAAAGAATTCCTATTCGCCTCATTTCACAATCTCCAGCTTCGATTCAAACACCATATTGGATGACACAATACTCGTTGGACCAATATCTTCATCTCTTACAATTCCTTCAAGCTTCAGTTTGTAAGGAGAATTTCGTATATATATTTTTCGAGCACCCTGAACAAAAAACGTGTTTCTTGGTCCATATGCGGTGATTCTAACGGCAACATTCTCGACATCGATGGCTTTTGCTTTTCCATCAATCGAACTCACTGTACGATTTTTAACTTCTTCAGATACAGCATCGCCCACAGCAGCATTGCCCAAAGCTTTAGTGACCTTTTCTTTAACTTTATTTTTAGCTGATTTTCCTGCTTCATCAGCTAGAACTTGGTTCAAAGTTGTTCGTCCTAAAACTTCGTCCACCTTTTCATTCATTGTGGTGCTCACGTCAGACTCAAGTTTTACAATGATAATATCGCCTAACTTATGAAGAAGATTTTTTGAAAATAGAAAGCCATCTTGACTATCGGGATTCCACAATGAACCTTCGTTATCAGCTTGAGTTCCATACCAAGGGTTAGCGTTTCTTCTAAAACCATAAGAAGATTTTTGATTATAATGTTGTTGACCAGACATGAGTTCATTTTGAGTTAAATCCGGACCCGCAGACTCTGTGTCGGGATTGACATTAGCACCACTTCTATTTTCTATTGACAATTCTTGTGTTGAAGCAGGGCTCCGACTACCGCCTTGAGATTCGTTACCCATCATCGCATCTCTCCAACTTTTCACAGTTGAAGCACAACTGGCCAGTAAAAATAAAAAGACTAAGCGCGATTTCACAATCTCACCTCAACCATTCTCTGCCCAGTAATGGTGGCTCTAATTTTTTTCTTAGTCTCTGGCTGAACCAAAGAAATTATTTCGCCCACTCTTCCGGATTCTTGAGCTTGTACGCGAGAACGAATCATCACACCAGGACCCGAATGAATAGTTAAATCGACAAACTCACCAGGACGAACATCAAATGGATTTTCTAACAACAAAGCAAAAACGGGCTGACCGGCATTGATCATTTGACGAGTGCGCTTACCAATAAGATCTTCCAAAGCTTGTGCCATCGTTCCTGCACTCATCTGCTTCCACGCCATACGCGAGAGCGTTAAGTCACTTTCTTTAATAGTGGAATCTGATGACAAGCCACTTTTGGCTACATAAGTCGGACCAATCACACTTAAAAGCATCTGAACTTTAGAATCAAAAGAACCTTTTTCAGAATTAATTAAAATAGGCAGCGTACAAAGCCCCGAAAACCTACGAGCCGTAGCCTGTTCGAGATCGAGGACTTCAACATTTTTAATTTTTCCCATCTTGCCCATATCAACGCCCATTCCCAACAAATTAAAATTGGAAATTTCAATTTCAAACAAATCGGGACTCAGATGCATTTTCTTTGCTAAAATTTTTTGAATAGAATCTTTAACCATAGATTCCATAGATGAAGTTTCTGTTTTTTTAACGGCAGCTTCAATATAAAAACCGACAACAAGATTCAAAATCAATAGCAGTCTAAACATCTTCAATATCCTCATTTTATCTGACTCAACGTGCTCAACATTTGATCGGTAGTTTGAATAACTTTAGAGTTCATTTCAAAAAGTCTTTGCGAACGTATCAAATCCGTCATTTCAGCAACTGAATTCACATTCGATGCTTCAAGAAATTTTTGTTCAAGCCGTCCAAAACCTTGATCGCCCGGATTTCCTGTGACGGCTTCACCACTGGCTGGAGTTTGTAAAAACAAACTCCCACCATCGGCTTGTAAACCAGCTGGATTTATAAAATTAGTCAGCTGAATTTGACCCAATTGTTGACTTTCATTGCTATTAAGAGAAACCGTCACAGTGCCATCGCCCGCAATTTGAATGGCCCGAACTCCAGGAGGAATTGTAATTTCAGGAACTAAAGGCAAACCTTGTCCATTAACAAGCTTTCCTTCGGCATCTAATTTAAAACTTCCATCGCGAGTGTAGGCAATTTCTCCACTTGGTTTTTGAATTGTAAAAAATCCTTCACCACCCACTAAGACATCAAGCTCACGACCGGTAGGTCGAGCCGCCCCCATAGAATGTTCACGAGAACTACCCACAGCCTTCACTCCCAAACCCACTTGAACACCTGTTGGATTAATCGTTGTGCTTGAAGTCGCAGAACCTGGATCTTTTTCATTTTGATAGAGAAGATCCTGAAATTCCGCTCGACTTCTCTTGAACGCAGTTGTGTCTGAGTTTGCAATATTGTTGGCAATCACTTCAGACTGTAAGGCCTGAGCGGTCATGCCTGTTGCTGCTGTATTGAGAGCCTTAAACATAAATTAGTCCCCTAAAACTTTCCAATCTCCGAAGCACTCATCTGGAGATTTCCAAAGGTCTGCATTAATTTTGCGTTTTGTTCATAAAGTCTTTGAGCCTCAACCATTTTGCTCATTTCCTTAACTGGATTTACATTCGAAGCTTCAAGCATTCCCTGAATCACTCGAGGAGGAATTTGAGTTGGGCCCAAAGGATTTTTATTGGTAGCTGTTCCCCCAGCAGAATTTTGATTGGCATTTCCAGTAGCCGCAGGAGCTGCAGCCGCTGTCCTTGCAGCCCCAGCTCTTAGAAGTGCAGATTCTGGCGCTTCAAATAAACCCTGCCCTTTTTTAACGAGCATTTTAGGATCTTGAACTTGCACAAGTGAAATTGAACCCAATTGAGCACCACCTAATTCAGCGGAGCCATAAATGTTTCCTTGCTGATCAATATTCACTCTAGAAGTTCCAATTGAAATAGCTCGAGATTTAGGATCAGCACTCGCCTGTCCTGGACCCAAAACTAAAAAGCCATCGCGAGTGACTAAGCGCCCTTGCGCGTCAATAGCCATGTTTCCCGATCGTGTTAAACGCAAACCATCAGGAGCTGCGACTTCAAAAAATCCATTTCCATCTATCGCCAAATCTAGAGGATTGCCCGTTGTCTTCAAACTTCCAGGGCGCAAATCAGTATAATCTGAACCATAAAGCGCCACTTTGTTTTCGTTTCCAGCCTTCGAGAGCAATTCACTTGAAGTGGGAATTCGATCGGGGATATCCGGCAAAGAAAGGTCACGATGATGCTTGCCCTGTAATTCGGCTTCGAAAATGAGCTCATCGGATTTGAAACCGGCAGTATCAGCGTTGGCCAAATTATTAGCAATACGCTCTACCTGTTTACTCTGCGCAAGTGCGCCCGACAAAGCTGTGACGAGTCCGGCATCCATTTGACCCCCTAACAAGTATTGTGCAACGGATATGCCATTTCTTTGTGTCAAAAATACCTAAACTAAAATGACGTCAAAATGAATCCTTAGCGAAATGAGCTCTGCGCCATCAAAGAAGTGACGTTAGATTGTCGTCATGTTAAAAAGTTTACATGATGTCACCACAAGTTTTAGACGGAAAATTGGCGTCACAAAATCTTCTCAACAGATTAGCGAACGCTACAAAAACTTGGCCTAGCAAGGCTCATTTAAAAATCATTCAGGTGGGAGAAAACAAAGCCTCTACCAGTTATATTCGACAAAAAGAAAAAGCTGCCGGACAAAGTGAATTGCGATTCACTCACGAAAAACTTCCTCGCCATACAAGTCTAAAAGAAATCCAACGAGTCATCGAAAAAAACAATCTCGACGATGACGTCAGCGCCTTTATGCTTCAACTTCCGCTAGATTCCGATCAGAATCCACAGCCCACTGACATTCAAAAACTTTTAGAAAGTATTTCACCCGACAAAGATGCCGATGGTTTGCATACAAACAACTTAGGAAAACTTTTCGCCGGTGAAAGCACACACACGAATTGGCAAGCTCCACTCCCCGCGACAGCCCTAGGCATTATGAGACTTCTAGAACATTACCATTTAGACCCACAAGCCAAAGACGCAGTCGTTATCGGTCGCTCTCGACTTGTAGGCGCACCTACAGCCACATTACTCACTCACGCAGGTGCCACAGTAACGCTATGTCATCGGGCCACTAAATTTCTCAATGAAAAAACCAAAACAGCTGAAATACTAATAGTTGCAGCCGGCATTAAACACATTGTGGGTGTTGAGCACATTCGGCCAGGCGCCATTATTGTCGACGTAGGCATTCATGTCGGACCCGATGGAAAACTCAGTGGCGACGTAAAACCAGAAGCTCAAAGCTACTCATCTTTTTATTCGCCAGTACCCGGTGGAGTTGGCCCCATGACCGTGGCCTGTCTTATTGAAAATACTGTGCGCTTGTTTGCTAAAAAAAATAATTTCGAACTGAAAATATGAACTACGTTATTGAAACCGAAAATCTCTCAAGAGTTTATCAAAGCTACAAAAAGCCAGAAGGCCTTAAAGCTTCTATTAAAGGTTTTTTCAATCGCGAATACGAAGTGAGAACTGCGCTCAAAGCCACCAACATTAAACTCGAACGGGGACAAATTGTAGGTTTAGTCGGATCCAATGGCGCAGGAAAAACCACTCTTCTCAAACTTTTGTCCGGACTGATTTACCCATCAAGCGGTACAGCTCGAGTTTTGGGTTTTGAACCCTGGAAAAGACAATCTCAATATTTAAAAAAAATCAGTTTACTTTTAGGACAAAAAAATCAACTTTGGTGGGATCTCCCAGCAGCCGACAGCTATGATCTACTCTCTACAATATATGAACTCGACAAAGGAGCTGCAAAAAAAAGAGTTAAAATGTTATCGGAAATGCTCGATTGCGCCCACCTTCTCCACGTTCAACTCCGAAGATTATCCCTTGGCGAGAGAATGAAAATGGAAATAATAGGCTCACTACTTCATGAGCCCGAAATCCTTTTCTTAGATGAACCCACCATTGGACTCGACATTGTTGCACAAACTAAAATTAGAGAATTTTTAGCTGATTACGTTAGAGATCGTGCTCCCACAATTATTCTAACCTCACACTACATGGATGACATCTCTAGACTCGCCAAAAGACTCTTGCTCATTAGTCGTGGCGAAATTGTTTATGATGGTGGTGTTCAACAATTTGTTAAACAAGTAGAAACTCGACAAAAAATTATTATCAGCACCGAAAAGGCACTCCAACATCCGATTCAATTAGACAATGGCCATGAGCTCGCCGCTGGACAAACTTATTTTAGCACCGACGTAGCCCCTCACGAAGTTGGAAAACTACTTCCCAAAATTTTAGAACAAAGTTCCATACGTGAAATTAAAACGGAGGACATGGATTTTGAAGACGTCATTCGTCGCTTTCTTGAAAAAGATCAGCGCCGCATCCAAACTAGCCATACTGAGTCAGTTTGAATATAGAATGAATCTTTTCTTTGATGCCGTGGTGCAACCCGCGATCACAGCCTGCGTGGAAATGCTCCTATGGATAGCCATATTCAAAAGCACAGGAGCCTCTCAGTTTGGTGGCTTCAATTTATACAGCTATCTACAATACGTACTCTGGGCGGCTTTTTTTGCACGCATATCGATCTCCTGGATGTATGAATACAAAATGGTGAGCGACGTCGACACCGGTGCCATCAACGCCATTCTTCTTCGTCCCTTTTCATTTTTTTCATTCTACTGGGGACAACTCGTTGGATACAAAGCTCTTACGGGATTTGTATCCTTACTCATTCCATTCAGCATCGGTTTTTTTTATCCAGAAGCTTTTCACTACAATCGGTTACCACAAATATTTTTTATGATTTTTATGTTTCTATTTTTTGTTCACACCACAGGATTCATTCTCTCTTCTATGGCCTTTTATTGGAATCGAGTCTTTTCTTTTTGTGTAGCAAAAAATCTTATAATGGTTTTCTTTTCGGGAGAACTCTATCCCCTTGACCTCTTGCCCTACCCCTACAAAGAACTCGCCTTGTGGCTTCCTTTTCCATGCGGTGTATACGTTCCTGTAGCTTACCTCACCGGAAGATTGGGACATCAAGAATTTCTCGAATGTCTCATTCGCCTAGCTATCATTAATGTTTTTGTTTACTTTGGGGCTCAGGCGCTTTGGCGCAAAGGTTTAAGAAGTTACTCAGGTACTGGCGCATGAAAATTTCTAGAATTTTTCTATATTCAAAACTTTTCAACACTTTATTCCGCTTAAGTTTTATTGCCGATATTCAATACCGCGCCAATGTGATTATTAAAATATTTGCCGACATGTGTTGGTATTCGGGGCAAATTGCTATATTTGAAGTTCTTTATCTGCACACCAATCAAATTGCTGGCTGGAGCATTTATGATGCTAGGCTTTTGCTCGGATCACTCTTTTTGTCTGACGCCATATTCATGGTTATTTTTTCTGAATCCATGGAGAGATTTTCGGAAAAAGTCATACGCGGAGAATTGGATTTGCTCTTAGTCAAACCCGTTAATTCTCAGTTCCTCATGAGTTGCCAGAGAATGAGCACGGCTTACATGGCCAATATTTTCATTTCTCTTATTTTTCTTGTGTTAGTTAATATTTATTCAAGTTTAGGTTTCTCTATTTGGAGATTTTTAGGCGGACTCACTTTGGTTTTCTTTTCCGTTTTAATCACTTATTCATTTAGAATATTTTTTGCAATGATGGCTATTGTCTTCAGCCGAGTCGATGCTCTCAACTATGTTTGGTATCAATTTTATCGATTTGGAACTCGTCCTGATCAAATATATCCAAATGCTTTACGATACGTTTTTTTAAGTGTGCTTCCTATCGCTTTTATGGCTTCTGTGCCTGCGAGAATTTTTTCGGGCAAAGGCAGCATTGAATATTTTATAGCAGGAATTTGTGTCCCCTTAATTTTGTTATTTCTAGTCTCTCAATGTTGGAACAAAGTGATTAAGCGTTACTCATCAGCGAGTAGTTAAATTCCGACTTTTTCCATACACTCAATGGCTTTATGAGCTGTAAGCATTTGAAGGTCGGGGAGTTCTAAATCTTCATCAACAATGACTTTATATTGATCTTGAATTTCTTTTTCAGAATCTTTTGTACATTGAATGGCAGTTTCTAATTTAGAATCCACTTTTCGCTTAAAGTCAGCCTTACCTTTAATTGGCAACAAGGCACCAGGAAGATCGTTCATAAATAGACCACCCATTCCAGGCGCCACTTTTTCAGTAGTAGGTCTTTTAACTGTCAAATCTGGGACAATTCCCTCAAATTGAGGAGAACGATGTGAGCCCAAGAAATAATAAGAAGTTGTCACTTTAAGCATTGGTAAATTTGCAATTGGAGAAGCCACAACACCTTGCGCAGTCCCCTTTCCAAAGCTGCGATCGCCAATGACAATGGCTCTATTATAATCCTGTAGAGACCCTGCTAATATTTCACTGGCAGAAGCACTATTGTTATCTATTAATACAACCACGTTTTGACGAGTGGGTTCAAGTTCAGGTAAGGGAAGCACAACGGCATCTCGAAGATCACTAAAACCAAAACGTTCTTTTCCGTAAATCAAAGACACTCCACTTTCTTTCACAAATGTTTGCACAGTCTTAAGTGCAGTTCCAAGAAAGCCACCGGGATTTCCGCGCAAATCAAGAATAATTGACTTAGATTTTTGACTATCAATTTTTTTACGAAGTTTCTCTGCTGTTTCTTCCTGAAACTGCGTCATGCTTATCGCAAAATGATCGTGAGCTACTTTAGCGGAAAGCTCATCCAAAGTATAAGGCGCTCTTTTCACTAAAACTTTTATAGTTCCAACTTTTTTTCTTTCGACCAACAATTCAACATCAGTACCCTCTGTTCCCTTTAAGGACTCACGCCATTTATCAACATTTTTGAGCTCTAAATTAACATTCTCGCCATTGATAGCGGTGATCACGTCACCATATTGAAGTTTTGCAGCTTCAGCTCCTGTATTAGGAAACACCGTAACTACTTTCATTTTTTTATCAGACTCAAATATTAAAGCACCAATACCCACAACAGTGGTTTCTGATTTCTTCATAGCTTCATATTCTTTTTCAGGCATCAATTCGGTCATAGGGTCTAAACCGCCGAGGTAACCTTGCACGAGCAAAATAGTTTTGTATTCCTTGGGAGGCATTTCGATTTTTTCGACTTCTGATAAATGCTTTTCAACTAATTTTCTAAAAGCTGAAAATTCTGACAAGCGACGAATTCTGCAAAGATCAACCATTTTTCTTTCGGATAAATAAGCTTCTTTTGTGATTTTTATTCGAAGCTCCTTTGAAAGATCTCGTCCTCTGATTAAGACCAAGGGAAGAATTTCTTGTCCACTCTCATTCTTTATCGAAATATAATTTGGAATAGCTAAACGCTCTGCTTCTGCTCGAAGCATAATTTGAAAAGAGGGTTTTGAATTCACTAAAATAGTATTCAAAGAATTCAAATAAGGGTAAATGCCGTTTTGTTCGGGACTAACATGTTCTTGTCTGGCAAGCGTAATCAACGTCGACAAAGCTTCAAAATTAGTTTTTTCAGGATTATAATCGCTCAAAGATTCTTTTAGTTTTTTAAATTTATCTTCAGAGCTTTGAAGTCCGGCAGGAGCTTCATTTTTGATTTTTTCTTCGACTAAAGTGCCTTGATAATGAAAAGCATCCTTGCTTTGATTCTCCCATTTTGAATCATGAATCGATAAAAGCATTTCATCAAAAGTTTCTTGGGCACTTAAAGAATGATTTTTTCGCTGCCCGCATCCCGACAAAAAACTTAAAGCAACTAACAACAAGAAGGATTGACTTTTATTTAAGGCTCCCATTTTAGCTCCAATTTAGGTGAAGTCTTTTTTGGCAGAATGGGCACCGGATGGTCAAAGATAAAAACCTTAATTTTAATTAATTTTAAATTTTAGAATTTGGACTGAAACTCAAGAAGTGCCGCATAATCGGCATTGAGAACGGCTATGTCTTCATGAAACAAATCAACATCAGCCAAGACGTTAATTAAGTTTTTAGTGATTTCCACTTCCTCTCCCACTTTAAAATGCCAGCTAGAATCGCGATAAGATTTTAAAGAACGCACAAATGCCATATCTTCAGCACTTAGGATTCTACCCCCCTTTTTGGACACCAACGACACCTGAAAGGCGAGTTTATTTTTGAGCCAAGGCTTTTGAATTTCTTCGTGAAATCTTTGAGGATCGGCGTAACTCAACAAGCTTAAACGAGCCTCATCTAAGCCCGTCACTTCTTTTATAAGAGCGGGAAGCAAAGCACCCGCCATTCGAGGATTAGGCTCAACCAAAACTGGATCGGGGTGTGTCCAGTCTGCAACCTTAATCTCCAAATGCGCCGGTCCGTATCGGAAACCCAAGGCGTCGAGCACTTTTTTCCCATAGGCTTCAAGCGCCTCTCGCTCGGGCGCAAATTGAGATAAAAGCCGTGTATTTTGCTTCACAAAACTACCATTAGCTAAGCGGAGATTTTCGTATTCCATTATGTAAGCCAAATGATGTTTTCCAGCACTGCTTATAAACTCAACGATATATTCCGTACCCTCAAGAAACTCTTGCACCACAACTTCGCGATTGGGCAAAAGGAGGCTATTGAAAGGTTTATTTCTTATGGCCCAAAAAGCTTCCTCTAGAGCTTGCATATTATCCACGGCCGCCACATTTTCACTTCCAGCTCCATGCGTGGGCTTAACAACAACTGGCCATTCGGGATGAATATTCTTTTTCCAATCGAGAACATCACTCCACTCGATAGATCTCATTTGCTTAGCAGAGCGAATTCCCTCGTGAGATTTTAAAACCATATTCGAAAGAAATTTATCTTTTCGAGCTTCACTCAATTCAAAATCATTTCGTCTTGATAAGTTTAAGCGTTCCGACAAATAGTCCGCCATCACCACACCGGTATCAGTTCCCGGTACTATAAAATCAGGTGCCAATTCCTTAATTTGAGGCAGCAATTCATCCCAAGATTGCGCTTGATTGAAGATCTCTCTCGATCCCTCAAAATCTTGAGCTTGATAAGAGGCCGTAAAGACTGGTGGTACCTCACTCTTAGAATGCAATGCTATGATTTCATAACCTAATTCTTTAGCAGCAGCGGCATACAAAGATCCCGAGGAATAGGGATCGACAACGATGACCCTTCGAAGATTTGTAATAAAGTCCTGACACGACCATAGTGGTCCAGAAAAGCTTAAGGATAAAGCTACAACCAAGGCTAAAATCATCGAGGGCTCTTGGTTAGCATGAGCACAAAAATCATTCAAAACTCGAAACCTTACAAAGTCTTACACACCAAAACTTAAAGTATGAAATTCTATTGTGCGCTAAGAAACGGGCCTGGAATATTAAAGCTAAAATTTATTAATATCTTTAAATTCAAAGACTAGAGCATCTTGGGGTGAGCGATGAGGCAACGCCTCGAGCTTCAGGGGTCGCCCAAGCCGCTCTAGTCTTTGAATTTAAAGATATAGATAGATTTCCAGGCCCGTTTCTTAGCGCACAATAGATTCTTTGAGCGGGGGGTTTAGCGGAAAATTAGATTAAATTCGCAAGAATTATCAGCAGTTCTGAGTTCTTTATGCGCTTTTTTTGAAGCTCGAGTGGCCTGCCAAAGACTATAGAATCCAGCAGCCCCCATCACACCAAAAGCCCACTCCGCGTGCGGATAATTGATCATTCTCAGCACCGTTAGAATTCCCGTTGAAATCATAGAAGCGCCCAGCAAACCAAAAGTCGATTTTAATAAAATACTAGCCCGATCCTCTCCCAACAGATGCCTATTTTCTGCACGAGTTGTGAAAGAAAGATCCCATGAACCCTGCGCAAAAGTGGCCATAGCTGCCGTTGATAGTACATTCAAAGCCGCTGGCCCAAAGTCTTGAGAATGCCCCATAAAAGTCCAACCTGTTTTTAAAACAGCCATAAAAAGGACTTCAAAAGCATACCAGCGACCAAACTGCTCCACCCAATCACAAATCGACTTCAACTGTTTTTCTTGATCATCTTCGAGTTTCAACCCAAAAGTCGCTAAACTTCGAGTCAAAGCAGATCCCAAGCCACCGCGAGTGGTCATCCAACCGTAAAGTGTTTTGGCAAAAAATTGAACATTGCCCGACAACAAACCCACCCAAGCTCCCATCGCCAAACTTATTGGCCAAGGAGTCGATCCATCCGATATCCTTAAACTCATAAATGCTACACTGGTCTGAAAGCTTCCTCTGACAAGAGCAAAGGTCCAGCGATAATTTTTCAACATGGACTTTTTTAGCTTGGCATAAAACTTTTGAAGATCCTTTTTAGGTCGAGGAACAAATTTAATAGAAAGCGTCGCCTCCCTCTCCAAAGAAGCCATCATTCTAGATAACGGAGATTGCGAATCCTCAAGCAGAGTTTTGAAATTTTCATCAATCTCTATTTGAAGCTTCACCGTTTTATTGAGTTTTTTTTGTGAATGAATTTTGTGAATGAGTTCTGATTCAATTTGTGCCCAATCATCGTCTGTAGCTGTAGCCAATCCATCGATGAGAATTTCCTGTTTATGATGTTGAAGCTTTAACTGAACTGACTCAAGACGAGCCTCAACATTGATACAAATAAAAAGGAATAATAAGAATAAAGTCCTCAAAAACCCCAAATTCACCGGGAAGTAGTTTTAGTAACCCTTAAGTAGTTCAGCAAGTGTGTAAGATTTTTTAATAAAGGGCTTTATTATAAGTCTAAGCTCCTCTAAATCTAATAGGACAGTGGCGGAAGGAGTTTCACATCCATGAAACGACATTTATTACTTCTTAGTTTCTTCTTATTAATGTCTTGTCAGAAAAAAGTTGGAGTCGAGAAAAAAACCATCTGGATTTACACAAGTCTTTACAAAGAAGTTCTTCCAAATTTCGATCCTTACTTTAGAAAACTTTTTCCTGATTTCAATATTCAGTGGTACCAAGCAGGATCCGAAGACATCTCAGCCAAAATCCAAGCCGAACTCAAGGGTGCCAAAACACAAGCATCAATTCTACTCACATCTGATGTCTTTTTTTATTTAGAAATGTCAGAAAAAGGAAAATTATTAAGCCTCGAGGGAGAAGCTCTTAAAAAACTAGATCCACTCTTAGTGAATCCCGAGAAAAATATTGCTGTCGTTCGATATCCAGTTATGGTGATGGCTTTCAATCCAAAATTCGTAAAAGAAAAAGAAGCCCCACTCAGTGTTGCTGGGATGCTGGATCCAAAATTTAAAGGCAAAATCACTATGCCCTCACCTCTTCAATCTGGAACGGCTTTAACCACACTTTTTTTTCTAGAAAGAAAATTCGGAAAAAGTCTCAATACAAAACTTAAAAATAACGACGTCCTTGCAGCCGGCGGAAACGGTGCCACTTTAGGTAGAATTCTCAGTGGAGAAAAGCCCCTAGGTCTTCTTCTCATGGAAAACGTTCTTCAGTCTCACGAAAAAGGACAAGAAGACATCGTCTATCAAATTCCACAAGAAGGAGCGATGCCCATTCCCTCACCTATTGCAGTCTTTAAAGATAGCGACCACCCCAATGAGGCTAAAGCTTTGGCCGAATGGTTCATGGGAGAAGAAGCGCAAAACATCATTCGTAAAGCTTGGCTTTATTCACCTCTTCCTCAAATTGCAGCCCCCAATGGAGCGCCCGAATATTCAAAACTTAAAAAGATGGATTGGACTTGGGCTCAGCTGAAGGAATGGAAAGAGCAACGAGAAGATCTTAAAAATCGTTTTCAAAAAACTGTTCTAAGATAATTTTACATGAACGAATTTTGGCTCAATGTCATTCAAAACACTCTGCTCATGATTTTAGGAGTGTGCGCCTTATGCAGTGTCATTGCCCTCCCCCTCTCTTTTGCACTTGAAAGATATAAAATTCCTTATGGAGAAGGAATTTTCAGAGCTCTCACCATACCCTATGTTTTTCCTAGTTATATACTCGCTATTTCCTGGATCACTCTCGCCAACCCCACGGTAGGATGGCTTAATAAAATTCTTCCCTTCACTCTCAACATCTATTCAATTTGGGGAATTATATTTGTGGAGTCCTCCGTTCTTATGTCGTTGCTATTTTTAAATCTCCGTTCAGCTCTTCAGAAAATCGACCCCACACTCGAAGAAGCCGCTAGACTCTCCGGAGCTTCGTCTTGGCAAAGTTTTTGGCACGTGACATTTCCCCTGATTAAAAAAAACTTTGCAGGCGGACTCCTCTCTATTGCTTTAGCTTCTTTAGCTAGCTTTGGTGTTCCAGCCATGCTCGGACAAGCAGGGCGTATTTTTGTGATGACAACTTCAATTTACTCACTCATCAAAACAGGAAGTGAAAGTAGTTTTAATGAAGCCTTATTGATTTCAAGCCTCACACTCATTCCCACTCTTCTTTTAGTCATCTTAGTCAGGCGCTGGGACTCCTCAAAATCAAAAAATCTTGCCTCTGCCAAAGCCTCACGCAATGAAAAAAAAGAAGCCAGTTCTTTTACTTTAGTCACAACTCTCAGCATTTCTTTTCTTGTCATTTTTCTAATGGTGATTTTACCGGTAGTAACTCTCATCCTCTCTAGTTTTCAAAAAAGTCTTTCAGAGATTTCTATAAACAATTTTTCTCTACGTGCTTGGGACTATGTTCTCACTACTCTTCCTCAATTTTGGAACAGCTTTCAAAACTCTATTATCTGCGCGCTTCTCAGCACCCTCATATTAGTTTTCTTGGCTTTTTCCTTAGGCTTATTGAATAAGCATTTTGAAAAAAAACAAAATCTGCTGGGCCGAAGAATCATTACAATCTTTGAAACTCTTCTCTCATTTTTCTATTCCATTCCTGGAACAGTTCTAGCCCTAGGACTCACAGTTATCGTAAGTTTTTTAGGCTTAGATTATTTACAAGGAAGCTTAAACTTAATCATTTTGAGCTACTGCTTTAAATACAGCAATCTGGCTCTTAAAAACTTGTCTCCCAATTTTAACTTTATTCACCCCTCGTGGATTGAAGCTGCTGAAATATCCGGAGCAGGTCCCTGGAGTCGCATTAGATGGATTTATATTCCCTTACTTAAAACTGCACTTCTGGCAACTGCAACTTTAGTCTTCATGCCCACCCTAAGTGAGCTCAGCATGACTCTGCTTTTATCAGGCCCCATGAGCTCGACATTAGGCGTCCTGCTTTTCGAACTCCAAGAATATGCTGATCGATCTTCAGCCGCTGTTGTTGGCACTTTAATTTTAATCTTCGTTCTAGTTTTACAAAGATTTTCACGGAGAAACTATGAAATTGCTCGTTAATAATATTTCAAAATACTTTGATCACAACAAAGCCGTCATCGAAGACATTTCGCTTGTTGTGCAAGAACGAGAATGCGTTGGACTCTTGGGACCCTCGGGCTGCGGCAAAAGCACATTGCTCAGAATCATTGCGGGATTAGAAAGTGCCAGCAATGGCGAAATCCACTTTGATCATGAATGCTGGGTTGAAAAGGATTTTTCACTTTCACCTGAAAAAAGACTTCTCGGTATGCTCTTTCAAAATTATGCTCTTTGGCCCCACATGAGCGTATTACAAAACGTTTCTTTCCCATTAAAAATGCAAAAAAAATCTAAAACCGAACAGAATAAGCAAGCCTTAATCGCACTCGAAAAAGTACACTTGAGCGATATGGCAGAAAGAATGCCTGGCACCCTTTCTGGCGGACAACAGCAACGCGTAGCTTTAGCGCGTCTCTTAGCCCAAAATCCACGTTTAATGCTTTTAGATGAACCCCTCTGCAATTTAGACGCCAGCTTAAAAGGTGCTATGAGAAAAGAAATTCGAAGCATTCAACAAGAATCTAACCTCAGCGCCATATTAGTGACCCATGATTGGGCTGATGTAGAAATTCTTTGCGACAGAGTTTATGTTATTCATCAAGGAAAAATTCTTCAGGAAGGCACGCCCAAAGACATAAAAAGTCGGCCGGCTAACCGATTTGTTGAAGATCTTCTCCTTTAAGGAATTTATGAAAAAAATTAATTGGAGTTTTATTTTATTAGCCACAATGATTTCATGTTCTTCAAAGCCCAAAAGCTTAGCCGAAGAAAAAACTGAAACTTCTAATGCTTTAGACAAAGAAAAAACATACATTCTCGAATCCATCCACGAACGTGACATGACTCAAAACCCCGCTCTTAATCTTGACGTGATAACCTCAGAGGACGGAAAAGTGGTTTTTGCTGGAGGAGCTTTTTCTGTGGGGGGTCTTTTAAGAAGTGCTCTATTCAAATCAGAAGACGGCGGCATCACATGGAAGGAAATCGAAGCCTACGTCTATGGAAGCAGCGTGACCGACATCGATATTGTTAAAAATCAAATCAATGTTTTTTTAACTTATGGTATTGAGGGGGCCTTTTTTAATGGAACACTTCGCTCTTTAGACGGAGGACTCCAATGGAATCGACTCGAAGGACTCAGAGACGAAAAGAATCAAGAGAAAATTAGAGCCCACATTGGATGCTGCTTTGAACAAGCTCTCAAAGGACATTTTAAGAATGAGAACGAAGGCTATGTTCTGATTAGTGACTATAGATACCTTCTCTTAAAAACCTTAGACGGTGGTCAGAATTATACCGTTGAGAAGCTCTTGGCTAAAGTTCAAAAAAATCCACCCAAACTCAAAGAGCTCAGCAAAAACCCATCCCCTTACGAATATAGAATTCGTCAAAGTAAAAAATTGAATTCTGATAAAGTCCCTCTAGCCTTCGAAATTGAAAGTCGAATTGCCGGAAAAACTTCTTGGAAAAAAATATCTGAATTACCCACCTTTTGGACTCTTGATAAAGTCACACTAAAAGCAACTCCAATGCCCTAAAATTCAGACTCGTCATTTCATTTTTCTAGGCTCATCTTTTTTGACTGAACGCTATTAAAATGATTTTCTCTGCGAGTGGACACTTCCCTAAAAAAAAGCCCCCTTTGGAATGAACACCAAAAACTTGGGGCACGCTTTGTACCCTTCAGTGGTTACGATATGCCTGTTCAATACCAAGGAGTTTTAGTTGAACACCAAGCCGTTAGAGAAAAGGCTGGTCTTTTCGACGTCTCGCACATGGGAGTGTCTATTTTCAGTGGACCCAATATCTTAGAAAAGATCAACTCCATAATCACTCGCGACGTTTCTCAATTAGCCGTCGGAAAAGGTGCTTATACACTCTTGTGTCGTGACAATGGATATTGTGTAGACGATCTTATTCTTTATCGAATTGAAAATGAGAAAATCCTCTTTGTATTTAACGCCTCCAATAAAGAAAAAGATTTCGAATATATTCAATCCAAACTCAAAGGAAATGATTTTAAAGCCACTGCACCCAGTGAAGATTGGGCGCTCATAGCTCTTCAAGGACCCGCTTCTGTTAAAATTTTGCAGGATTTGGGACTTAAAAGCTGGCCCGAAGCCTTTTCGGTAATTGAGCATAGTATTTCTGGAATTTCTTGCACCCTGCTCTTTACTGGATATACCGGCGAATTGGGTTGTGAAATTTGCGTAAAATCTCAAGATGCAGCAAAACTTTGGAATGAACTTCTTAAGAGTGGAAAAAACGATGGTCTCATCGCCTGCGGTCTCGGCGCACGAGACACCCTAAGGCTCGAAATGGGCTATAGTCTTTACGGCCATGAAATTAGTGAAGAGATCAACCCCCTTGAAGCTGGACTTTCGTGGGCTGTAAATTTTTCCAAAGAAAACTTTATAGGCAAAGAAGCTCTCCTCACTTATAAGAACTCCCCCAAAAGAAAACTCATAGCTCTCAAAAACAATTCTAAGCAGGCACCCAGAGGAGAAATGCGAGTTTATGACGCCACTGGCCGAGACGTCGGCTTCATAACTTCTGGCTCATTAGCCCCTTCCTTGGGTCACGCCATCGGATTAGCCCTAGTTTCGACCGATTCTAACGCTCCTTACTCGGTGGGCATAAGAGATAAAAAAATACCTTTTGATCTTACGAAAAGACCTTTTTATAAGAAATTAAACAAGGAGACTTAATCAATGTCAGAGATCCCTTCCTCATTAAAATATACAAAAGATCACGAATGGGCTCAAAAACTTGAAGCCCCTAAAACATTAAGAATTGGAATCACTGACTTTGCTCAAAATTCCCTAGGCGATGTCACCTACTTGGAACTTCCTGAAATTGGAAAAGCCTTTAAAAAAGGTGAAATCATTGGGACCGTTGAAAGTGTTAAAGCCGTATCCGATATTTACGCTCCAGTGAGTGGAAAAATCACAGCCGCTAACAGTTCACTTTGCGACGAGCCTTCATTGCTTAACACGGATCCATTTGGAAAAGCTTGGTTAGTTGAAATCGAAATGGAAAACGAAGCGGATTGGAATGCTCTTTTAAGTCCCGAAGCTTATTCACAACACGCACACTAAAAAAAAAACAGGAGACGCGAATGCGCTATCTGCCACTGACCCCATCTGAAGAAAAAAAAATACTTAATGACTGTGGAGTGAAAAACTTTTCAGATTTGCTAGACAGCGTTCCCCCTGATCTACGCTTAAAAGGAAACCTTAAAACAGGCGCCGCTCAGAGCGAAGAAGAGCTCGTAGAAACTTTTGAAAACTACGCCTCAAACATCAAAGCTGCAAAAATGATTTCTTTCTTAGGACAAGGCGCCTACGATCACACTTGGCCCAAAGTGATCGATCAACTCATTAACCGCGGAGAATTTCTCACAGCCTACACTCCATACCAACCTGAAATTTCGCAGGGAACACTTCAAAGTATTTTTGAATTTCAATCTTTAATTGCTGAAATCACAGGAATGGAAATCTCTAACGCCTCTCTTTACGACGGATCGACGGCTCTTCTTGAAGCTATTCTAATGAGCGCTCGCCTTCAAAAGAAAGAAAAGGGAGTGATCCTTGTTAGCGAAGGAACTTATCCATCAACCTTAGAACTTCTGAAAACTTATCTTGAACCTCTGAATATACAAATTCATATTTGGAAAGCCGACTCAAAAACTTATCTTTCCACAGAAAACACCCTTGATTATAGCGACACACAAAATATTCTAGGAGTCGCACTTCAGTCTCCTAACAAATGGGGATTGATTGAGGATTGGGCTGAAGCTGTCAAAAGCGCTCAGAAATTAAAAACTAAATCCATTGCCTCAACTTTCCAGATACATTCACTTACAGAATTTGCTTCTCCAGGTGAGGCTGGAATTGACATTGTCTCCGGAGAAGGCCAAGCCCTTGGCATTCCTGTTGGCTTCGGAGGCCCTTACTTAGGCCTCTTGTGTTGTAAAAAATCCGATGTTCGGCAACTTCCGGGCAGACTTGTTGGACTCACAGAGGATTCCAAAGGACAAAGAGCTTTTTGCATCACTCTATCGACTCGCGAACAACATATTCGAAGAGAAAAAGCCACTAGCAACATTTGCTCCAATCAAAACCTCATGGCCCTAAGAGCGGCCATGTACACAACACTCATGGGACCACAAGGACTCTTAGAACTTTCACAAACCCTAAGAGCCAAACTCGAATATTTTCAAAAAACGCTCGAGTCTAAAATAAAAAAGGGCAAAATTATTCAGGGTAGCGCCCTCAACGAGATTAGCCTCATCATTGGACCTTTAACTGAAGATCAAAAAAAGAATTTTGAAAAGAATTCATTCAATGAAGGCCTTATCTGTGGAGTCTTTAATAAAGAGCCCATAGCCCTCAATTCAAACAATCAAATTTTAACAATTGCGATCACTGAAAGACACTCAAAAAATAACTTAGACAAATTGGCAGATTTTTTAAGTCGCCATTTTTAAATTGAAAGTGAAGGAATTCATGAGCTGGCCATTACGTACATCACTCAGCATTGAAAACTCAAAAGATGGACACAAAGGATATAGTTTGAAACGTTGCGACGTTCCTTCTCCCTCTTCCATTCCTGATAAACTCAAACGAAAAAAAACCGTGCGTCTCCCTGAGCTCTCCGAACTTGGTGTCGTTCGACATTACACTCGACTTTCTCAACTCAACTACTCCATCGACGGAGGCATGTATCCACTTGGATCTTGCACAATGAAGTACAATCCTAGAATTAACGAATACACGAGTTCACATCCTAATTTTTTAAGACTTCACCCCAGGACTCCTGACGAACTTGCTCAAGGTGCGCTTGAAGCCATTTTTACTTTAGAAAAACTTTTAAGTGAAATCAGTGGTTTCAAAAGAGTCAGCCTTCAGCCTGCCGCTGGAGCACAAGGTGAATATCTTGGCGTTCGAATGATTCGTGCCTATCACGAAGAACGGGGTCAGAATTTTAAAAAAATTCTCATTCCTGAATCCGCCCATGGAACCAACTGTGCCACTGCAACCCTTTGTGGCTACGAAGTCGTTCCTGTTCCTGCCACGGACAAAGGAATTCTCAGCATTCATGATATCGATGAACTCTCTAAAAATGGAGACATCGCCGCACTCATGGTGACCAATCCAAACACCGTTGGGATTTTTGAATCAGAAATAAAAGCTATAACAGATCTTCTTCATTCACGTGGAGCTCTCGTTTATTGTGATGGCGCCAATATGAACGCTCTTTTGGGTGTAGCTCGCCCTGGAGATCTTGGCATCGACGTCATGCACTTTAATCAACACAAAACATTTACGACTCCTCATGGTGGTGGCGGCCCCGGATGCGGTGCTGTTGGTGTTGCAGCATCCTTAGAAGCTTATCTTCCCAATCCAACTATTGAAAAAGACAATAATGGAAAGTTTTTTACTGATTTTTCTAGAGCTAAAAGCGTCGGAAGAATTAAAGATTACAATGGTCATTTTTTAATGATGCTGAGATCACTCACTTACATTCTCGAACTTGGTTCTGAGGGACTTCATAAAGTTGGTAGAGACGCTATATTATTGGCGAACTACATTCGAGTCCGACTCAAACCCTATTACGACATTGCTTATGATCGCGCTTGTATGCACGAAGTTATTTTTACAGATAAAAAGCAAAAAAAATTCGGCGTTAAAACCCTCGACATTGCAAAGCGTTTGATAGACTTAGGCTACCATCCCCCCACTGTTTACTTTCCTTTGATCGTAGATGGAGCCCTCATGATTGAACCCACAGAAACTGAGTCACTCGATAGTGTAGAAGATTTCTGCACAAAAATGATTCAGATTTCAAAAGAAGCCGAAGAAGACAACGCATTTGCCAAACACTTTGAGGGAGCTCCAAAGCAAATGCCTTACTCAAGGATCAATGAAACCAAGGCAGCACGAGACCTCGTGCTTACTTGGAGAGATATCCTTTGAGCATATACGTTCTTCTACTTTTAATTTGTTACGTCATTCGCTTATGGCTTTCGACTTTTAGCGGAATACATCCCGACGAAGCCTATTATTGGACCTGGGCTCAAAATTTACACATGGGCTACTTCGATCATCCTCCGATGATTGCCTGGATTATAGCCTTAGGACAAAAAACCTTTTGTCTTTTTAGTGGGCAAAGCTTTCCAAAAGATGAATTTTGGCTACAAATTTCATTTCGCTGGCTTCCCTACTTTTTCAGCACAGTGCTGACTCCCTACTTCTTAGGATTAAGTATTCGCTTATACCAAAGGCGACTCGTGAGCTTTACTCAAGGGCTGGCCATACTCAGCACTCCAATTTTTTGCCTAGGACCGCACATCATCACTCCGGATAGTGTATTTTTCTTTGGATGGGTTCTTTGTTTATACGGAACCATGAAAGTTCGAAAGCTCAGACCCAAAGACGCTGCTCCAGATGAAATCACGCCCTTTTCATTGAAACATTGTTTATTTATGGGCTTCGCCTTAGCTTTTGCGGCCTATTCTAAATTCACGGCCATACTTCTGATCTTTCTCTATGCTCTCAGTGGCGCTGGCCTTTGGAACACACTCGGTTCTGGACTCACGGCTCTCATTTTATGTCTTCCCTATTTTTACTGGACAATTAGCACCGCCGCTAAAAAGGGAATTGGAATTTTCTTTCAATTTCAAAATGGAATGAATCCATTCAATAGTCCCGTAGAATGGTCGAGAGTAGGCGACCTCATTCTTGCACAATTTGTATTATGGGGGCCTTTAGTTATTCTTTATTTAATCTATTTTTCAATTGGGAAACTTCGCAGAAGAGCATGGCTCATCCTTTGGACTATAGCTCCACTCTTATTTTTTTCAATTAGCGCCCTAAGAAGACCCGCTGAAGCCAATTGGGCCCTTGTAGGAGCCATTCCCGCCTTAGTTATTGTTATTAGTGACTTAAGCAGAAAGGCCATTCAATTAAGTTATTTAAGTATTTCAAATTTTTTAACTATTTTTCTAGGTCTTATTATTTTAATAAACGGCGCTCTTTTTGCTCCTATCTTTGAAAAATCCTATCCGAGAATTTCTGAGAAACTTTCGAAACCCTCACGGATTAATGAATTCCGAGGATGGAAGCGCTTTAGAGAATTTGTATTTGAGGCTTCCAGAGATGATCAAGCTCCAATTCTTGTCGATCGATATCAAGTTTTATCCCCATTATTGTTTTTTGATTCCATTGCAGCAGCTGATGAAAGCCTCGGAGAACGTCTAAAAATTTGGAACGATGGTGGATCTCGCAAGTCTCAATTCACCTTTGAAGAACGCTATCAAATACCACAAGGAACAAAAAATTACTGGATTTTGCTCGACGATCTCAGCAAGAACCCTGCTCATTGTAGATTTTCACAATCGCTTTTTAGAGGCGTTGAAGATATTCACACTTATCATTTATTAAAATGTTCAATAGAATAATGAGTCGAAGATTAAAATCTTAAGATTTTTGGATTTCGTGACTACGTTTCCAATTTTTTTCTGGACTAAATCTCCATAAGTAAAAATATCGCGCAGCAAAAGCTATCAAAATATTAGGTATCCAAACAACTAACCAGCAAAATAATTCACTTCTTGCCATAGGGAGATGTGTTTTAATCGCCCATGTCACAATTGAAAAATAAAAGGTCCAATATAGAATGAGAATACTTATTCCATAAGCCACAGTGCGATTCTTGGCTGTTCGTTGGTTATTCACACTTAAAGAGAATGTGAGCGGCACAAACAAGAAACAAACGAATGCAATCGCCAAACGTCGTGCCATTTCGACATAGATATTACGAGGATCACCTTCAGGATTATCTAACTCACTTCTACGATGCTTAATTAATCCAGCCAACGACAAGCTTGGAGGAGAATCACGACTTCGCCCCGCTTCTTGAGAAAAATCAGCATTGATAACATATTCATCGAACAAAATACGCCTGACACTTTGTTGATCCTCTTTTTTAGAAATAAGGACTCCATTTTTCAATCGCAATTGTGCCCATCCATCTTTGCCAGCAGGAATCCACTCTCCAGTTTTAGAAGAAATTGTAACTTCATTGGCAAAAGATTTCTCATCGTGCAAAAAAACTCTGTGCAAAAGCCCACTAGGGTCAACTTCGTCTACGAATAAAACCATATTTAAAAAGCCTTCGGCAAAAGTTCCGGCGCGAATAACGCTTGTAACCTTTTTATTAAAAGCTTCGTCAATAACAGCTTCGAAAGCACGATTTCCTAGTGGAGCTAAAAAAAATCCACAGAGAATTGTAAACAAACTCACAAGCGCACCAAACTGCATGCAGGGTCGAAGCAATCGCTTCGGAGAATGCCCCATGGCCTGCATCGCCACCATTTCACGATCAGAAGACATTCGACCAAAAACTGTTAACAAAGAAAATAAAAATGAAATCGGGAAAATAAGCGGAGTGAAACTCAGCGACAAACCACCCAACATTTTAATAATTGAGAGTCCATCCAATCCCGACTTAATAATAAGATCTGAGAGTCTAAGAGCTTGTAAGCTTAGCAATAATACGAGAGAGAAAACTCCGCTAAAAATGGTCACACGCGTGAGCGAAAGCAAAAAATAGCGATCCAAACGCGACATTTTTTAATCTTAGAACCCATTTGCTAAATCCACAATAAACTTCGCAAAATCCATGCCTTATAATTTCTTTTAAAGCGTCAGAGTTTTTACCCCCTGTCAAAAAATGACTTTGTTAGAATAGAGTTCATGACTCGATCGTCGGTATTAAGAATAAGCGGTTTTATTATAGGCCTATATTTAAACACACTATCCTTTGCCGGATATTATGAAATGTCGGCCAATGGATCTTATTATAAATATAATAACGGAATTGTAGCAGGTGACTCGAACTATACGGTCATTCAACGTGTAGGCGGAGGACTGGCCTATAGATTTTTAACAAACACGGCCATCGAATTTGGTTACACAGAATCCAAAACTAGAGAAACTATCACTCAGGCGACAGCCGACGGCTCTATTCGACTTCGCTCTACAAAAACATCAACATTTAGGATCCTCTCACTCGATTTAGTTTTATATTTTACCGACAAACGTAGTCGCTGGAGACCCTATATAAGAGCCGGCGGTGGATATACCATTCGTCGGGTCAAACTAGAAGGAAAGCAAATTGATGTTCTTGCTGGCAATGTTGAAACTGGTCTTCAAGCTTCTTCTCCCACAATTTATTCAGTGTCTGCACAAGGGGGCGCTGGTGTGAACGTATTTGTATCCGAACAAATCGCACTAGAAGCCAGCTACACTGCTTATGCCACCGAATTAGACAAACCTGAAATATTTATTCACTATTCAATTGCTGGCGGCCTTAGATACATTTTTTAATCAAGCACGTTTTAGTCAAGACTTCTAAGTTTTTAATGATCACTAATTTATTCTTATAGTGAGGCTTGTTCTGCCAAAAGTTTCATTACTCAACTGCTCACCTGTTTCATTACGTAGACCTTCCAACTTATTAAATAATTCTCCAGGATCAATGTCTGGCCCGTTAAAAGTGGAAGCATCATTGAGTGCTTCTTTATTCACTGGGATATCAATAAAACTCAATTTATCGCCTGAAAAATCGAAGCTCGCAGGAACTCGCCCATCAGACTTACCATCATCTTTCATTCTCATAAGAGGCGCATTTCTATAATCAGATTCTCCGCCTGTGTTTGCGTTAAAAGATCGTCCTCCAGCATCTCCACCACTATCTCCGCCAGCTGAATAATCTCCCGGATTATTTCCACCGCCATCACCACGACCGTCATCACCAGACCCTACCTCGTTCCTATCAGATCCACCATCATCAGCCGGCTGTCTATTTCCCCTATCCTCATTATTTCCAGCGTTCTCGCCTCTATCGCCCTCTTCATCGCGTCGTCCACCTTGGCCGCCGCGATTATCATTAAAAGAACCTTCTTCGGATTGGAAAGCCCCAGTTTGCTCATCAACTTGCAAACTTTGAACTTTCTTTTGAATCATAGGATTTTCTGAAATGGGTTGTGGAGCTTCAACCGAAGATTTTCCTCCACCGGCTTCCGTAAACATACCGGCTTCAACCACTGCACTTTTATTAGACTGATTTGAATCTGAAGATTGGTCAGCATTTGAACTTTTCTTTTCAGTCAACGCTACTACGACTTTTCCTTTTTCAACCGCAAACTGAGATCTTTTATCGACGGAATTATAAAAAACTGAAAATATAGTTCCTCGAACTCCTGCAACGGCATTCGGCGTGCGAATCAAAAATTGCTCTCCACTTTTTCCGCTATAGGACTTTTTTACATTGCTTCTGACGTCTCCATCTTTAAGCATTAACTCAGTGCCAATTGAAGCTTGATCCACAGTTGATGTTCGAGACACTACTAATGTGGTGTTTGGACCCAGCACACTTTCGTTTTTCCCTTTAGGTCCGCCCTCAACAAACTCAATTTTCACACGCGTGTCGGCCAGTGTTTTTAAAGTTTCCCCTATATAAAAGGGAGAGTTTTCTTTAATCTTTCGAGATCTCTTTCCCTCAGTATCGGCAATCACTTGAGACTTTGAATTTAGAATGAGCATTTTCCCGCGAATTTTTCGGATATAACCCGCTGGAGAATCTTCGGCTCGAAGATTTAAAACAAAGCACGCCCATAGAATAGTGAATTGAAAAAATCTAAAAATCTTCACAAGACCAATTTTATCAGGAGAGTCTTAAGGAAGAGGCACCAAGAGTTTGACGCTTTTGCTGAGAAGCGAGCTGTCCGCAAGCCGCTGAAATATCACGGCCTCGGGATTTTCGCACAAAACTGAGTAGCCCTTTTGACATAAGAATTTTCTGAAACACATCCACCCTTTCAGCGCTGGGTCTCTTATAAGGTGTGTTGGGATTTTCGTTATAAAGTAACAAATTAATTTTACAGGGAACGCCTCGCACCAAACTAATAAGTTCGCGAGCACTTTCTGGAGAATCATTGAGCCCTTCCATAAGAATGTATTCAAAAGTGACAAGAAAATCTTTTCTTCGCAAACGAGGATAATCTCTAGACGCAATTTCCTTTAAGGCTCCCATAAGAACCTTTAATGGATAGGCCTTATTGATAGGCATGATTTCGCTACGAACAATATCATTGGAAGCATTTAACGAAACAGCCAAGCGGCATTTAGACTCTCGCACAAAACGATGAATGGCGGGAACCAATCCACTTGTAGAAACTGTTATTTTTCCGGCACCAATTCCCATGCCATTGGGACTTTGAATAATCGTCAGCGCTTTTAATAGATTATCTAAATTATCAAAGGGCTCACCCATTCCCATAACAACAACATTCGTGATTTTATCACTATCAGGAAGCACAAAAAGCTGTCCGGCAATTTCTCCTGGACTCAAGTCTCGCTCTGTTTTCTGTTGCGCCGTAAGGCAAAATTTACAACCCATACGACAGCCCACTTGCGTGGATATACATACAGTAACTCGTCCCTGATCTTCTTTAGGAATCCAAACAGTCTCAACAGTTTTAGAATCAGAAAGCCTAATCAAAAATTTCTTAGTGCCATCTTCACTGTTTTCAGAAAATAAAAGTTTTGGAGGAACAATAACGAAATCGTTTTTGAGTTTTTCTCTTAAAGATTTGGCAAGATTTGTCATCTCATCAAAGGAAAATTTTTTATGTTTCCAAATCCACTCAAACAACTGAGCCGCTCTAAATTTTGGCTCCTTTAATTGAACAAGCAAAGCTTCTAAGTCGGACAAGCTGTAATTGAAAAGATTGGGATCGACCCCCGAACTCTTGAGATCAGTCAAATTATTGCGCCTTTCCGCGGACTATTTGTAGCCCTATTTTTAATCTTTTTGATAAACTTAAGTTTGCTTATGGCGAAGAAAAATACCGCACCGCAGGAAAATACTCAAACAAAATCGATGAGTGGAGATGTAACCCGTATTGCCGACCTAGCTGCGGATATCACCCAATTAAACGGTAAGTTAGTCCCAGTTCTTCAAATTAACTCAGGACCGGATCAAGGAAAAATCCTATCCCTGGGCAATAAAACAGAAATTTTCGTGGGCCGAGCCAATACCTGTGAAATTTCAGTTCAAGACCCCAGCTGCTCTCGCCGTCATGCCCGTATTTTTATAGCTCCTGACGGCCGCGTATTTGTTGAAGATCTAAACTCTACCAATGGAAGCAAAATCAATGGAAAGCGTGTGGAGGGGCAATACCTCCTTCAAGACGGTGATAACCTTCAATTTGGAGACAACACACGGGTCAAATTTGCATTGAGCCTCGAACAAGACGCTCAAGTGCAAATGGATGTTTATCATCGTGCGACTCGCGACATGTTAACCAATGCCTACAATCGTCGACGCTTTGAAGAAACACTAGAAAGAGAAATGGCATTTTTGAAAAGAGGTCAAGCTACGGGTCTTGGATTAATTATGTTTGATGTCGATTTTTTCAAAAAAGTAAACGACACCCATGGGCACCTCGCTGGAGATGCCTTATTGAAAGAAATCGGACTCAGAATTCCTGAACTTATCCGCAAAGAAGATATCTTTGCCCGTTACGGCGGCGAAGAATTTGCCATTTTAACTCGCAACGAAACCCTCGATGGACTCAAAATTCTTGCCGAAAGAATTCGCCACGATTTCGAAAGTCGAAATCTTGTTTACGAAGATAAAACCATTGCTTTTACAGTTTCCATCGGCGTGACATACATTACAAAAGAACAAGATTGCCCCGAAAAAGATGTCTTCATTAAAGCAGCCGATGACGCTCTTTACGAAGCCAAACACAACGGTAGAAATCAGGTTAGAATAAAAACTTTTTTGAGTCCTACCTAATTTGATACGATAGTAACTTCTGTAAAAACTCAGAGCGAGTAAAACCCATATGTCTTGCAGTTTTTTCTCGATCACCATCAAATTTAGCTAAGTTCTTCTGTATCAAGGATCTTTCATTGAGCTCTGAACTCACATCAGGCGCTCCGTGCTCAGAAAAAGAACTCTCCGATGGATCTTGAGTATAAAGAATTGGAAGATCTGAGAAATCCCACGAACGCATATCACGTCTTTTAAGGAACATATTTCTCATCAACATTTTGAGTTCGTCTAAATTTCGATCCCACATGTGATGACTCACAAAATCCACAAACCATGTTGGAGGCTGATGAGTGCGACCACTAATTTCAAAACTAAAGGACTGAATAATATCGAGTATGTCTTCGCTTCTTTCTTGCAAAGTCGGCAAAAATACCGCAAATGAAGTGATCTCATTAAATAAATCTCGAAGAAAAGTACCCTGCATAACCATCAATGATAACGATTTTTCGGTCCCCAAAACTATTCTTGGAATATCCATTAGAGTTTTAGCTTTTTGCTTTCTAAATTTTAAAAACTTTAAAAGCTCATTTTGTCTTTCAAGACTTAAACGATCTACATTTTCGATATAAATAAGATCAGCATGTCCATTATGCTTTGGAGAGAAAAATTCTACCCAACCCTTTTGAAGAAATTCTGATTTGTAAACTCGGAGTTGGCCTTGTTTAAGATTATCTAATCGTCGGTAAAAGTTATGAAGTATAAAATATTCATCGACTAAACGTCGTTTTCCAGTACCACTTTCACCAAACAATAGAATTGGAACATGAGATTGATCGATTAAGTGAAGCAAATTAGCAAACGAGGCCTGTAGAGAGGGACGCTTGGTTCTTAGTGAACCTAAAAAACCTTCTCGAGCTAACTCTAAAGTTTTCTGTTTAAAGCGATCTGCTAATGAAGTTTGAGAAACAGATGATTCTATTCGAGAATTGATCGCGGAAACTTCCGACTTATGTGACATTTTATCCTCCATGACCAACTCACTCTCTATATTCGATCGCACAACTTGTGCTTTAGGCTTTTGCCTTTGACAATATTAAGCAATTTTTGTTCCAAACTTTTGGGCACATAAGTGTCTGAATTTTCAAGAAGGAAAAAATCTCAAGTGTCTAATGACTCAACACTTTTACTAAAAATGTTGAAAAGTTCGACACTCCCTAAGCTCTCCATTAAATTGATTTTTCGAGCAGGGATGAGACATCTTAGATTTTTACAACAAAAAGGATGGGCCTTAGTCTTTTTGTGTTGTTGCATGCAAAAAAGCGACTTCGAAATTAAAAAAGAACTTGGACTTTCACTCCCCAATAATTTTCTCCAAAATTTCAAACAACAACAGGACAATTGGTGTTGGGCTTCCGCCACTCAAATGGCTATTTTTTTTAATAAAAATCAATATTGGCCACAATGCCAAATCGTATCCCAAATTCACTCTCTAAATTGCTGCGAAGCCAATCCGGATCCCCGCTGTTCTGAAGCGTATTTTACGTCAAAATCATTAAAGCATTTTGGCGTGCCTTATCAGCAAAGTGTTCCCGGATTAAGACAAGCTATCCACTCGCTCAATCAAGGATATTGGGTTGTCAGCAAGTGGCAACACCGTTTTGAACGACGCGCTCACCTCTGGGTGCTTCTAAGCGTCGAAAAGTTCGACAATAATATTTATTTAAAAATATTCGACCCCGAAACCGGACTTAGAAAAATCTCCTTAAAAACTGATTTTCTAAATTGGTCCCGCCGCTACCGCTGGAAGGAATCCTTCCTCATCAAAGGCGCTTGAGTTTCAACTGTGCGACTTTAAGAGTGGGTCTTTCATAGCAAGGAATACAAAGAAGTTACCTGATAGGCACAAATCATAACACCCCCCAACTAACCTATTAATAATATTAGAAAATTAAGGCTAACACCTGACGGCGCCCACTCTTAACGTCGCACTATGAAGCTATTCAAGATTATTTAAATCAACCCTTTTCAAGTCGTCTTTAATGCCCCAAAGTCGTTTTAATAACCAAGGAGCGCGAGCGCCTGCATAGGCCACGACTAAAAATTTAACAAGTCGACCGACAAAGGTAGCCAAGCAAAATGGTATTAGGTGAATTTCAGAAAGACCTGCGATTAAAACAACAGGCTGTTGAGGAAAAGGTGTTGCAGAATAAGCTAATACAAAAAGCCAGCCCCAATGATCAATTAGATGATTAAATTCGATCCAGTTCTTTGAATGAATGAATTCTGAAAAATGGACATCAATCCAAGGCAAGCCATAATGTCTTGATAAAATAAACAATGCAAAAGCACCTAAACTAGACCCAAGAGCTCCACAGAATGCCAACCAAAACCATCTTTTTGGAGTGGCCATAGTGCTAGACACTAAAATCCCATCAGTAGGAATAAATACTAAAAAAGCATCAGCAGCGGCCAAGACCCCCAATAAAGGAGGAAACCAAAACTTAGAAACATAGCCTTCTAGTGAAGCCAGCCATTTAATAAGTTTATTTTGAATTGCCGACATCGATTCTCATTCTATCTTAATTTTTAGAGATAAACTCGTGATTCATTAAATCATCATGCGTCTTGGGCAATTTATACCCTCGAGGATGGCTACAATGATCTTCTTTTAGGTGACTTAAAATTACACCCATTGAGTAAAAAGATGTTAGCAAGTTTTGCTTTCGACTTTCATCGGGATCTGCTTCAATCACTTTATTAATGCGTTGCCAGGGTAAAATATCAACTTTTTCTTGGGCAACTTTTACATAACTTATCAGCTCTTCTTTGTTCCGATCGGAAAATAAATTTTGAGTAGGTGCAAAAAAAGCAAATTTTCTTCGTTTAAGTAAAGACTTCGGAAGCTTTCCGACTGTTAAACGTTTTAATATGAACTTTTCATTCAAGCCTCTAATGAGAACAGAAGGTGCTAACTTTTGAGCCAAATCAGTCACTCGAGTGTCTAAAAATGGTGTTCTGCCTTCTAATGAGTGAGACATTTCTTGTCGATCTCCCACATTCGATAAAATATAATGCAATAAATCTGTTCTTAAACCCATCCATAAATCAACATCAAATTGACTTCTGTTTTCAGCACTAGCTCCAAAATCTTCTTCAAAATAACTAGAGAGATCACTTAAAGCCGTCTCAATTACAGATTCAGGTTGAGCGCTAACTAACAAACGCAAATGACGTTGCTCAATGATTCTTCTCAACAAAGCAGGACGATGTTGAGGAAAATACTTATTGACCAATTCGCTAAAATTTTCAGCTGAAGAATCTAAATGTCCTTTTGCCGTAGATCCCTCACGCTTATAAAATAGAGACAAATCATTCAAAGCAAAACGTGGATGCCTTTTGTTAAATTCTAAAATTTTATTAATTCTTAAATATGGATAACCGGCAAACCATTCATCAGAACCTTCACCCGACAAAACAACTCTCACAGACTGAGAAGCCAAATGAGCTAAAAGATTTTTTGCAGCCCCATGCGTGTTATAAATTGGATTTTCAAATGCTAGAATAGACCGCTTTAGAGAAGGCATATAATTTTCTTGATTGAGAATTATCTTATTATGTTCAAGACCAAGAAATTTTGCGACTTCAGCCGCTTTTTCCGACTCATCAAATTCTTTTTGCTCAAAACCAACGGTAAATGTTTTTAATTTTGCTCCATTTTCACAAATGAGAGATGTGATGAGTGCACTATCAATACCACCACTCAAATAAGCCCCTACTGGAACATCAGATCGCAACCTACGCTTTACAGCCGCATTGAGTTCCAATCCTACCTTCTCAATAGCTTCCGAACTTTTAATGCTTCTCTCATGACCATTTTTATTTTGAAAAAATTTCTTATAATTTTCAAAACTAAGTTTTTTTGTTTTCAAATTAAAACAATAAACCCTAGCAGGAAGAACATGTTCTATTCCCTTAAGAAAAGTCCGAGGTGGAATCATCAGACCAGATAAAAACTGCTGCACATATTGGGAGTCATAAACAAGCTCGCCCTCATCATCTATGAGCGACTTCATCTCTGAACCGAGCATAATTTCATTATCGATTCTTCTAATAAAAAGAGGCTTGACTCCATACTGATCGCGTCCAAAAAAAACTAATTTCTCTTTCTTGTCATAAAAGATGAACGCAAATTCTCCAGACAATTTCGCAAGACATGAAGCACCCTGGCTAGCAAATAAATTCAAAAGCACTTCACTATCAGAACGACTTTTACAAAATATATTATCCTTCTCTAAATCATTGCGAATTTTTTCAAAATCATAAAGCTCACCGTTAACGATCCCTATATAGCGATTATCAAAACTCTCTAGAGGCTGCCCGCCTCCGCTCAAATCAATAATACTTAATCGAGTATGAACTAAAGAAATTTCAGGATCTTGAAAAAATCCGTAATTGTCAGGGCCGCGATGAGCCAACGCTCTTACGGCCCTGCTAATTCCAGATAATGCCAGCTCTCTTGTTTTATATTGACTGCTGGCCCAGATTCCACACATTAGGGAACCCTAAATAACTCTTTACTATAATTCACGTTTACTTTTTAGCCGTAAGTTTCACCGCTACTTCAAACTTATCACCAATGGTTTTATCGCCTAAACCTTTGAAGAATTTTCCCGATCCATATTTAATTCCCCAACGAGTTCTATCGATAACAAGTAAAGCATCAGCAAGAACAGAATCTTTTTCAACTTTCAAAACGGCTGGAATATCTTGCTCAACAGCTTTTCCTTTAATAGTCAGCATCCCCGTAATAAGATGAGTGGGGTTTTCTACTTTAATAGTAGTTGATTTTCTTGCATTAGCTTCAGCTATAGCCTTTTCCCAATCTTTTTTGGCTTTTGCTTTCACTTGACTCCATGGAGTGATTTTTTTGATTTCTAAAAGAGCCGTTTTATTCACTTTGACATCAAAAAAATCTTCTGACTTCAAATGTCCTAGTAATTTTGCGTTGGTTTCTGCATCTTCAATATCTGTTGATTTAAACGAATCCATATCAACTTCAAATTTTCCACCCACAACTTCATTACCCTTAACTTCGAGGCTTCCATCTTTAGCCACAATAGTTCCATAATGTTCGCCAGTGAGTTTAGTCGCATGCCAAGTTAAATTTGTTGCAGCAGTATCTAACTTCAATGTGCTAGTGCTAGTTTCATTTTTAGCGCTTAATCCAAAAGATGCCGCCACCAAAAATACAGTTGATAAAAAATTATTTATTTTCATAATACCTCCCAAAAAACTGAAAATATCATGAGCTTTTGATCCGGTCACAAAACATTGATAAAAGAGACAACTCAACGCATCGTCTTCGATCTATTGCCTTTTTTTTGCACGGATTTTATTTGTTTTTGATTAGACTTTATTGAGCTTTTACCTCTGGACCCACTCTTCTTGAGTAGCTTGGCCAAAAACTCTCTAAAATCTTTGCTCAGCATGGGACTTTTAAGCTCCCTGTTTAATATTTTTCTTACGTCTTTAGAGTTTGAGTCATCCAAAAAACCCGACAATACGAGAAGTGCCAATTGGAAGTTATCTCTCTGAACCCTATCCAGCTTTTGAACTTTTGAATCCAAAGCTCTTTTAGCAATTTCAAAACTTCGATGATCGCCCAACCACGCCCCCATCTCCAAATAGAATCCATGATCAAAGTATGGCCACTTCAAAGATACGGTCTGGCTGCTATAGGATAAATTCCAGTCCTCAAAAACTGAGGAAATTTTATCTTTCAATCGTGATATTGAATTTAAGAAATTAGGATCTTCTACACTTTTATTGAGTGAAACAACTAACTTTCCAACACCTGAAGACATAAGGCTCTGCAAGGCAAAACATCGCTTCTTAGAATCAAGATTCGACAAAGTCATACTACAAGTTTCCATATTCTGATTAAAAAAATCGAGCCAAGCTCCAAAATTGTTTTCGGAAAATACAACAGACGGAACATTTGTGGCCAAAACACCATTCTCTAAATCAAGATGACTGGCCACAAATTTCCACAATTCTTCTTGATGAGCAGATTGTGACCAATCCACTTCTTTTAATTTTTGCTGATTCTTTTTATAGGCTTCAATTTTATCAGGACTCGAGGGGCGATGAGAAATCTCATAGCTCTCTTTCAAGAGATCATTGAGATCACTTTGATTTTGTTGTTTATCATCCGAAAGCCTATTCGACGCACATCCAACAAAAAGCCCGAATAAAAATAATCCCTGAATAAATTTCATTGAGACAGTCTAGAGTTGAGCTAGCTAATCCGCAACTTTTTAAAAAACATTCAAACAGATTCAAGCCCTTTTTGAGCTAACCACGACTTTAAACCTGCCTCATCAACAGTTTCAACGTTGAGCTTTCGAGCTTTTTCTAATTTAGAGCCCGCTGACTCTCCCGCAACAAGCAATGTTGTTCTCGAGGAAACTGAATCACTGACTGTAGCTCCAAAAGATCGCAGGTGCTCTTGAAACACTGAGCGGGGTTTCGACAAAGTTCCCGTAATCACAATGCTCATTCCCTGTAGAGGTTTTGGAGTATTATCTTTTTGTAATTTTTCAAAAGCCTTGAGATCAAATTTCTTAAACTGTTTCAATTCATCTTTAAAATTAGGCTCAGAAACGACCTCTAAGAATACACGAATTGTTTCAGGACCAATATTTGGAATCTCTTTAAGATCCTTTTCTTTATAATCAAACAAATGCTCTAAGCCTGAAGCACCACTCAACATTTCACGAGCCGTCGCCTCACCAATCAATGGAATGCCCAAACCATATAAAAACTTTTCAGCACTCCGTGATTTTGATGCTTCGATAGCTTCAAGCAGTTTATCAACCGACTTTTCTCCGAGCCCCTCCAGCTCGTAAAGCTTATTTTTTAATTCGGGAAGGCGATAAATGTCTGGAAGAGTTTTAAGAAATCCAGTTTCATAGAATTTTTCAACCCACTTATCACCTAAGCCGCGAATATCCATCGCATCACGAGAAGCAAAGTGCCTAATCCGCTCTACAACTCGAGCTCGGCACAAGGAATTCGGACATTTTAGAGCACTTTTATCAACTATTAATTTGGTAGAGCACTCAGGACATTTCACGGGCATTTTAAATTCAACAGAAGAAGAAGGTCGCTTTGACATGTCGACGGATACAATCTCCGGAATTACATCTCCGGCACGCCGAATCCACACAGTATCTCCTGCTCGAACATTTTTCTGTTTAAGCTGATCCTCGTTATGAAGTGTAGCCCTTCGGACAACGACGCCACCCACATTAACGGGCTCTAAATTCGCCACCGGAGTGATGGCTCCTGTTCGGCCAACCTGCACTTCGATATCAATCACTTTAGTTAAAACTTCTAACGGTGTTAACTTATAAGCCAATCCCCATCGAGGTGAATTCGCAATCATTCCTAAATCTTCTCGAAGTTGATGAGAATTAATTTTTAAAACCAATCCATCGATATCATACTGGTATTGACCCTTTTTTCTAAGCGCTTCATATTTTTCAATAAGTTTTTCGATATCCGAAAGTTTCTCACAGAGATAATGATGAGGATTCACCCTAAACCCCAATTGAGTCAGTTCCGCTAAACAAAGATTTTGATCTAATTTGTCTGGAACGATTTGATAGGCAAAAAAACGCAATGGACGTTGCGCAGTTATTTTAGAATCCAACAAGCGAAGCGAACCTGCAGCCGCATTTCTTGGATTAGCAAAAACTTTTAATTCTTGTTTTTCTAAACCTTCATTGAGTTTTTGAAAGGCTTTAATTTCCATATAAACTTCGCCGCGAACTTCCAATCGGCCCGATTTTTTAATTCTAAGTTGCAGAGGAACATCTGCTATCGTGCGAACGTTTTCAGTGACATCTTCGCCCACCTCTCCATCACCTCGGGTCGATGCCACCGTCAAAATTCCATCTTCATAAACGAGGCTCAACGCCAATCCATCCATTTTTTCTTCAACGAGAGTTGGAAAAAAATCTTTAGACTCCCCTAATACTCGAGCAGCTCTTTCATAAAAGCGAATCAAATCGTCTTTACTAAAAGCATTCGCCAATGAAAGCATAGGAAAAGAATGACGAAATTTTTTAAAAGATTCCCGGGGCTTATCACCTACGCGCAGCGTTGGCGAATCGGGGAATTTAAGCGAAGGATTCTCTGCTTCGAGCTGTTTTAATTCCAAAAGAGCTCGGTCATAAACTGAATCTGGTACTTTAGGGTCGTCTTGAACGTGATAGCTGTACGACCAATCATTAAGTTCTTCAATGAGTTCACGAATGCGTTTTTCTGACTTGCTGGCCACTCATCAATCTAGTTACAATAGAGTTCATGGGGGGGCAAGTGAGCAAAAACACTCATCCTTTTGTTGTTGAATTAAAAGATGTCGACCGAGAGTTTGTCTTACAGAGTCAAACCGATAATGCCAATGGTCAAGTTAGCAAATTGCTTGCTTTGGCAAGAGTCTCTCTACGCCTTCAAAGTGGAGAATTTGTATTTTTAACAGGTCCTTCAGGTGCAGGAAAAAGCACTCTCCTAAGACTTATCTTAGGTCTAGACAAAGCCTCTGCTGGAGAAATTTACACTCTTGGTCATGCGGTCCATCGATTAAGCGAAAGTGAGCGCCGCGATCTTCGACGACAAATTGGAATTATTTTTCAAGACCACAAACTCATTAGCACTTTTAATGTTTTTGAGAATATTGAGTTACCGCTTCATTTCCATAAATTAAGTCCTAAAGAAAGAGAACGGAGAGTCTTAGAAGTTTTAGAAGTTCTTCAGCTTCGCGATCACATTTACTGCACCATTGAAACACTCAGTGCTGGTGAAAAACAAAGAGTCGCCATTGCTAGAGCCCTTGTGACTTGCCCTGCACTCATTATCGCCGATGAACCTACAGGAAACCTAGAT
>CAZSSP010000008.1:0-72342 GCA_964609695.1 uncultured Bacteriovoracaceae bacterium
GGTTTTTGCCAATAATCATCGCTTCGTTCAACGATTTGAAAAAGTTGATGGGCGCCGAAATTATTTAGAAGGATGGCTTCTTGGCAAGGGGGATTAAAATCACCGCTAAAAACGCTATTAGCGAAACAAGATACAAAAACTAAAAAAAGGGACTGAGCTCGTATAGCTTTAAACATGTATAGGCTTATAAACACGCTGCGTTGCGATGGGCAAACGAAATTTACATTGCAGTCGATAATTTGACTGATCTTCCAGTAATTTCCCTATGTTATTGTAGGGGTGTGAGACAATTCTCTTCATTTATTTCTAGGATTGATACTCGATTCTTAGTTTTGGTTTTAATTCTTTTGGGATTTGGTCTGACAATACTCTATTCCGCCTCAAGTGTGCTCGCTACTGATAAATTTCAAGACTCATTATATTTTCTGAAACGACAGGCATTTTTTGCTCTCATTGGATTTATTTTGATGACTTGGGTGGCTTCATCTTCTTCTCGTGCATGGTTAAGCTTTAGTTTTTACTTCTTGATTATAAGTTTATTTTTTTTGCTTTTAACTTATGTGCCAGCTTTTAGTTTGGAAACTAAAGGCGCTGCTCGTTGGATTCGTATTTTCAGCTTTCAATTTCAACCCGTTGAACTTTTAAAATTAGCTTGGGTTTTATTTTTAAGTCATTATTTGCCTCTCGAAAAAAGCTCCTCCGAAAGAAGTTTTTATGAGAAGCCTTTGACCGTAATAGTTTTGTGGTTGCTCAGCGTAGTGGCAACACTTTATCAACCTGATTTTGGTAATGCATTTTTACTATGTTTAATAACTTTCGGATTGCTGTTTTTATCAGGACTTTCGTTAAAGTTAATGTTGAGTGTGGGTTTCTTGGGCGCTGTTAGTGCGGTGATTGTAGTTTTTCAGGAAGATTATAGAAGACGTCGATTATTATCTTTTTTAGACCCTTGGTCGGATCCTCAAAACGCGAGTTATCAAATCATTCAGTCTTTTACCGCGTTTCATTCGGGCGGTTGGTGGGGAAAGGGGTTAGGGAATAGTCAGGAAAAACTTTATTTTCTTCCTGAAGTTCATACTGATTTCATTGGATCGATTGTTGCTGAAGAGCTGGGATTTTTTGGATTCTCGCTTCTACTTTTCTTGTTTTTCTTATTTTGTCAAAGCGGTTTTAGAATTTCCAAAAACGCTCTTAGAAATGAAACTTATCTTTTAGCTTCTGGTATTACTCTCATGTTTTCTGCACAAATACTTTTTAATCTTTTTGTGATCTTAGGACTTTTGCCGACAAAAGGTATTCCGTTACCCTTTCTTTCTCATGGGGGCTCGTCTCTAATGGCCTCTATGGTTATGGTGGGTTTTCTTATGTTAGTTGCTAAAGAAAGTCGGTATCATGCCTAAAAAAACTCGGCCAACATTTTGGTTTGTGGCGGCAGGTACTGGCGGTCATATTTTTCCTGGTTTAGAAATTGCGAGAAAATTACAAGAAAAATTAAATTTGAGTCCAGAAGCTTTTTTGTTTTTTGGTACGTCCACGAGACTTGAGGCTAAGGTTATTCCTGAGCACTTGCACCAGTTCTATCCTATTTCTGCTCAGGCCTGGAAAGGAAAAAATTTTCTTTCCAAAATATTAATTCCTTTTTCAATATTGCTTTGTGTATTTCAAGTAGCCAAAGCCTATTTTACTCTTGGTCGACCTAAGGCGATGTTGAGTGTGGGCGGTTATGTGTCGTTTCCTGTTTCAATATTTTGCATACTTGCGAGAATTAAAATATTTATTCATGAGCCTAATATTAAAACGGGTGTGGCCAACAAAATCATTTCGAAATATGCGAAAGCGGCTTATTCAGTTCCGTTTTCAGATGCTGAAAAAGTGATGAAGTGTACCGTGAAAGATTACGGCAATCCTGTTCGTCCCCAATTTCATCAGGCTCGCTTAAGAGGTGAAGCTAGAAATATTTTAGTCTTAGGGGGGTCGCAAGGCGCTAGAAAACTTTGTGAAGCGAGTTTAGAGTTGCTCAGTCATTTAATCGCTTTAAATAATCAGATCACCTTGACCCTTCAATCCGGGCAAATCAACTTGGATTTTTCCTTAAAACGACAAGCGGAATTAGGGATAAAAAGAAGCTCTACTATTTTGCCATTTATAAGTGATCTTATGCCTCTTTTAGAGAAAAGTGATTTGGTAATAGCGAGGGCTGGGGCCATGACTTTAGCTGAGCTTTCTATTGTAGGTATCCCAACTATTTTAATTCCTTTCCCTTATGCCGCTGATGATCACCAACGCGTTAATGCACGATTATTAGAGAAACATCATGCTGTTAGAGTCGTAGATGAAAAGGATCAAAACTTTACAACTACTTTATCAACTCACGTTCGCGACCTTATGTTGAGTGGTGATTCATTGAGAAAAAGAGTGGCATTAAGCGAGGCCTTTTTAAAGACCGCAAGGCCAAAGGCTGGTGATGATATTTCCAATGATATTATTCAAATCTTAAAGCTTCATTGAGAGGAATAGTTGAGTTTTAGGGGCTCGAGAAGTAGTAAGAATCTATGCCTTTGAGTGAAAAATCTAGAAATGTCCATTTCGTAGGAATTGGCGGAATAGGAATGTCGGGAATCGCCGAATTATTAATGAGCCAAGGGCATCGAGTCACAGGTTCAGATTTAAGTGATTCCGAAGCTGTTAAAAGACTAAAAGGTCTAGGCGCTGAAATTCAATTAGGCCATAGCGAAGAAATTCTTATAAAACATCTCCCACACGTTTTAGTTTTTTCTACAGCTGTTTCTTCAGATAATCCTGAAATTGTTTTTGCAAAGAAAAATAAGATACCCGTCATTCGAAGAGCTGAAATGCTCGGTGAACTTATGCGACTTAAAAGAGGAATTGGAGTTGCGGGAAGCCATGGAAAAACTACGACGACGGGTATGTTGTCTATGATACTCAAAGAGGCTGGTAAGGACCCTACGGTCGTTATTGGGGGTCGTTTAGACGCGATTGGATCCAATGCCACTTGGGGCGGTGGTGAATGGCTTGTGGCTGAGGCTGATGAGAGTGATGGTTCGTTTTTAAAACTTTCTCCTGAATATGCGATTGTCACCAATATTGATTTCGAACATCTTGATCACTACTCTAATATCGAGGGTGTTAAGCAATCTTTTTTAGATTATCTAGATAAATTACCTTTTTATGGAAAAGCATTTTTGTGTTCAGATTCACAATCACTTAGAGAAATTGCCCCACAAATAAACAAATCTGTATCTTGGTATGGTTTTTCAAAAGAATATAAACCCGATTTTTTATTAAAAGTGCTTGAAGAAGGAGCTTCTCCTCGTTTTGAAATTTATTCACTGCAGGATAATTATTCAAAAGTTAGAATGACTTTAACGACAAGTGTGCCCGGTAGACACAATATGCTTAATGCGGCTGCAGCGGCATTGCTTGCTCTAGAATTAGATATTTCTGTGGCTTCAGTGGCGCAAGGTTTAAGAAGTTTTAGAGGTGTCAGTAGAAGATTTGAAAGAAAAGGTGAGTATAAGGGAATTACTATTTACGAAGACTATGCTCATCATCCTACTGAAATCGAGGCCACTCTACTGGCCGCGAGAAGTGTTTTCCCTAACGCTAAAATTGGAGTCGTTTTTCAACCTCATAGATTTTCTCGAACTAAACTTTGTTGGAATGAATTTGCTCAATGCTTTAAATCATCTGATGAGCTCATCACTTTACCTATTTATGCAGCCAGCGAGAAAAAAGAATCTTGGGCTCTGAATTTTGATAAAGAAGAATTTGCTAAAAATGTGATTTCCCCAAGGGCTCAATTTGAGGATTCACTGGATTCATCTATTCAGCGAATTTATAAATGGATAGAAACCGGAACTCTTAAAGCTGGAGATGTATTGTTTGTATTAGGGGCCGGCGATGTTTATAAAATTATTTCAAAAATTTTAAAGTAAAGATGCTGCCATTAAATTGCCCAGTTTATTTTCGTCATAAATTAGCGCCCTATGTGACTTATAAAATTGGTGGCCCCGCTGACATTTTTGTTATGCCTCAAAGTATTGAGGATATGTGTCGGGCTCTTGATTTCTCTTGTGAGCAAGCTTTGCCCGTCACTTTATTGGGTAACGGAAGCAATTTGCTCATTCGTGATAAAGGTATTCGGGGCGTTGTTATTTATTTGGGCTCTTTAAAAGAAGGGCGAATCGAAATTCTTTCTGAAGATGCCAATCAAATCGTGATTAGAGTTCCTGCAAATTTATCTAAGGCCCATTTATTAGATTGGTCGCTTTTACATCATCTATCTGGTTTGGAGTTTTCTGCTGGAATCCCTGGCACATTGGGGGGGGCTGTTTTTATGAATGCTGGGACCAAGTGGGGATCTTATTCGAACGTTATTGAAGCGGTTCAGTTTTATTCCCTTAAAAAAGGTTTATACACAGTTCTTAAGGATGGCCTTGAATTGAAATATCGAGGTCATGGCGAGGGTTTATTAGACGGGAAAACAATAGTTTTGTCGGTAGATCTATTATTAAAAAAGGAAGTTGATTCTAAAAAAAGTCGAAAATTAGTCGATGAAATATTGGGTTATAGAGGTTTGCGTCAGCCTTTAGAGTATCCAAATTGTGGCAGCGTTTTTAAAAATCCTGAGAACTCCGAGAAGGGTGCGGGTCGATTGATTGAGGCGGCTGGATTGAAAGGGCTTAGGGTGGGCGGGGCTCAAGTGTCATTAAAGCATGCTAATTTTATTTTAAATCTTGGAATAGCCACAGCCTCTGATGTTGAAACTTTGATAAAAAAAATTCAAAAAGAAGTTTTTGAAAAATTTTCTATTCAGTTGGAAACCGAAGTTATAATACTCGGCGATAATTAGTTAAGCCTGTATCACGCGTTGAAATTAAAATTACCAAAAGGCTTTAACACCTACATTTAATCCATAAGTCTTTGATGGAAAGCTTTGTGTAAACTGTCCGTAGATATTAAGGGCGAAGAGTTCCAAGCCTGTTCCTACAAAATATCGAGCGTCAACTAGATTGGGTCCTTTCTTGGCGCCTAGGCTGGCTGTAGGAGTTCCTGTGACTACGGCAGGACTAGTGCTGAAAGTAGAGTTTGCTAAAGTGGCTCCACCGCTTGCTGTGCCGTAATTTAAGTCGGCACCAAGACCTCCAAAAAATTGGAGAAAATAAAGCAAGCGAACTGCTGACGAAATTTCTAAGGGTACAGTAAAAATACCAATGTTGGCTTTTGTTTCTATGTCTCCTGAAAAGCTAGCTGTGGTTGGTGTTCCGCCTACAGAATACGAAGAGCTTTTAGCAATAGCTTTTGTATAATTGAGTTTTGTTTTTGAATAACTTAATCCTGTAGTAAGGCTCACTCCATTCCATCTTAAAAGAGGACCAAAAGAAACTTCGTCAATCCATTGATATTGATAATGTGTGCCTACATCGAGCACGTTTATAGTCACTTCTTTAAATGATTTTTTTGCGGGAAGTATGTGAAAAAATAATTTCGCTTTTGCTGTTGGTATAAATCCGATTTTTTCTGAAGGTAAGGAAGAAAGATTGAGTCCTCCAACGAGTCCGGCTTGAATTCCAATCCCTTTTATTTTGCTAGCATTCTCACTTTTAAGAGCATTATTAAGAGTTAGAGTTCCAGGATCAACACCTAAACCACCTTGAACACCCACTACAAAAAGTTTAAATGGGTTTTGGTAGTCGGCACCAATCCCAGAGCCTGCTGTGACCGTGGCGTTACCAATGGCTCTTAAATATCCTCCTGCATCTATCTGAGGAAAATTTTTGTTAATTTCATTTTCTAGCTGATCTAGAAGTGCGTTGCCGTCGGCTTCAAGCGCGGCATTTGTGAAACTTCTATTTTCAATTTTAAACAAACCTGCAAAAAGTGGAAAACAGAATGTTGATAAAAGTGTGAGCGTTGAAATCTTTTTAAAATGATTCATCGTTAGAATAGGATAGGGGTAAAGTTTGGGTTTGGGTAGAGTTCTAGTTTATTTTGAGGCGAAATGAAGCGCTGGGTATATTTTAAATTTTAAAAGGAATGTTTCATCCATTCGTATAGATCATAATGATCGTTTTGCATTCCAAGTTTTCGGTAGGTTTCTTGGGCTTTTGAATTGTTTTTTTCAACATAGAGACGGAGACCCCTTAGGTCCGGGCTCTTTTCAACTTCTGTCTTTAAATAGGAGTAAAGAGCTCTGTAAGTCCCATTTCTTCGACTATCAGGTTTCACAAATACAGAGTGTATCCAAATCACCGTCCCATTTCGCCAATCACTCCATTCGGGAATGCAAAGCAACATTCCAGAAATTTTTTTATCCAATTCAGCAATTAAATAAGTTCCTTTATTGGAATCGTTGAGGACAGCACTGACGCCTTTTTGAAGAGTATCAAGATCTAGCTTAATAGCTTCGCTTTCGAAGGCCATGGCCATTTGCATTTCAACTATTTCAGAAAGATCGTTTAGAGTTGCTTTTCTTATGAGATGCTTCATTAGACTTCTCTGGGGCGGGTGTTTCGTAAAATGCGTTCTTGAGTCCAAAGAGGTTCAGGCCAATGTCGAAGTTTTTTAATTTTGCTTTTATCAAGTTCTACAAAGAGAGGACCTCTATATTGTAGAGATAAAGCCAATAAAACCCCTAAGCCGATTGTCGTATCGTCATTTAAATCATTAGAAAACAAAATGGGAAGAGCTAAGCTGTTTTTAAGTTCCTTGACTAGGTTTTGTTGGGTGTCAGAAATTGTTTCAAAGCGGATTTCTAAACCAGGGGCCAGAGGAATTAATTCTTCTGGAAGTTTCCTTAGTGTAATGCCAGATCGTTTTGAAACTTCGATGAGTTGTTCTTTAAGGGGTGTCCAAAGATTTTTAACTTTAAGAGTTTGAATGACGACGAGCCAGTCGCCGCTACAAAAAGCACTCCAGTTTTTTAATCTTGGAGGAGTGTCGTGTGCAAAAAGTTCAGGAAAGATTTCAGCCAGAGAATTCATGTACAAAATCCCAAAATGATTGAGGAACAGTTTTTAGTTTTTTAACCGCTTGTGCCAGTGGAACTTCAACAATTTCGCTTCCTTTAAGGGCGGGCATGTATCCCCATTTTTCTTGATGAGCCAATTCCACGGCCTTTGTGCCAAAGCGAGTGGCCAAGACTCTATCGTGAGCTGTAGGAGTTCCTCCTCGTTGAATGTGTCCTAAAACGGTCACGCGAACTTCAATTCCAGTGGCTTTTTCAATTTGATCGGCTAGGGCTTGACCTATGCCTCCGAGCTGATGACGTCCAAAATCATCAGTTCTATTTTTGTGAACACTCAATAGAGTTCCGTCTTTTGAAAGTTTGGCACCTTCGGCTACAACTATAATAGAATAAAGTTTTCCTCTTTCTCGACGTCGTTCAATGATCTGACAAATTTCTTCAATACTCATTGGAAATTCAGGAATGACAATGGCGTCTGCGCCCCCCGCTATTCCAGCGTGAGCTGCGATCCAACCGGCATGTCTTCCCATGACTTCTACAACCATAGCTCGTTTGTGGCTTTCAGCAGTGGTGTGTAGTCTATCAATAGCTTCTGTTGCAATTTGAACTGCTGTATCAAAACCAAAAGTGTAATCTGTTTCACTGATGTCGTTGTCGATGGTTTTGGGCACTCCAATAACATTGAGACCGCGTTCAAACATTTTCGCAGAAACAGAAAGCGTTCCTTCTCCCCCAATGGCAATCAATCCATGCAAATCTAATTCTTTGAATCTTTGGAAAGCGAGTTGAATAGTTCCTTCGTCTTTTAAAAGATTGGTTCGAGAGGTTCCAAGTATAGTTCCACCAATGTGAAGTATTCCGCTCACTGAGGGATAATCGAGTTTCTTGTATCTTTTTTCTAAAAGTCCTTGCCATCCGTCTAGGAGTCCTAAAACTTCATAGGAATTCCCTAAACTTTTTCGAACAATTGCACGAATGACGGCATTGAGTCCGGGGCAATCACCGCCCCCGGTTAAGACTGCAATTTTTTTCGTGACCATAGTTCATTTGATTACTACACTTTGACTTGAAGGTATATTTATATGGGCTCAAAGCAGAGGGTTTTAATACAACAAGCAAAAGATCCAATGGGATTGTCCTATGAAACGCGTGTGTTTGAAGTTTCTCTAAGGAAACTGGAGTCATCGTGGTGTGTTTTAGAGGGTTTTAAAGAATTAGGGCTTAAAAATGAGACCGATAAATATCCTATTTTACATCGTGGATTTTTTGATGCGCATCTCCATGCCTTTTGGGCAGGGAAAGAAAGCCTAGCCCTTTCCTTAAAAGAGCAAAAATCAGCAGAAGAAGCTACGAAATCTATTTTAAATTTTATAAAATTAAATCCTAATAAAAGTATTTATAGAGCCTATGGTTGGGATGAGTCTCGTTGGTCGCTGTCTAAAGAAGAATTGTGTAAAAAGTGGGACAAAGAGCTTCCGGCAGATGTGCCCATTATTTTGGGTCGTATATGTGGACATTCTGCTTGGATAAGCGGGGGACTTAAAGGCTTAATTCATCGAGTAGATTTAGCATCTTTTGTCTCTGAGAAAATTTATTTTAAAGTTTCTGAAGAAATTCCTGGCCCCAATTTTTCAGAATTAAAATCTTGTTTTTTAAATATGCAGGAGCGATTTATTTCAGTGGGGATTTCTGCCATCAGCGAAATGAGTATGAGTGATGAGTATGTTTTGGCCTTAAATCAAATACTCGAAGAGGGAAAACTTTTATTAGATGTCGTGGGAATTATGGATGCACAAAGAGCTCCGAAGACCATTGCTGGAGGAGTCTTTGTAAAACAAAATGCTTTTCAAATGGGTCCAAGCGATCGAAAGGCATTTTTCATAGGACGTCATTGGAAGAGGTTTTTAGATGGATCTTTTGGATCGCACACAGCCTGGCTCACTAAAAGTTATGCTGATAAAGACACTTTTGGAGACAGCCAAGAAGATACCTTTGAATTAATATCTCAAGCAAAACGAGCGCTGAAAGAAGGGTTCTATTTAAGTTTTCATGTAATTGGAGACGCGGCGTTGGATCAGGCCTTAGCTTTAGGTGATGCTCTCAATTTAGAGATGAGAAGCCGATGTCAGAATGACGGACTTCAACCTTTAAAACCTACGCGCCATAGATTAGAGCATGTGCAACTTTGTAGGCCCGAGCAACTTCAAAAAATTAGAGATCAAGGATTTTGGTCTTTAGCGATTCAGCCTAGTCATAGAATGATTGATGATTCTTTTGCAGCTGTTAGATTAGGTTCGCAAAGATTAAAAACGGATGCCTATCGCTTAGCATCTTTTAATAGAATGGGAATTCCCATAGCCATAAGTTCTGATGCTCCTATAGCAGATTATAATCCGGCAATGAGTTTTGAAGCGCAAAACTTTCATAACGAAATAGAGCGGCTTAACCCTGAAGATTTAATCTGGAAAATGACTGTGGGGGGGCGATTAGCGTTGGGCTTGCCCGTGAGCCCGATTGAGTTGGGGTCTACTGTTTGGTTGAGTGAAGTTTGATTGCCGACTTTCTGACGGCGAAATGACAATCAATTGGCGATATTGAACAAGAGCTAATAGTCTTAAGCTGGCAGAATATAGCTAAGGTATGAGCTATAGACTTCTTTTGCTTTTCGCATCTCTCGTTTTTATTGCCAATTCATTTTCGGGCGAAGAAGATCAAGATAGAGATTTCAATCGCGCCTTAAGTCTTTCTCAGGCGGGAATGGAAACGCAGTCTGTTCAATCTTGGATCGATTTTTTACGTCGATATCCTCAGGGCACAAAGACGGATCAAGCTTATTTTTATTTGGCTGAAGTCTATTTTCGGAGCGGAAAATATCTTGAAGCTAGAACCGAACTTTTAAGAGTTTTTCGCTTTCCTAACAGTGAAAAGATTTCCGACGCAGCGGTTTTGCTTGGTGAAACTTATCAAAAAGAAAAAAAAACGAGTGAAGCCAAAATATATTGGGAATCCGTTCTTAGAAGATTTCCTAAATCAAAGGCCGCTGAGAAAGCTAAGAATTTATTGTTGAGTATAGGGGTTAAGAAGTCATGAGAGTTTTTAACAAAATATTTCTGATAGGTTTCTTGTTAACATCACTGAATATCTTAAGAGCTGAAGAAGAATCATTGCTCCCAGATGATTTGGGAGATCTTTCCGAAGGCTCAGCTGAATCTGGTTCTTCTTCTGCAGCGCCATCAGGAGATGCTGCACCAAGCTTGGGAGATAATGCGGCTAGCGGAGCGGCTAAAGATACAGCCAATAATGTTGCGCCAAAAGATACTTCGCAAATGACGGATGATGAGCTTTTTGCAGATCAAGATAAAAATAAGCCCCCTGAAGTTGAAGAGGATCCCCCAGTTGCTGAAAATAAAACTGACTCAAGCCTAGATCCAAACGCTCCGAAGCAAGAAGAAATCACAGTTGAGCGTGAAAATGGGCAATTTGCCGGACTTAATGATACTGGAGAAATTATAGAACCCGATGAACCTGGTTCTAAATTGGAGCCTTCTGATAAATTTTCTCGTGTTCCACTTCGTCCGCCTATGAGCGATCGAGGGTGGAGGAAATATGCAGGACCTGCAGTAGAGAAAGTCTATAAAGTTAAAGAGGGTGATTCTTTGTGGTCAATATCTGAACGCTTATTTGGTAATCCTCATATTTGGCCTAAAATTTGGCAACTCAATGCTAAAATTGGAAACGCCCATAATGTCTATGCAGGCACAGAATTGTTGTTCACTCCTGGAAATCCTTATGCCGCTCCAATGTTAGCTTTTAAAAATTATGGAAAAGCTGAAGATGAAGAAAGGGTTCCATTAACAGGGCATATTCGAGAACCTTCAACCATTGATAGAATTCGTGAAGCTTTATCAGGAAATATAACGGGTGTTGCTCAATTTAGAAATTATATGGTGATAGAAAGACCTGAAGCTGTCGCTAAGCTTCCGAAGCGTAAAGATGATTCAAAGAGATTAATTTATGAAGAAGGTGCACGATTAAGCTTACCTAAAGTTCAGCCAGGACGCTATGCCATAGTTCGAGTGGATTCCGTTGAAGCCCATGGGCGAAAACATTTAGCTTTGACTTGGTTGGGAAGAATGGAAGTCACTCCTTTTGATAGTGAATTGAATTTTAATAACGCACTTGTAGAGAAAACTTTTGAAGAAATTTATGAAGGTGATTTAGTCGTAAAGCGTGATTTTGGACTTAAGCACTTGCCACTTCATACAGAAATTTTAGGTCGTGATAGAAGAGATGAAACAAGATTTGTTCCTCTGGATAGTAACTACAAGCAAATTTTAGCTCAAAACGTTTTAATGGGTGCAAAATTTAAAAACTCTTTAGCGGGCCCTCAATTGGGAGCCATAGTGAATATACTTCGGGGTGGTGAAAGAATCGGAACGGCTGTTTTGATAGATCGCTTTGATGCGGCAGGAACTTTTTGGATAGTTGATGCCGATCGTGAATTAGACGTTAGCGATATTATTGAATAGAGAGGTCTGATAGCCAGGCTTCAAGAAGTTTCATTTCTGCAGCGTCGATCCATTGATTTTCGATGAGTGTTTCGTAACATTTTTTTAAATTATGTGGAATCTCTGAAGCGCCCTTTTTAAGGTTGAGTTTTTCAAGAGCTAGGCAAATTTTTGCATTATTGAGGTAACCAGAAACTTCATCTTTTAAATCTTTTAGAAGATCATGTTCGTTTCGCTCTTGGTAAACGGTGGATTCGTGAAATAGCAACGGCCATTCATTTTCCCAGCAAATTCTTTGTGCCACAAAGCTTCTCCAAATATCAGTCATCCTAAAGCTGCAGTAAGAAGGCAAATAGAGGAGAGGGAAAGCTTCTTTGAAAAATGTGGTGTTTTGACTGTTAAAGGGGCACCAGACTTTTTTACCAAGTCCAATTCGGTTTTTTTCAAATTTTAAAGGTAGAGGAAATATTAAACGAAAAAGCGCATCCACATCAGGATTGTCATCGGCTAGTCCTTGCTGGATGGGGGCATGAATTTCTTTTTTTATATTTGGAATTTGAGGATTTTTTTTCTGGATATTTTCGAGAGGAAATCCACGGGGCCAGATGGGTGATTGGGTGAAATAGGAATAGGCATTGACCCACCCTTCGTTTTCTATCAAAGGGACCTGATGCTTTATTTTGCGTTCATTCCAAAAAGCATCCAGAGGCATGTTGTCGTCATCGGTTTCAACAATAACGTCGGCCCCATTTTTAATAGCGATAAGGTATCCGATATTTTTTCTAGAGTAATGTCGAGTGGGGCAGTTTTGCGCAAAAGTGAGTGAAACTTCGCTTTGCATTTCCAAGCTATAATAATCGCAATGTTCTAAATGAAAATCTTTGGGGCTCGGAAGATCCCCGATCATTATAAAATTCCATGAGTTTTTATGAGCACCTTCTGCGAGTGCTCTTAAAATTTTTTGAGGAGAGGCAATGGAAGTTACAACGAGTGAAGTTTTTAATGTCATCGATTTATCTTTTCTGGGGATAGGCTCAATCTTTTAAATAAATAATGAGATAACACAAAGAGGGCGTTTAGAATGGCTCCTTTAGAGACGCTTGGCGAGGGGGCTTGGTAGTGAATGGGAATTTCAGCAAAACGCTCGTGGCGAAGTAAATATCGAACTTCAGTTTGATAAAAGTGCGCTTTGGAGCGAAGTTTAAATTCACAAAGTTTTCCAACTACGTTTCTATGAAATCCTTGATAGCCAGAAGTCATGTCGTACATTTTAGTTCCTAAGAGAGCGTTAGAAAGTAGCGTACCCACTTTTGAGAGCATTCTCCTAGTGAAGGGTGAATCCACCATCGAACCACCATTAATAAAACGGCTTCCAAAGGCACAGGCATTCCCTTCGTTTAAGACTCTTAAAAACATAGGAAGAGCTTTCGGGTCGTGCGACATCCCTGCATCCATTTCTATGATGAGTTCGTGACCATTTTTGTAAGCTTCGCGATAGCCACGCATATAGGCATCAACGACATTTTTATTCTCTGGGGCCCAAATTGTTTTAAATCGAGAGTCCTTTTTCGACAAAGCTTCACTAAGCTCTAGAGTGTTGTCTTTTGAAACTTTATCAATAACGAAATACACAACGCCCCCCGTGAGGCGATCCAATACCTGCGTTAATTCTCTTACAAATGGGGCAAAATCCTTGGCTTCATTGGCTATGGGGATAATGACGGCCCAATTGTTGTCGTAATACATGCACGGCAACTTAACTTATTTTTAGAATTTATGAAATTTTTAAGAATTATTGGTCTACTTTTTGCGATGGCTTGGGAATGTTTAAAAGAATTCATATCTCACATCACTCTTCTAGATTAGAAAATAGGGCAAAAGCCTTTCCTTCTTACTTCTCTCATCCTTGGTTATTGAATCGAGGAAAGAGTTTAGAGTCTGAAAATCTCGATAAAACTCCTTCACTGGCCGTGGTGGGAACGCGGCGCCCCTCAAGCTATGGAATTAAACATTGTCGTAGGGTCATTTCAAAATTGGCTTTTGAGTCAAGTCAGATTCAGATTAACTCGGGCGGAGCCCTGGGGATTGATGCTTGCGCTCACCGGGCCGCCTTAGATTTTGGGTTAAAAACACACGCCTGGCTTGTCGGACCAATTATGAATCCAAGTCCTCGATATAATTCAAGTATATTTAACGAAATGCTTCATTCGGGGCTTGGGTCGCTCTGGGTGCCTGAGCTGCTCGAGCCCAGCGATAAAATTAATATTCATAAATCATTTTGGATACTTAGAAATTTTTGGTTAGTGGCTGCATCGGATGCTGTTTTAGTCATCGAGGCCTCAGAAAACTCAGGAACTTGGTGGACGGTAAAGGCAGCCTCAGAAATGGGGGTGCCAGTTTTTGCTCTTCCTGGGCCCGTTGACACAGGCCAAAGCACAGGAACAAATAGAATGATATCAGATGGTTATGCTCATTCTCTTGATTCGATAGCTATCTTAACAAAATGTTTACTTGTCGACTTTGTTAAGAATTCTTATAATCATATATAGAAGGGGATTCTTAAGGCTAGAGGGGGTTGTGTGGGAAACAACACAGTGGAGCTACTCGTTGATTCAGAAATTATAAATATTGCCGATAAGATTCTCAGAGGAAGGCTCTAAATATTAGGCAGAGTGTTGCATGAATGCCGCACTAAACAAATGACTTGTTTTGCCTGGGGCTGACTAGAAGGGAGATTCAGATATGGACAACACAAGAGTCCTTGATGCTATCGGACTTATCGGACGTTTTGTATCTGATCATTGGGATTCCTTCATCGATCAAGTCGAGATAACAGATGAGTTGATCGACAGGGGATTTTCTTCGTCTGAAATTAATGATGCATTCAGTTGGATTGAAAGTAACACTTTGGGGGCTAAGTCGAAGCAGCCTAAACTGAAGAATGCCAAGGCGCCTCCGCCCTACTCGCTAAGACAACTCAATAGTATGGAATCCACAAAAATCGATTCTAAGGCTTTCGGGTTTTTGCTCGAATATTTGAATCGCGGCTTGATAGATAACGTTTTGATGGAAGACATCATTCAAAGAGCGCTTCAGAGTGAAAATTCTATGGTTGGCAAAAAAGAGATGCGTCGAATTACGGCACTCACATTGTTCAATTGCTATCAAAGTCAGTGGAAAGAAATTTTGAATCGAAGCAATCCATTGATTCAGTAGTTCTGAGTGTCTCCATGCGTCTTTCTAGATGAGTCTTCAAAGTAAAAATTTGTTTTCACTAAGCTCTTATTGTGATTAGCTACAATTCCGTGGTGGGCATCACGGAAAATTTCTAAGTCATCATCCGTTTACACACATCACATAGGAGGCCTGACAATGCATCAAACCCGTTTACAAGCATTAACTTCGATTCAGAAAAACTCTGATTATGTAGATAATAAGAGTGGAAATCGAAAAATTTCTGAAAAATATGCGGAGTTGGTTTTTACCCATGCTCAAATGAAGCGAGCCTTAGATGGTCGATTGCAGGAATCTTTTAAGAAATCTTTGGAGAGTGGTGGAAGTCTAGATACGGATGTGGCCAAAGCGCTCGCGGAAGAAATTAAAAACTGGGCTCTAAAAAATGGTGTCACTCATTTTACGCATTGGTTTCAACCGCTGACTGGTCTCACTGCGGAAAAGCACGATTCTTTTATTTCCTATGATGACAAAGGCCACGTTATTGAGAAATTTTCTGCAGGCCAACTCATTCAATCTGAGCCTGATGCCTCTAGTTTCCCATCGGGTGGGATGAGAAGCACTTTTGAAGCTCGTGGATACACAGCATGGGACGTGCACTCTCCTGTGTTTATTACTGAACATGCGGGTTCAAAAATTCTTTGTATTCCAAGTGTGTTTGTAAGTTATACGGGCCATTCTCTCGACACTAAAACGGGTTTGTTGAGATCATTGGATCGTTTAAATAATGTTGCGCTAGAATTGCTTTCAGAAATTAATGTTAAGGCTAGTCGAGTTCAAACTACTATTGGATGTGAACAAGAATATTTCTTAATTGATAAAACTTTTTTGAATATGCGTCCTGACTTATTATTAACCGGCCGAACTTTGATCGGTGGTGATATGCCTAAGGGGCAGCAGCTTGAAGATCATTATTTCGGATCGATTCCGACTAGAATTCAGGCCTTCATGTCGGAAGTTGAAAATGAACTCTATCGATTGGGTGTTCCCGTAAAAACTCGTCATAATGAAGTGGCTCCTTCGCAGTTTGAAATGGCGCCCATATTTGAAGAAGCTAATCTAGCTTCCGATCACAACATGTTATCCATGGAAGTTTTGAGAAGAACAGCTAATAAAGTTGGCTTTGCTTGTCTGCTTCATGAAAAACCTTTTGCGGGTATTAATGGATCTGGAAAACATAACAACTGGTCGATGGCGACGGATACGGGAGTTAATCTTTTGGATCCGGGCACAACACCAGCGCAAAATTTAAGATTTCTAGCAGTTTTGGCTTGTGTCTTGAGAGCTGTAAATAAAAATCAAGTTGGTCTTCGAGCGGCTATAGCGAGTCATGGCAATGATCATCGTTTGGGTGCCAATGAAGCACCTCCTGCTATTATTTCAGTTTTCTTAGGTGAAACTCTTTCTCATATTTTGGACACCCTTGAAAAAGAAGGTGATCTCAGCAAAATTTCTGCTGAAAAAGCTATGATCGATGTGGGAATCAATAGTTTACCTAAACTTCCAAAAGACAATACGGATAGAAACCGAACTTCTCCTTTTGCTTTTACTGGGAATAAATTTGAATTTCGTGCAGTAGGTTCTAGTCAGGCGATATCTTTTCCAGTAACTGTATTGAATGCAGCTGTAGCAGAGTCCATTAAGGAATTCGTTAATAGATTAAAAGAAGTTAAGAAGTCTGCAGTTTCACCTGAGAGTGCGGCGCTACAAGTTGTTAAAGAGTTTGTAGTTGAGAGTAAGGCCATTCGATTTGAAGGCAATGGATATTCCGATGATTGGAAGCAAGAAGCGAAAAGACGTGGATTGAAAGAATTGCTTACGACTGCGGATGCACTTAAAGAATTTTCAAAAAAAGAACATCATCAGTTTTTAATTGAGACTGGAATCTACAGCGAAGCTGAGTTTGCTTCGATTCTAAATGTTCAATTAGAACGTTATTGTAAAAACCTGGCCATAGAAGCTCATACGCTAGCCACTATGGTTCGCCAATATGTGCTCCCTGCAACTCAAAATTATCTTTCACAATTGGCAACAGGATTGAAAGCTCTTGAAAGTGTTGGTGGTGATCCATCCATGCTTAAGTCACAAAGAGAACTTGTTAGAGAGCTTGCTGAAAATTACGATAAATCTGCCACAGGTTTAAAGGAAGTTCTTATGTTGGTTGAAAAGGCAGAAGCCGTACATGAGGAATTTGACAAAACCAGTGTTTTTGCCAAAGAAGTAGTGCCTTCCATGCTGAACTTGAGAAAGTTTTGTGACTTTTTAGAGTCAAGAATTTCTGACGATTTATGGCCCTTGCCCAAATATCGTGAAATGCTCTTTGTAAGATAAAAAATCAGCATCTAACGCTGTGAGTCCCATCTGTTTCGCGCTTGGGGCTCACAGCATATAATAAATACATGCGAATTAAACTTTTTTGTATTGCTGTAGCCCTCTGTGGAATTATTCAAAGTAATGCCGATGAAATGCAGGGTTTTGTTGGAATTGGATATAGTCCAGCATTACAGTTTGATGGACCAGACGCGGGTTTAAGGCAGACTGCCCGATTGGATTTTATAAGAATTCCAAAAAACTTTGGTTTAGAACTAAGAGCTTCAAAAAATTCTGATTATCAAGATTTCGGAGCGCTTTTAAAAATTTTTAAAGTTTGGAATTTAAATAGCCAAACAGCTACTGGCATTCATGCCGGTATAGGCTTAGGTGCAAATTTTAGTGATAAATATCAAAACACAGATCTCAATCAAAGAGAGCGGGGCACGGAAGGCTTTTTACACGGATATTCTAGGTTTCTTTGGGATTTTGGAAATAGTGTAGGTTTAGCTTTCGATCTGGCTTATGAATATTCGCCCTTTTTGAAAATAAATAGCTATAGCAAAAACTTCAACCCAAGCACTCAGCGTTTCATTTTTGGGGTCATGCTAGCCGTAGACGTCGATTAATTAGCCGACTGCTTTTGCAGAGACTGTATCAAACTTAATGACGTTCACGGGGCATCCGTCTGCAGCAGCTTTAATTGCAGCAGCATCGTCTAGTGGTGCATTCTCCCGAACAATACAAGTATCTTCTTTAACCCAGAAAACACTTGGAGCTTCGTTTTCACAGGCATCGCAAACAATACACCCAGGTTCAATCCAAACTTTTGTAACTTTAAAATCGACGGGTGCGCGAGGTGCATTTGCGGCAGCTGGACCCTTGGCCGCAGCTTCTTTGGGTGTGGCGGCTTCTTCTTTTTGGGGAAGAATTTTTCTCCAAGGGAATACGCGAGTTAAAACGCTCCATTGGTCGGGTTCAGTCAGAGGAATAACTTCGATTTCTTTATCTAAACTAAGTTTTTCATTAATTTGTTTTTGAACTTTGGCTTTGCTGAATTTGAATTGTTGAGTTTCACCTGCAACAGTTTCAATTTCAATCATGAAAAAGGAATTGTCGAAGGCTTTAGAATTTTCTCCTTTATCAAGAAAACAAGCTTTGAGTTCACTGGTTAAATTCATTGGGATAACAAAACTTTTCTTTTTGGCTTTATTATCTTCGAAGGTAAAAGAAAAAACTTTTGAACGTCCGTTTGCAGAAAGTTCAGTGAATTCGATTTTAGCTCTGGAAACCTGAATGTCGTCAAAAGACTCGTTATCCCAAGCAACAAGTAAGTGAAGATTGTCGTTGCCTTCAACGCTTCCAAACTTAACTTTTAAACCACCAAAAATTAAATTTATAATTTTAATAACGGCGTAAAGAGTTAGGGGTCCGCCGAGAATTATTAATGTGACAACGATAGAGAGTATGAGGTTGCTCATGTGAACATTATAATTACTTTATTTCCTATTCTGTTCAATTGGGTTTTGCATAATTTCTGGTAGCGCATCGTCGACGGCCTTGCAGAGATCTTGAATATTCAAATGAGTGTAACGAACGGTTGTTTGAAGCTGTCTGTGTCCAAGAAATCTCTTTATTTCCGTTAGTTTAGCCCCTCTTCGCACTAAATGAGTTGCAATGGAGTGTCTTAATTTATGGGGGTGAAAGCTTCCAAATTTCTTGTTGAGCCCGCTCTCCTCTCCCCAATTTTTTACCCATTTTCTAAATAAATTTTGAGAGGGATGCTCCCAGAGACTTTTTTTGGAGTGTTTCTTCTTTTTCAGAAGCATAATAATTCGACTTCTTAGGGGCAGTTTACGTGTTTTGTTGCCTTTGCCTAGAACGTGAAGTTTTTTATTTTTAAGATCAACATCGATCCATTTTAAATTTGTGGCCTCAGAAATTCTTAATCCATCACCGTAAAGCAATTCAAAAAGTAGTTGCTCTTCAAGGCTCGCGTTTTCGATAACTTTAAGAAGCTTAGGAAGATCCTCTTCATCGAAAACTTTAAAATGTTTAATGGGGACTTTGGGTCTTATAAGATGCTTTTCAAGCGGCTCCTGAATATAGCCTTGCTTTTCGGCCCAATGAAAATATCTCCGAAGGGCACTTATATGGAGGCTTAAGCTTGATGCCGCTAAGCTCTTGCTTCTTTTATGAATGAATTGTCGAAGAAGTTCTTGGTTTATGGCTCTACCCTTGAGGAAATTGAGTAAGGAATTAAGGACGTCCCTATAAATTGTACAAGTGCGAGAACTTTTATTTTCAAGACTTTTAAGATCTCTGAGGAATTCATTAACTTGCTTTAAATTCAATGTTAAACTTTCCTTATGAAGTTAATGCTAACATGCCTTTTAGGTTTAACAATTTCCACTTCTTTGACGGCAGCAGAACTTTCGGGAGAACTCACTAGCAAAGATATAAAAAGAGCTGCGGCCATCACTTCTTGGGCTTCAATTCATAGAGCTTGGACGGCGCCTGGTGCTCATCAGCAGTTAGCCTTGGGATTAAATTTAGGATTGGAAAGCACTTTTGTACCTCGACATAATTTGAATGAATTAGGAGATAAAAATGGAATCGCTCCAAGTTTAATTCCAGTTCCTCGACTATGGACAGCTTGGGAATTGCCGGCAGATTTTTATATATCCGCTTCCTTTAGTCCAGGGATGCTCTACGACGGAATTTCGAGTGGGGGCTTTGCGGGTCAGTGGACTTTTTTAAATGACGACAATGTTTGTATGTCGGCACTGCTACATTATACCTACGCTAGAGTTTTTGGTGATATGAAGACGCACACTACCGGAATGGCGGCACAAGTGGGCAAGGGTTTAGATTTGTGGTTTCCCTATTTTGGATTGGGATTCATTTCGACTAACGCTACCGTCAGCAAGGAAAGAGTGCTTGGCGGAACAAATCGAGGTCCTTACACTGTTCCAGCAATTCATGGTTTTGTAGGCGCTAGAATTGATTTGGGTGCAGAGTTAAGTTTTCAAATAGACCTAACTGGAAAAAAAGTTTCAGGAGCTCTTATGATGTCACAAGGATTTTAGTCAACTCTGTAAGGACATTAATCAGTTAATTTGTTTTGAAAATAATATCTAAGTATTCATTTTGAGTTAAAAGCGAATCGAGTTCACCTTTTGTAATAGATTGCAGAGAACCTTTGTGTGAAATTTTGTGTGCCGTGTAGCCTAAATTTGAAAGCAGAGAATAAATGTCGTCTACAGAATGCCCGTGGTCTTTAAGTTTTTCATTGTCGAGTTCGATTAAAATTAGAGGTCTATATTTTTGAAGGCTTTTCTCCATGCCCTTGAGTGCAAAGAGTTCGTAACCCTGTATGTCCATTTTTATAAGACTAATTCTTTCAAACCCTTGTTGTTCCCAATAGGAATCGAAATTTTTAGTAATGATTTCTACAGTTTCATTTTGATTTCGGCTTTGAGTTTCGCTTAAAACTCTATGGTCGGCTGAGTTTTTAGGGTTAATCCAAAAAGTTTTTCGAGAGTCTGTTTCTCCGAGGGCCAATGAAATAGCTTTTACGTTGGATAGATTATTTTTTTTAATGGACTCTTCTAAAATTTTAAAATTCCATTTTTCAGGTTCAAAAGCATAAACAAAAAAAGGTTTGCTGGTGTGTTTCGAGAAAAGATTTGCTGTAAAACCAATATTGGCTCCAACATCAATAATGTGGCCATGGGCCATTAAGTTTTTATTTTTTTCAACAAAATTTATGAAATCGCGTTCGTAAAATTTTTTGTAAGCAAAATAGCAACTTCGTTTAAGTTTTCTAAACCAAAGCTTTTCGAGCCAATCACCATTGTTGAATATTTGGGAAGGGCCTAAAAGTAAATCTTGAACGGCTTTACGTAACATTACTTTTGAGCCTCTAATAATTTAAAATGATCTGCATTTGAGAAATGTTTGAAATCGTAAAGAGTGGCTTCGCCGGTACCAAGCTCTCGTTTAAGTATCTCTTCTGGACTTAGCTTCTCAATTTCCATGATGAGAGCCCTGAGGCTGTTTCCGTGAGCTACAATAAGAACGTCTTTAGCTTCTCTCAGCGTGGGAAGAATAGTGCTTTTGAAATAGGGAACCGCTCGAGCAGCTGTGTCTTTTAGGCTTTCTCCTCCGGGCGGAGCGACATCAAAACTTCTTCTCCAAATATGAACTTGTTCTTCGCCAAACTCTTCAGCGGTTTCCTTTTTGTTTTTACCCTGGAGTTTGCCATAATGACGTTCGTTTAAGGCTTGGTTTTTAATGATGGGTAAATTTTTCAAATTGAGGTCGCTTAGTATTATATCTAAAGTTTTTTGAGCTCTTTTAAGTTCAGAAGTGTAAGCGATTTGAGGTTTGAAGTTTAAGGCTTTTAATTGAAGACCTGTTTGATGCGCTTCAGATAAGCCCTTTTCTGTAAGCTCTACATCAAGCCATCCAGTGAAAAGGTTTTTCAAATTATATTCAGATTGTCCGTGTCTAACGAGAGCTAATTGCGACATATTTAAATTCTATTTAACGGTCTGACTTCTTTTTATCAAATCTGTAGTGGAATAACCTTTGACAAAGGGGATGATGACAACTTTTGCGCCCCATTGCGCTATAGCGGAGCTTTCGGGTAAGTTTTCGGGTTTATAATCTCCCCCCTTAACGTGAATATGGCTCTTAATGGATTGGAGAAATTGTACAGGGGTGCTTTCATTGAAAATACAAACGGCATCGACGCATTCTAAGGCTGATAAAATGAAAGCTCTATCCAATTCGGAATTAAGTGGGCGAGAGGGATCTTTGATGCTTTTGACAGATTTATCGCTGTTAAGTCCTATCACTAAAAAATCTCCAAGCTTTTTAGCTTCTTGAAGATAAGCCACATGTCCTCGGTGAAGAATGTCGAAACATCCATTGGTGCTGACAATGGTTTTTCCATTTTTTCTTAATTGAGCGCAGGTCTGTGAAAGATCCTCAATGGAATATATTTTAGATGTCATTAGGAAAAACTTTAGCCTTTAGATTTAAAGAGCGTCAACCGCCAAAGTGAGATCGAATCCAGAAACTCGAAGCCACTACTGCAGTGGGCACTCTCAATATTAAATCTCCTAAACAAAGGGAAATGTGAGATTTTCTCTCTAATTGAGACTCTTCCTCGAGTGACCAGCCCCCTTCGGGTCCTATGAAAAGCGAAAACTCTGATTTATTTGAATATTTAGAATTTTCCTTTATTTGTCCTGCTTTTATTGTCCCCGCTAAAGACTCTTGCGCAATAACTATCGTAGATTCTTGAGCGTGAGTTAGGGCCTCATCTAGTGTGATCCACTCAGTATGGAGTTCAGGGAGCCAAGGCTGAGTGCATTGTGTGCAAGCCGATTCAATAATTCTTTTAAGTCTTTCGTTTTTGAAAAGATGTTGGCGATTGTATTGGTTGTGCTGAGAGCGAAGAAAATAAAAGTTGTTCACTCCAATTTCGCAAGCTTGAATGAGTGTTTCTTCTAAAGCACCCCCTATGGGTGGAGAGAAATAGAGATTGATTTTAGGTTCAAGTTTTTTTTGAGATTTAATTTCTAGGACATTAAAACTTAATATTTTATTATTTAAATGGGATTGAGTTTTAAAGATGACGCCTTGACCGTTGAGAAAATTAACAGGCTCATTGGATTTAATTCTCAAGCTTTTTAGATGCTGCTGAGTGCTTTCAGGAAGCTCATCAAATGAAATACTCGAAGTCACTGTGTGGGGATTTAAGGATGTGGCGATAAAGCACGGAGTGTGATTCATTTTTTTTCCGTAATCGGTCTTTGAATTTCTTGGGCACTTCTCACTTGGTTTTTACCCTTCATTTTTGCCAAGAGCAGAGCTTGATCGGCGCAATAAAGTAATTCTGTAGTGCTTTCGCCATGATTTGGGAAACTTGAAACACCCATGCTCAATGAAATGCCTGTTTTATCAAGGCAAGCCTTTTGAAGTCTTTGTGCAATAAGGAGCGCTTGTTCGTGTTGGGCTTCGGGCAAAACAATACAGAATTCTTCACCGCCATAGCGTGCTACTGTATCCATTTGTCTTTTGGCAGCATCCATACACTGAGCCACTTGTTTAAGTATCAAGTCACCATGTTGATGGCCAAATTTATCGTTGAAACTTTTAAAATTATCAATATCAGCCATGATCAATGAGAGATCGCGCTTATATCTTTTCGCTCGAGAAAATTCAGATTCAAGACGCTCCCAAAAATATCGATGATTAGGAATGCCTGTAAGTGAGTCCGACCAAGCGAGTCGTCTTAGTTCAGAGTTTTCTCGAAGCATATAATTTTGTCGAATAAGATCGCTAGCAAAGTCCTGCAATTGAGCTTTTTCCCAAGGTTTAAGCAAAATCCCATTGAGTTTTGCACGATTGACTATCTTTTGCATATCACTCATATCGTCGTATCCAGTTATAAGAAGTCTCTTAGTCTCTGGACGAATTTTTGAACATTCTTCGAGGAAATCTAACCCGTTCATTTGGGGCATTTTAAAATCGGATACGATAACGCAGAATTCTTGTTGCTTTACTTTTTGAAGAGCTTCTTCGGGGTTATTTGAAGTTTCGACTTGGTTGATTTCAGAGAGATCTCTCTCAAGGGCCTTTAAAACATGAGGCTCATCGTCAACTATCAAAATGGGTAAGGGCTCAAGTTGAAGATTTTGTACGGCCATATCTATATTTTAAGCTAAAATCTTCAGCTCAGCTAATTAGTCTTCTTGGAAAAACATCGATTTTTAGGATTCTTTTTCAAAAACCGCTTAAGAAATCGATTAAATTTAATTTTTCCGAGTTCCAAGAGCTCAGTTTTTCATTACTGATAATAGTCGTGCTGGGGAACCACAGAGGAATAAGAGCTTTTTCCTGACTTATTAAAATTTGAGCTTTTTGGTAGAGTCTCTTTCTTTGAGGACCTTCTTTTAATGGACGAGCTTTTTCTAATAATAGATCAAGAGGTTTTGAGTTTAGGTAAAATCGATTCAGCCTAGGAGGAGTTTGGCTGCTATGAAAAACTTGATAGAGCCAGTCGGGATCACCTTTGGTGTCTGTTTTATATAGAAAACTTTGGTAGTCACCCTTTTTTAAGCTGTCGATAAAACGAGCAAATTCAAAACTTTTAATCTCAAGTATAATATTGCGAGCCTTCCATTCTTGCTGAAGGGCTTTTGCCCATGATTGAATCTCTTCCTGGGCGGGAATGTTCATGCTGAGTCGAATAGGTGTTGGAGAGATTTCTTGTTGAGGCACTTGGGCTGACCAAATTGGAAAATAATATGAATGTTTTTTTAAAAAAAATCCGTCAGCTATAAATCCATTTGAAGATATTTTTTCCTCAAATATTTTTTGCCTCGGAGTTGAATTCTCCAAGTATTGTCGTATTTGACGTTCTTTTAAAAGAGGATCATTTAAATTTAAGCCTATATAAAAAAGAAAACTATTGGCTTCTTTATAGCTTCTGAGATTTTTATATTTCTTAATGTCAGGTAAAAGTGAGTCGTTAAGAGCAGCCCAACTCAAATCAATGTCACCTGAAATTAGAGTCATAAATTGTGTGTGAGCAGAGTGAATTGGCTTTAATATAATTTTCTTAAATGGGAGTTTAAGTGGGTATTGAGGAAAGGCTTCTAGGGTGACTTTCCCTTTTTCATTTTTTATGAATTGGTAGGGACCGCTACCCATGGGATGTTTTTGAAATTGAGCTTCATTTTGGGCAATGGATTCGGGGAAAATTCTAATCATTGGAGCGACACTTCTTAAAAAGATTTCCCCAATAGGCTCTTTTAAATATATTTTAAAAAGATTTTTCTTGGAACATTCGTATTTATCAACTTTTTCAAGATAGCTAAGAAGTCGAGAGCCAGGTCTTTTTGAGTCTGCATAAGAGTATAAGATGTCTGGACAACTCACTTTAGTCTTGTTGTGAAAAAATTGCTCTGGGGCTAATTCGAATTCAAGTATTCTATTGTTTTTAATTGAATAATTAAGGGCTAGTGATGGGAGCAGTTCTCCATTTTCTGTAATTCTTAATAGTGCTTGAGTGGTCAAAAGTGTCAGCTTCCAGACGTTTTGATCGGAGGAACTTCGGATATCAAAATTTTTAATTTCTTGTTCTATCCCAATGACTAGGGTGTCCTTTTCGATCGCTTTTGATTTGCTGCAAGACGTTGAAGCGAGAATCCAGAAGAAGAAGAAAATATGCTTTAATAGGTTAAATGAAGGCTTCATTGTTATTGTTTTTATCCCTTTTACTTAGCTGTAATTTGTTTGCAGAAAAAGATGTATTTCATGAGGGGCTTCAAAAAAGGTTATCTTTTATCTTTAAGGACCCTGAATTAAAGGGGATGAAGATTGGGGTTGAGGTTTTTTCCTTATCTCGTCAGGAGTCACTATATGAAACCAATAAAGAGGAGGCCCTCTCTCCAGCCTCAACCATTAAAATGCTCACCGCCCTTGTCGCTCTCAAACGTTTAGGACCAAATTTTACATTTGAAACTCAAGTTTTATACGATGGAAAACTCAGTGGTGGCGTTTTGCAGGGAGATATTTATCTGAAGGGTGGGGGCGATCCGCACTTAGTATCTGAGAGATTATATTTATTAGTTCAAGCACTCAAGAGATGGGATTTGAGAAAAATTACTGGAAATATAATAGTGGATGATAGCACCTTTGATTCTATTCATTTAGATGAAAATAGAATTCCAACAGAAACGGATCGTGCCTACAATGCTCCTGTCAGTGGATTAAATTTTAATTACAATACAACGACTGTTTACTTTAGACCTGCTGATAAAGAGGGAGCTCCCCCTAAAGTGTATGTCGATCCTGATACTGGCTATATAGATATTGTTAATAAAGCGACGACTTCTAAACGTGGTTCGGCCTACCGCTTGGTGGCCAGTCGAGTGAAGGATAAAAATGGAGATAAAATCATTATTCAAGGGAGTATTCCCCTCGGCATAGCTGAGCAAAGAACTTTTTTTAATATCACCAAACCCTCTATTTATGCCGGAAGAGCTTTTAAATATTACTTAGAGCGCGAGGGAGTTTCTGTTGGAGGGAATACAATATTACAAAAAACAGCACCAGCGGATGCAAAGTCGCTTTATAGTTTTAGAAGCCTTCCCCTGCGAGACATCGTTATTTTAATGAATAAATATTCTAATAATTTTATTGCGGATACTTTAGTCAAAACATTAGGACGAGAATTTAAATCAAAACCAGGGACAACTGAGAAGGGCCTCGAAGTGATTCGTGAAGAAGCCACTCGGATTGGAATCAATTATGGACCTTTTAAAGTTGTATCGGGTTCTGGTTTAACTCGTAATAATAGAATGAGCGCTCATCAGTTTATACAGCTTCTTAATGCAGCGTATCTGGATTTCGATGTATTACCTGAACTTTTGTCTTCATTTCCAATTGCGGGAAAAGATGGAACCTTAGAAAAGAGAATGAAGGGAACTGAGGCCTTTGGAAAGCTCAGAGCTAAAACAGGAACTATTGATGGGGTTTCGACTTTAGTGGGCGTGGTGCAAAGTAAAGGTGGGGAAATGTTAGCCTTCTCGGTGCTTATAAACGATCCCAAGCAACGAAGTGCCGTAGGATTAAAACGGTGGGAGAATTATTTTGGACAAGCCCTGGCGAGTTATAATCGTAAGGTGATACTTGACGAGAAGCCTGAAAGCTTGCCAGATGTTATTGAGAGCAAAGACAACAATGCCAGATAGAAGCCAAGAGTTTTCGATAAAGCCCTTAGGTGGGCTGGGTGAAGTTGGCATGAATTGCATGCTTTATCGATTTGGTCGAAAGACTATTCCCATTGATTGTGGTGTTCTTTTTGCAGATACAAACAACTTTGGAATTGAGGCCCTCTTTCCTGATTTTAGAGAATTTTTAAAGACTGAGCCTGAAGCCTGGTTGATCACTCACGCGCATGAAGATCATATTGGCGCTATTCCTCATTTGTTCACATTAGTGGATTATTTAAAAGTTAAGGCACCAACTTTCTATGCTCCTCCTTTTGCGGCGTCTTTAATTCGTGAAAAAATGATGGACGATCGATATCCCGATTTGCGACATCATTTGGATAAAGTTAAAAGTGTTGAGCTAAACTCTACGCTCGATATTGGAGATGTCTCTGTTACTTTTGTTGAAGTTAGACACAGCACTCCTGATTCCTGCGCCCTTTCTTTTTTGTGGAAAACTGATGGAAAAGATTTAAAAATTTTTCACTCAGCAGATTTTAAAATAGATCTTAACGAATTTGAGGATGGAGTAAAACCACTTAGTATTTTCAAAACTTTTGGAGAAGAGCGTCCTGATTTTTTAATGATGGATTCGACCAATGCGGATCGGGAAGGTCAGTCAGTTTCCGAGCGAGATATTATTCCGTTTTTGAAAAATGTTTTAGAGCATAGAAAAAATCGTATTTTTGTAACTCTTTTTTCTTCAAATGTTTATAGAATTGCGAGTTTAATTCAGGTGGCGGAAAGCCTAGGAAGAAAAGTGGCTGTTGCTGGAAGATCACTTCAAACGGCTCATCGTTTAGCCGTGGATTTAAATTTATATCAAAAAATGCCTCATTTTCATGATTCAACATTAGTTGATGTTGAAATGATCAATCATTATCCAAAAGATAAACAGTTGATTATTTGTTCTGGTTCGCAAGGAGAAATCCGGAGTGTTTTGAGTCGAATAGCAGACGATTCTCATCAATCTCTAAAAATAGATGAAGGTGACCTTGTTCTTTTTAGTAGTAAGGTCATTCCTGGAAATGAAAGAATGATTCAGCGCCTGGTCAATGATCTTATGCGACAGGGAGCAAAAGTTCTATGGGCTGATCATGCTAAGACAGCAGCAGGGGGTCCAATACATGCCAGTGGGCATGCTCGACGTGCGGAGCTTCGCACTCTTGTTGATTTATTGAAGCCTCATAATTTTATTCCAATTCATGGACAAGTTTATCAGATGAGCTTTTGTGCAGAGTTAGCATCTACTTGTGCCTCACATTGGCCCGACATGAAAATGAATCTTTTTACCCTAGAGAATTGCGATGAAATTATTTTTTCCTATCGTGATGGTGAATGGAAAAAGAATCAATTTTTTCCCTTGAAAGAAGAGCATCCTCCAAAAATGCTCAGATTTGAAAACTTTATAGCACCCAGTCGAGATCCTTTTCTTTGGCAAAGAAAACAAATGGCAAATAATGGAATGATTGCCGTGAGTGTAGATGGCTTAGCTTCTATTCGAGTGAGTTTACATGGTGTTTTCCCTGAATATATGGCAGGTCGAGCTCCTTTTGATGATCTTAAAAATGATGTGGAATCATTTATTCGGCAAAAAATAAAATCAGAAAAAGGACTCTCGTTGTCGGATCCTCAAAGTGAGGCCTATCTTTCTGAGGAACTTTCTCGTTTTATTAGAAAAAGTCTTAATATGAGACCCTTTTGTGTTGTTCATTTGGTGTCGTCGAAATGAAGGCCATAGTTCAAAGAGTCATAGGTAAAACTACTATTGATTCCACTTTGAATGGTGTGACTTCGCATGAAGAAATGTCTGATTATGGACTCCTTGTCCTTTTAGGTTGGGAAAAATCCGACGAGGAATTGGAGTCTAAAAAACTAGAAGCCAATGAAATTTGGCTGATGGAAAAAATTATTGGTTTACGAATTTTTCCTGACGAAAATCAAAAAATGAATTGGAATCTTAAAACATTTTTAGAATCAAAGAATTTGCATTCTGGAGGTATACTTTGGGTACCTCAATTCACATTGTCGGCCACTTTAGATTCTGGTTTTAGACCTTCGTTTACAGGGGCCATGAATCCTCAGTTGGCGAGTGCACGTTTTTCTTACTGGCGAAAAAGAAGTCTCGAAGCCACTCAGCCTCTTAAAAGTATTTACGGAATATTTTCAGCCGATATGACGCTTTCCTTTAGTAATTGGGGCCCAGTCACTATTCCTATTTCACGTTAAGTCCTCCCCTCTTTAGAAGTATTGTGCGCTAAGAAACGGGCCTGAAGTATTTAGCATAAAAGCTATTAGTACCTATAAAATCAACAACTAGAGCATCTTGGGGTGAGCGAAGGGGCAGAGCCCCAAGCTTCAGGGGTCGCCCAAGCCGCTCTAGTTGTTGATTTTATAGGTTTGAATTGATTTCCAGGCCCGTTTCTTAGCGCACAATACTTCTAAAGAGGATGAGGTGAAATAATGCAAAATAGGTCGAGTTTAAATAAGCTAAGGTAATAGTTTTTGGCTGCAAAAGGCTTTTGATAGAGGTTCAGTAACGGCTTTTGTGGCACTTTTTATTTTTTTACTCACATATTCGTAGGGTTTTTTTCCAAGAAGAATATAAAAAAGACCGTAAAGCCCAGCCTGAAGAGCGGCATTTGAAAGTAAAAATTGTCCGGTGAGTTCATCGGGGCGAAATGATTTGTCGACTAGGGGGACGGCTAAAGCTGTAGTTAATATCGAGGCTCCTGCGATGAGAGCCTTTTGGAACCATGGATTGATTTTAGTGGCTTGGGGTGGGTTGAATATAGCGTGTTTTAAAAGCGCGTCTCCGCTAAGTTGAATGTTTTCACTTTTAAAAAATTCCAAGAGTCTTTGCTCGGCTCTTTCGGTGGCCAAAGTGTCTTTTTCTTGTCGAGCAAAGAGGAGATCTCTTACGGCCTCTAAATAAGGTCGTGTTTTTTCGTCGTTTAAATTTTTCTGGAATTCATCATTTTTTAAAAGTGAATCTGTAAACTCCTCTTTAAAACTTGGATCATTGAGCATGAGACCGAATAGTGAGTCGTAACCTTCGCCAAGTAGGGTGTCGTTTTTGAGGCGAATTCCTTGAGCCACTTTTTCTTTGGCTTCAATAAAGCTTGCGTTAAAGGCTTTGACCTTGTCTTCATTGCCTTGTGTAGCTACGTAAATAAGTTTCCATGGCCAATTGTAAACCCAATTTGTTGAGATGAATGTGTATAAAAAAGCTCGAACGGCATCTTCAAATCCTTGGCCCCCTGCTGTGAGGCGAATAGAAAATCCTAAGAGAACATAAAAATGGACGCAGGCCAATCGACTTACAAAATCTCTAACATAAACTCCGCCAAGGTCAGAACGTTTTGGATGAAGTGAGCTAATTCCATTTTTAATACTTTGCCAAAAGCTTTCGGCTTTTTCTTGAATTTCTCCAGTGGAATTACGACTTGCTAAAGCTCCGCTGGCGCTTTCGTAGGGTTGGTAATTAGAGTCCGCAAAAGGCATGTCTTGATAAAAGACTAAGGTGTTGTTTGAGGAAGATCCTATAAGGTGGTCCATTCCATTATAAACAACATCGTATAGTTGTTCTCGGTTTGTATATAAGTTGAAGATGTTTCCATGAATGTCAGCGGCTAAAGTTTTAGCATGAGCGGGATCGGCTAGTTTTGTGACGTCGGCACGAGCACCATAAAAACTAGAGTAAAAAATTGTGAGTCCTTGATCGATCATGTAGGCCCAGCTGACTTGTCGAGTGGTGAAATCAGTGGGAATAGCAGTTTTTAGAAACTCGTGTTCAAATTTTCCGTGATCGGCCATCCAAGTGACCAATGGTTTTGTCATACTTTTGCTTTTATTTGAAAAAGCAAAAAGGAGTCTGTCCCATTTTAATTTTAATGTGCTTCTTTTGGACAAAGTCTCAGAGAGATCCAGAGACTCTTTAAACATCTTGGCGAATTGATCCGGGGCTAGCGCTTCAATTTGTCCAGAGGCTAATTCGTCGTGTTTTAAAAGTTTTGATGCAATTCGGCTTTTGAGTTCGAGCCATTCTGTTTGAGACTCAGAATTCTCTAAAAATTCTTTTACGGCTTTGTTTTGATTTTCGCCCGACATGAAGTCTAAGAGTTTTTGAGGGCTCACTTTGTATTTTTCACTAATAATAAGAAGAGCGAATAGATTGGAGAGTCTTTCGGCATTCTTTTTTTGAAGGGATAAAGCTAAAAGTATTTTTTCCTTTTCAGAAGATTTTTTAGTGGATCCAGGAATGTTAAATCCAGCAAAGTGATTGTGTTCGAGTTTAAGTATTTTACCAAGCTCGGAGTCTTTATTGATTTTTTTAAATGGATTGATGCCTCTTCTAATGGCTGGAAAAAGAAATTTCTGTCGAAAAGCTTTGTCGAGAATGGCGTGTTGTATGGGTAGGGTTATCCAACTGCAGACACGCATGCCTACGGTTAAAATTCTTTTGCTAACTCCCATTTCTGCATAAATATCGTGCTTTTCTTGTAGTAGAGCGCTGAGTTTTGGGGCCCATCCACGTGTCCATTTAGCAAAATTACGAAGAAGTGGAACACTGGCCCAAGATAAGAAAAGCCCAAGGGGAAGGGTGCCGATGAGGCACGTAATACTCATGATTAATGGAAGCCTATATTCTGCGTTGGCCCAAATATCAGAGGGCCAAAAACTATAGATCCAATTCATGATTTGAAGTTGTTTGGCGTAGTCGAGTGTTTGTTTGATGTTTTCTGGAGCGGCTTGGTAACCTATCAGAGAGGCGGCCCCTAAACCCAACATTGTTCCAAGGCCCATAAACGCTTTTCTGGCTTTTCGAGCGATATTGGCTTTTTCACTCTGCCCGACAACGGACAACCAAGTTTCCTCGTAGTTTTTGTTATTCTGAGACTCTTGATCAAGCTTTTCTATGAATTCTTCACTATGTTTAAATCCGCTTCTATCATGCTTTGATTCAAGCTGAGCCTTAGCAAAGCCACTGATTTCGTCGAATTGTTTTTGCCATTCCTCAGGCCTAACAAGATCAAAATTACGTTTTTTAAGAAGCTCAGTGGCTTTATATCGACCAAGAAATTGAGAAAGGGTTGAAGGTGAGAAATTGTTGATAGCACCGCGTTCGTCTTTATTGAGAGAGCTTAAGGATGGAAGTTGTCTTTGGCTAAGCCATGTTTCTACGAGCTCGGCCTGTTCTTCGGGAGGCGCTAGGTTGAGGTAGGCCAGAAAACCTAACCATGAAAGCACGAGGATGCCTTCTTGAACTTTTTCATAAGTCACATTTTTTGAGAGGATCGCGTGGAGGTGGCGATCTCCTTGAGAATTTTCTGAATACACTAAGGTGTCTTTAGAGGAGATGATCAGTTCACCATTGTCGTTTTTAGGAAGAATGATTTTATCATGATCGGGGTGTTCGGAGTTGAGTTCTTCAAAGGGTTTGAAGCCAGGATGCCGAAAATTAATTTTAATTTGGTAGCCTTCTTCAGTTTTAACCGGGATGTCTTTGGCTAAATTTTGAAAAATTGGAATTGGAGCCTTAAAGAGAGAGACTCTGCTTAAAATAAACTTATCAATGGCAGAGAGTTGTCCCTTAGAGCTTAAAATGAGTAAGTGTTCCTCGTCTTCAGTAAAGCTAGCTACGTCGATATTATGAATTTCGTGTCGAGCAGTGACCCTTCCATTTTTGATGGCTAAAAAAGATAAAACACGATTTTCAGAATTATAGGACGTTTCAATTTTATTAAAACTGACTAAAGGTATTTCTAGTTGATCATTTTTAAGGGAATATTCTTGCTCGTTTATAAAGAGTTTTTGCTCGCCTAAGTGAAAGAAATCACGGCGTTCAGCTTCCAATTGATCGATTTTACCGGCCTCAATAAGGTTAAGGCCATCATCAATGGCCAGTTGAGTTTTTTGAATACCAGCGTCTCTTTGTTTATTTTCTAATAACTTTAGAAATACTTCATCAAAGGTTGGGTAAGTGAGTGGGAGTTCTGGTTGGAAAAGTTCTTGAGGGGGAGGAGTGCTTTGAGTCGAAGGTGTTTGTGGGTCAGCAGCATGAACTAAGAATCCGCCGCTGGGCAAAGGCACCAGAAGGCAAAGAATCCAAGCTAAGAGCTTTGTGAATGGATTACGGCTTTGTGTTGCCAAATCAACTAATGAAAATTGATATTTTTTCCCGACTTTCACCTCTTAAGTGCTAGGCTCCTTCCCATTAAAAATTCAGAACTTTGGGAATATCGTATTAAGAACATTTACACAAATTTGTAAAGAAACTTTAAGAACGCGGTGAATTTTTTTTTCGAAAAATTTCCTTATTTTTTATCGGGTTCTTTAGTGTTTACAAGTGGCTCTTCACAATTTGCTGAAGCCGCACCAGGTGTATTGCTTTGATCGCTCGAGTTGCTGTCAGAATTAGACTTTTTAGAAAAAAGATTTCTGATCCAGGCAAACTTGCTTTGTAATTTGGCGTAACCCTTAGCACTTAAGAAAGCGTTAAATCCAGTATAGAGAGCCACGGATATTGCAGCCCAACTTGCAATGTATCCATTGGTTAATTCTTCAGGATGGAAAGATTTTACCGACATTGGAACGGCCATAATTGTAGTTGAAATGGCCGCTACCCAAGTTAAAAATTTAGAGTAATTAGGATTTGCTTTAGTGGCTGAGGGGGGATTTTGAATGGCATATTCTAATAACTCTTGGCCCGAAGATCTAAAGATTTCTTTAATGACGTCGTCAGGCAGCTCTCCTTCGTAAAGAGCTCTTAAAGCTTCTTTTGCTTGAGCTATATTTTCATCTTTATTCTCTTTGCTTTGTAGTGCCTTGGCATAGTTAACAATGGCTTGAATGGCGTTTTGGCCATCAGGATCTTTTGTAAATATTTCTAAAGATTCAGAATCTACTTCTTTGGCCGCAGATTCTTTAAATTTAGGATTCTTTTGCAAAAGAGCGAATAAGGACTCGTATCCTTGGCCTAAAAGAGCGTCGTCTTTAAGGCGAATCCCTTGGGCAATTTTTTCTTTGGCTGCGGTGAATTCATTTGAAAACGAATGAAGCTTCTCTTCTTCGCCTTCGATGGCACAGAAAATCATGTCCCAGGGCCAGCCGTAATACCAAAGGCCAGCAATCCATGAGTAGAGGAAGCCACGAGTAGCCATTTCTAGGTCGGCTCCGCCGATCATCATTCTAAAAACTAGAGCCATTAGTATTGAGAACTGTATAGTGCCTAAGCGTCTGATAAAGCCACGCATGTAGACGCCACCAATGTCAGATCGAGCTGGATGAAGAGCCTTAATTCCTTCAACGTTAGCTCGCCAGAAGCTCTCAACTTTTTCACGGATGCCACCCTTGGCATCGCGCGAAGCGATTTGTCCGCTTGCCGTTTCGAAAGGTAAATAAGATTCATCAACAACGGGAGGGTTTTTGTAGAATACGAGTGTTTTAGCTGCACCAGCCGTTAAGAAGTGAGCTAATACGTTTGTCATAACATCGTAAGTTCTTGGAGAGGGGGTCCATAAATTTAAAAGACTACCGTGAGGATCGGCTGAAAGGTCGCTTTCTCGGGGAGTTCCGAGTTTTTTCATGTCAGCTCGGCCACCCCAAAGAGCGGGATACCCTACCACGATGATGTGGTCGAAAATGAATTCCCAAGTCACCTGACGAGTGATGAGTTCTGTAGGAACTACAGTTTTTAAGAATTCATGCTCGTATTTACCGAAGCTCGCAGCCCATTCAACAAGAGGCTTTTTACGTCTTTGAACAAAAGCATTAAATCGATTTTTAAGTTTAGAAACTGAAGAATTGAATCCGCTTCGTTCGTTAATTTCGCGAGATTTAGCGCGAGCTAATTGATAAAAGCTGACAAGATCACTTGGATTGATACTAGTGAGATCGTCGTATTGAGCAAAATTTTCCATTTTAGTGAATTCATCAGAGAGTTCACTGGATAAATGAAACCATTCATTTTCTAGCTTGGGGTCTTTGAAGAGCTCATTAAGTTTTTCGGCTTTTACATCGCCCGACATATACATGAGTAATGTGGCTGGATCGACGTTTTCGCGTTCAGACACGACCATGATGGCCAAAAGATCAGCCATTCTAATGGCGAGACCTTTAGTTTTAATAAGTGCAGTTAGAGCGTTACTTTTATCGCGTCGTTTTTGAGCGTAGTCTGTGAAAGATTCTTCTTTAAGTTGTTCTTTCGTTTTGGCTTTTAGTTCAGGGTCAGCATCGACAATAGCCTGAGCTCTTTTTTGTCGAGTTTTTTCGAGATCTTCTCGAATATAAGGAATAGCTAAAGCTCCTTTGGAATTTCGTGCTCGCTCTGTCATTTGAGCTATCTCGGCGTCGTCTTGAGCCTTGAGGCTATCAATGACTCGAGCCAAATTGGAGGCTACACGTTGAGCGTCTTGAGCTTTAGCGGCTTCGTATCTATCTTTGTCGTTTTGTGATTTGAGAGGATTTTCAACGCCAAGGCGAAGGTCTTTTTCTAGGCCAATTTTTCTTCCAATAGCGGAATCGGCCTTAACTTTTTTAAAGGGATTGAATCCTTGTTTAAGAACCGGGAAAAACGATTTTTGTTTTAAGCAAGTATCAATGAGGGCGTGTTGAATGGGCAGAATTCCCCAAGCATAAACTCGCATTCCAGCCACGAGGATTCGTTGCCATGTGCTCAGATTATCTTTTCGAATCATTCCAGCAATCCAAGAGACTCCCATGGCTAATGGAATGACGCCCATAAGTGCAATCGAACTATAAAGTAGGGGCATACGATAAACTTCATTGCTGAGAACTTCACCGGGCCAAAAGCTATAAAGCCAGTTAACACCGTTAATGGCGTGATTGTAGAGATTCGGCGCACCGTTTTTTAGAGCATCAGCTAAGTAGCCATCTTTTAGAGATTGAATTCCGTAGTAAGCACCGGCACCCAGTCCTGCGATGCCTCCAAGAGTGATAAAAGATTTTTTCACTTTATCCATCATGTGAATGCGTTCTTTTTCACCAACAACAGTTCTCCACACAGTAGTGAAATCTCCACTGGCAAGCGCGGCTTGATATTTGTTTTGATCTTCGCGACTTAAGCGAGATCCGTTGATATCGTGTTTGTTATTGAGCTGTTCGCGTGCACGATTACGAATTTCTTCGTATTGATTTTGCCAGTCCGTTAGAGTGACGGCGTCGAAATTTCTTTTGGCTAATTCTGTATTGCTTTTAGCGTGGTTCACGAATCCAGCAATTTGTTCGGGTGAAAAGGCTTCGAGAGCTCTTCTGACGGGGGTGTCGAGATCTCCAAGGGTGGGGAGTGCATGGCCTTGGCTTTGATTGATGACGGCGTCAGCAAATTTTTGCTTGTCCATCCCATTCATTTTTAAATTGGCCAAAGTTGAAAGCCAGGTGAGCATGGCATTGCCCATTCCAATTTTTTCTTGAACTACGCTTCGTGAAAAAATTCCATGAAGGTAACGAGCTTCGCCGTTTTCTTCGGAAATAACAATGTCGCCTGATTTGATAATGTGTTGACCGTTCTCATCGGTGGGAAGAATAACTTCTTTGTGTCGACCAGAATCAGAATCTATTTCGGCCCAGGGGCGCATGCCAGGACTTCGGAAGCTGATTTTTAAATGATCGAGATTTTTTACATGTTTTGTGACGTTTGTGGCTATTTGTTGAAAAACAGGAACGGGAGTTTTGAACAAAGACACTTTCAAAAGAAGGTGTCTATCGATAGTTCCAAGGTTGCCTTGTTTATCGACAAAAACAATTTGCTCTTCATCTTGGGCAAATTGTGTGACTTTGAGTTTTCCAACAATGTGTCGTGCAACAACTTTTCCACTTTTAATGGCGGCAATCGAAAATGTTCCATCATCGGTCAATTGTGGTTCTAGAGAATTATAAGATACGATAGGCAAATTGGCGTTGAATTGGCTGAGTGAATAACGTTGAGAGCCAATTTCTAAATACTGATCCCCTAATAAGAAAAAATCCGTACGATTTGGATCGAGTTTAGAGAAGTCGCCCGATTCAATGGCGGTCGCGCCTTCTTCAATGGCAAGTTGCGTTTTCTGAATGGCGGGATCTTTTTGCTTGGCCGCAATTAAGGCTTCTAATTCATTTGTAAAATGGCCAATGTCGCCAGGGTTGTCAGTCGTCTCGGCATGGACTTTGGCAACAAATGCCTGAGGTAAGATAAAGCTCAGGCTGAGTAAAAAACTTAAAAATCGGAGTGTAAAACTTTCACGAAAAACCTTCATAGCGCTCCCTTTTGTGCGATACGTCAAGCCGTTGATTTGGCTCGTGATACTACAGGAAGAGCAAGCTTTGAGCAAGAATGACTAGGCTAAAATGAGGCTTTGTAAAGACAAATTAATTTTATGCTTTTTCACAAACTAATCAGAGGCAATTTCCTAAAGTCACGGCAAGGCCCCGCCCAAATGCCTTCGCCTCGCGGCTTGGCTCTGGGCACCCCGAGTGCCTTTAGGAAATTGCCTCTGATTAGTTTGTGAGTAAGTGAAAAATTACAAGAAGTGCAAAGTTAGATGAATGCTTTGCACTTCTTGTTTTTGTGTCTCAAATCTAAATTTTTAAATCTCTATGGCTGGCCATTGGAATCCCTTTTTGCGCGGGGCTTTCTTTAATGAAATTAGGAACAGTATCTGTCAGAGCTCGTTTGGGATTGTCTGCAAATTCAAGCATGTAGAGCATGGGGCGTAAGTTATCTGCAAAAACTTGAGGAATAACTGAAGGCGAGGGGTAGAATCCTCCATCCCACATGCTTGTAGGACTGAGTTCAAAAGTGAAAGAGTATAAGCCTAATTCGCCGTAAGCCCAATCAAAGAGGACTCCGCTGGCAATGTATAAGTCTGATGCTGGTTCTGGAGTGTAATGATTCCATTGAGACATATCTTGGGCCATTTTTTCAAAGACCGGACGATCTTCGGGTTTGCCGTCTTTATCTCCAACTCGATCATTGGTGTAGCCCCAGGGATAGAGAATTAATTCTGAAAAAGAATGGAAATCTAAAGTGGCTTTTAAACGAGTTTGCATTTTGAAGAAATTTCTAACGGCTTGTGTTTCGGGTTCTGAAAAGGGAGAGGGGCCCATATAAACTTCAGAATCAGGTTCTGTAGAAGAACCCCCTGTACCCCATTGGTATCCATAATTTCTATTGAGATCGACTCCGACTTTGTTTCCGCCAACAGAGTTTCTATTTTTACGCCACATTTTTCCACGAACACCATCGGTGTAGTCGTAGGTGTGACCATCTGGATTTACGACAGGAACAATGTAAATTTCTCTTTGATCCATAAGATCTTTTAAAGCTTGATTGCTGTTGTAATTTTGCAAAAGGTATTCAGCAAAAAGTAGAGGTACTTCTAGGGATAGGTGTTCTCTAGCATGGTGGCATCCAAGATAAATCATTGTAGGTATTTTGAGGGATTCGGCTTCTGAAGGAGTGTGATTGCTGATTCGAAGTGCGACGATGTCTCGGCCTTCTGAGCTTTTTCCAATACTATAAAGTGTGGCTAGTGTTGGGTTTTGAGATTCGAGATTTCGTAAACGTTGAAGAGCTTGAGGATAAGACGTGAAGCGAGAAGTGGCGGCTTCCTCTAGTTTTAGCCAGCGTTCTTGAAGAGGAAAGGCTTTGGCGCTGAATCCGGCCGCTCGCACTTTTTCTAAATCGGAATGATTTCCGTAAAGGTAAACCTTTTCAGAAGTGAATTCTTCCAGAGCATAGCCGAGATTAGCCAGTCGGCTTCTTTGCTCTTTGTTTTCGGCGTCGACCTCAATGATATGGGTGCTGCGAGATTGTACTTGAGTGTGCGCAAAGCCCTTTAATGTTATAAAGGACAGCGACATTAATAAAAATATACAAAAAGCTTTTGACATAAATCCTCCCCAGGTGCTTGGTGCAATTAAAGCAGTCGAAGGGAAAAATGTAATCTATGAAGGCCTTAAAAAAAGTTAAAAAAGTTCTCTGCGTCAAAGGTCCTGATGCGCAAAGCTTTTTACACGGACTTTTAACGATTCATGTGAAAAGACTTCTGAATGTTAAAGCTGAAGTTAAGGGCTCTCAAGCTTTTCTACTTAATCATCGTGGACAAATTGACTTTGATTTTACTCTTATTCACTCTCATGACTCTTTTTATCTGGCAGTGGAAGCTCCCCATTTTGAAGCCTTAAAAAATCGTTTAGAGCACTTTTTAATATCTGAAGATTTAGAGATTTTAGATTTGTCTGAGAGTTTTTCTGATTTTTGGTGGTTACTAGATCCTGTTGAGATCGCCGAGGAAAATATTTTACGATCTTCGTCAAAATTCTCTGAAGATAAAATTTTTATCGGTCGAGAGCATGAATGGGGATTCGATTTGAGTTTTCTTCATTTTGGAGTTCCTTTGCGTGAATTGTGGATAAAAAATGGACAAATTCCAAATTTGTCATTTCAAAACATGAGTTCTGATGAATTTTTGAATTGGCGATGTGAAAGGGGATTACCGCTTAGGGATGAAGATTATAATTCGTCACAATTTCTCTCAGATCTTCCTTATTTGAGTAGCGTGGCTTTCGATAAAGGATGTTATTTGGGGCAAGAAGTTGTGGCGAAGGCTAAAAATCTCGGTCGAGCACCACGCGTGTTTTTAGTTTTTAAATCTGAAACTCCATGGATTAGATTTTCGAAGATTCAAAATTCTAAGGGAGAAGATGTGGGTGAAATTCGTTCAAGTTCTGGAAATTTTGCATTGGGTTTTTTAAGAACGCATGTGTTTGAGAGTGGTGAAAATATTTTTTCAGAGGGAAAAGCTGTTTTTTATTTAAAAAACTCATCTGACAAAAACTTGTAGAAAGTGTCAGCGAGAAGTGTTGTTGGAAAAAGACTGTTTGTGTATTTCTGTTTCTACGAGGAGACAGAAACAAAATGAAAACTTTAAACAAAATAGGATTTTTAACTTTGGCACTCAGCACATCAGCACTTTGGGCGAGCGTCTTGAACATTCAAGTGGCCCCTAAAACTCTTAAGGGCAGCGTGGAAGTTCTAGGCTTTCAAGTTGAAGCTTCTGGTGAACAAGCCATTCTATTAGCGGGCAATGCAGCTTCTAAAGTGGCTCAAGCTGGTGGTGTGGCTTTCAAAAAAAGCAGTGAAATGTTGATTGTGACTGGCGATGCGGCTTCAACTTTAGTGGCCAATTCTCTTAACGGAGTGGCAAAAACTGGTGAATACGCTTACGTAAGCACTAAAGCCTTCACTCAAAGTGCCTATGATTTGAGCATCAATGCTGTTCAAACTGGCGCTGCAAAAGTTTATGATATCGGTTCAAAAGCTACTGCAACCACTAGAGCGATTGCTTTCGGTGTGGCTGATTCTAGTGGCAAGTCTGTAAGCATTTTGGCTGATAGCGGACTCAAAATTCTTGAAAATGGCGCAAACTTTGTAAAAGGTCTTCTTGATCTTTTACTTCCTTGAGAATCGACCCGATTAGAGGCTGATTTCACCCATCAGCCTAATTCAACCCCAGAGAGCTGCTGCCCAATAAAGGGTAGCGGCTCTCTTTCATTTTTTAATTCCGAAATTTCTTTTAATAAATATTTTTGTAGCTCATAGGAGGCTCTATTGAATGTTTTGTTTTTAACTTGGGCAATGCTGATGATGTTGTGAACTTTATTTTTGAAATCATCAAAAACTATGAGGGGAATTCCTCGATTTTTTAGAGAATCCACGACGTAGAGCGGTAGCACTCCACAGCCTAAATTATTTTTTATAAGTTTAGCGACACCTTGAACATCCATTACATAAGCTCGAACATTGAGTTTTTTAGGCATTTTGCCGAATTCTTGTTCAAACCACATTTTAAGGACGGGATTTCCTTTTTGATATTCAATAAAATCTAAATTTTCAAAATCCTCTAGAGTAGTAGGTCGTCTCTTAGAATCGAGATATCGGGGCGTGCAACAAAGGCAGAGAATTTCATCGAATATTTTTTTGCTCTCAAGCTCTCGGTCTAAATTGTATGTGTCCACAAAGGCGAAATCTAATTCGCCAGAGATTAATAAAGAATTCATTTCTGAGGCAAAACCCATTCTTATTTGCAAATCGACTTCGGGGTGTTCAATGCAAAACTTGGCGAGAAGAGGCATGATGATATTGTTGCCAAATTCTATGGGCATTCCTAGAGAAACCTTTCCGCTAATTTTTTTTTGACCCACCTGGAGTTGAGCTAGAGCTGCTTCAATTTGGACTAGATTGGCGCGACAAGCTTCAAATAATTCTTTTGCTGAGGATGTGGGAATGAGTTTTTTATGATGCCTATCAAAGAGCTTTGTTTGTAAGATATCTTCCAAATGCATGACGTGTTGGCTGACTCCGCTTTGAGTTAAGCCCAAAGCTTCACCTGCTTTAGTCATGCTGAGATTTTCGTAAACGGATACGAAAATACGCAATTCATTTAAATTGATCTGATCAATAATCACCCGATGTTTATAAGGCGCCTAGCGACTTCGAGTCAAAATAGGAGCCGTGAGGAAAAAGCATCGCCCCCCATTTTGCTTTTTAGTGCTGAGCAATGATAGTTTTATGTTAAAGCAACGAAAAATCGTTAGTTCAAAGGTGACTTATGGATGTAGCCCTCGAAATTTTGAAAAAATATAAACGGATTGCTGTGGTGGGATTGAGCCCCGATCCCTCGAGGGCCTCTTATGGTGTGACTCAGTATATGATTTCCGCTGCTTACGATATTGTAGGAGTCCGACCTAAAGAAAAATCGATACTGGGTCGACCCTGTTATTCTTCATTGAGCGAAGTTCCAAAGCCTATTGAAATAGTTAATGTTTTCAGGGCTAACGAATTTGTTCCTGAAATTATTGATGAGGCCATAAATGTTGGAGCTAAAGCTATTTGGCTTCAATTAGGTGTGTTTAACGATGAAGCAGAAAAAAAGGCTAAAGACGCAGGTCTATTAGTTATTTCAGATGCTTGTATTCTTGTAGAACATCGAAGACTCAGGACCATGGGAAAGCTTTGATAATTTACTTTTAGTTTCTTCGTGATTCAGATTTCCAAAATTTAATAGTGGATTAGTTTTAAACTTTGACAGCGTTAATTTAATCAAATTAGTAATCATGGGATGTTGCGCGGGATTGCAGTGAAATTTTCATTATTTTTTGTTTTCGTTTCATTTCTTTGGTCTGGGGATGAGGTTGATTCTTTGCCAATTTTAAACATGATGAGGCGCTGCGCTCGACCCATACTTCCAAGTTCATTTTTTTATAAGGGTGTTCCTGAAAAAAGAATATCTGCTCAGACTGAAGCTCATATTGTACAAACGCATTTTCTATTGCTTGAAAAATTTGAAGATTTTTTTGAGGAAAACATTCTCCCTAGATTAAAAGAAGAGCATCGACATCAAATTCGTCGAACCACAATATTCACTTCTAAAATCAAGCCACAAGAAGTATTTGATTCTTTACCTTTTTCTTATAAAAAGCTTCCCTTTTACATGGATAAAAGTCGAAATGTGGCTACTTCTGAAATTAGTGTCACCCTTCAGGGTCATAATTATAAGTTAAGAGTGGGTCGCTGTGTGACGGATAATTGTAATGGGTTTTATAGAGGTGAAGTGGTTAATTTGTATCCTATTTGTGGACCCGAAGTGATTTTAGTTGAGCACGCTCAATATTTTACTGCGAAACGCACAGGCAAAAGATTTTCACCTCAAATCGGCGTGCCTTGCGAAGACTAGCCTTTATCTTTTAAAATGATTTTTAAGTGAGTCATCTTAATGATTTTGAAAACTTTATAGTTCACCAAAAAAGACTTTCGCCTTTAAGTGTCTCTGCTTATATGAGCGATTTGTCGGATTGGTTGAAGACGGGGCTTAATCTAGAGAAAAAAATTCACAAAGAAGACCTTTTAAAAGCTATAGAAAAATTATCAAAGAAAAACCTACATAAGAACACACTGTTTCGTAAGCGAATAGCTTTGAGATCTTATTTAAAATTTAGAGCTCTTACGGAAGAATCTTATTCAATTTTAGCGGAAGAACTTAAAACTCAATACGAAGATGAATTTAATCCGCAGGCATTGAGCGTTGAAGAGCTCACTCAACTCTGCTCGTTTCCAACTCATGATGACTCTGAAGCTCTTCGTGATAGGGCCATCATTGAAATGATGTATTCTGCAGGACTTCGTGCCTCGGAACTATTGTCTTTAACTTGGATGGATATTGATGAAAGATTGCCGAGTGTCAGAGTTTTGGGAAAGGGACAAAAGGAACGATTGTTACCTTTGAGTGCACGGGCTTTATATTGGTTAGAGAGATATAAAAATGAAAAGTTTCCAGAATGGGAAGATAAATTAAAAAAGAAATATCGAGAAAAAATATTTGTTTCAAAAAGATTAAAACCACTGACAAGAATGGCGCTTTGGAAAATCTTTCAAAGACGATCAAAGCAGCAGGGTCTTGATCCCGTTCATCCGCACCAGCTCCGGCATTCTTTTGCAACTCATTTATTGCAAGGAGGCGCTGACGTGCGTTTTGTGCAGGCACTTTTGGGACACAGTAAAATCAACACCACCGAGCGCTATCTGAAATTTAATGACGACGACTTACGAAAAATGCTCAATGAATTTCACCCTCTCGAAAAATAATATTATTCGGGTTTAACGTTTTTCGTGCCATCTGCACACATAATAGTTGCGTCTGAAACAGTGTTTCCGCCTTGGTCATAAATCACAGACTTATCGACTGTTTCAAACAAGCACTCGCCTTTTTTGAGCTCGTTATCTTTTGCATGAAAATCATGGTTCGATTGTGCACGAATCATAATCTCACAATTGTAACAATAATTTCCAACGGCTTGAATGTTTGTGGCGCCCCCTCTTTTTCCGGCAGATCCCGACATGGGTCTTTGCGCGTGATAAAATTCGTTGTTTAGAATTTTTACATTTGAAGCTTGATTGAGTTGAAGGCATTTGTCCTGACAAAGGAAGAACTTGGAATTTTTAATGGTATTATTTTTTCCGTTTGTAGTAACACAATCTTCTTCGCAATCTCTATTCACAATATTGTCTATTGTCGTGTTGTCGTTCATGAGTATTCCGTCGAGTGAACATTCCATTTGCAAATTTTTAATAGTGCTTCCAGGGCTCATGACAAACATACGGGGTTCACTCTCTGAAATTTCCTTAGAGGCATGGCATTTTTTGGGATATCCTTCACCTCTCCATCGATAGAGGCAGCCCTTGCCATCGAGAGTGCCTTTAATGTTCATGGTTTTTTTAACATTCACAACACATTTGGGTTCGGGTCCTGGCCCTGGATTAGCTTTTTTATAGTCTGTTATGTGTTCGTAGGAGCTTTGAGAAGGCCAGTCCCAGCCTTGAGACTCTATTTGTGCTCTGAGCTGGGTTGTGAGAGCCATTCCGAAAATAAGAATAAATGATGATGTTTTTAAATTGTTTAACATTGAGCCCCTCTTAATGGTGTCTTAATTTAACCGGGGAGCTTACATGCACTAAATCCCAATCAGGATAAACTTCGGCAGGAAAAATTCAAACTTAATTCTTTGTTAAGGGATTTCCTAAGTGAAAAAGGCTAAATGTTGGTTTAAAAAGGTTTTATGTCTCAAAGACCTATTTTAACTCATGAAATTCGAGAAGCTTTTTTGGCCTATTTTGAAAGCAAAGGGCATCAGAGAGTGGCTAGTTCTCGTTTAATTCCTGACAACGACCCAACTCTGCTTTTCACAAATGCTGGGATGGTTCAATTTAAAGATTGTTTCTTGGGTTTAGATAAGCGCGATTACACCCGTGCCACTACAACACAAAAATGTGTTCGTGCTGGGGGAAAACATAACGATCTCGAAAATGTGGGTTTCACGGCAAGGCATCATACTTTTTTTGAAATGCTAGGTAATTTTAGTTTTGGAGATTATTTCAAAGAAGAAGCCATTCTATTTGCCTGGGATTTTGTAACTAATGTTTTAAAATTACCTCAAGATCGCTTACGTGTTTCAGTCTTTGAAAAAGATGATGAAGGTGCTGAAATTTGGCACAAAAAGGTCGGACTACCCTTAGATAAAATTGTTCGTTTTGGAGAAAAGGATAATTTTTGGGCCATGGGCGACACGGGTCCTTGTGGCCCCTGTTCTGAAATTTTTTGGGATCAAGGTCGCGAAGTTGATGGCGATCGTTGGTTAGAGTTTTGGAACTGTGTGTTTATGCAATTTGATAGACAGGCCGATGGGACTTTGGTTCCTCTGGCCAAACCCAGCGTTGATACAGGGATGGGGCTTGAGAGAATGGCTGCAGTAATGCAGGCCGTTCCAAGCAATTATGATATAGACCTCATGAAAAAACTCATCACAGGTGTTCACTCTTACATTGAGGCACAAACTCATCAGAAATTAAATATTCTAAGTGCTTCTAAAGAAGAGGCAGCTTTAAGAGTCATTGTCGACCATATGCGCTCAACAGGGTTTTTGTTGGCAGATGGAGTTTTGCCTAGCAGTGAGGGCCGTGGCTATGTTCTTAGAAGAATTTTGCGTAGAGCTTTACGTTTCGGAAAACAATTAGGTCTAAAGGGACCCTTTTTGGCAGATTTATATCCACTTCTTAAAAATGAGATGGGGAATGTATATCCTGAGCTTAAAGAACGTGAAAAAGTAGTTCGAGATATTTTGCAGCAAGAAGAAGAAAAGTTTTTTGAAACTTTAGAAAAGGGCCTACATCTTTTAGAGGAAGCCTTTTCTAAATCTTCTTCTAAAAAATCTTTAGATCCTGCTTTGGTTTTTAGATTATACGACACTTATGGTTTCCCCGTAGATTTAACAGAGCTCATTGCCCGCGAAAGATCTTTCACTTTTGATCATAATGAAGTTCAAGCTTTAATGAGCTCTCAGCAAGAGAGATCTAGGGCGTCTTGGAAAGGTTCAGGAGCTAAAGCCCCTGATGCTAAAGTTAAAGAATGGAAATCGCAAAATATATTTCCAAAACCCGTGTTCTACGAAAAAACAGAAACAACATCAAAAATATTGGCGATCACTCGAGATGCAGATCATGCATGGGTGGCCATTGATCCTTGTCCTTTTTATGCTGAAAGCGGTGGGCAGGTTTCTGATCACGGTACATTAAAACTTTCGAATCAAAGTCTTTTGGAAGTCGAAGACGTGCAAAAAGTTTATGAGGGCGGTATTGCCCTATTGGTTTATGATCCCAAAAAACTTCTTAAAGAAGCTGATACAGTATTGGCTAAAGTTGATGATGAGAGACGAAGAAAAATTAGAGCCAATCATACAGGAACGCATTTGTTGCACGCTTCATTGCGAAAAGTTCTCGGCACACATGTGGCTCAGGCGGGTTCGGTGGTTGATGACAAGCGACTTCGTTTCGATTTTTCGCATCCTAAATCGGTGAGCCAAGAAGATTTGCAAAAAATTGAATCCGATGTGAATGCTCAAATTGAAAAAGATATTTCACTTTCTATATCTGAAAAGAGCATTAACGAAGCTAAGGCTATGGGAGCCATGGCCCTTTTTGGTGAAAAATATGGCGACAACGTTCGAGTTGTTGAAGTTCCATCAGCTTCTATTGAACTTTGCGGAGGCTTGCACGTTTCTAAGACTGGTGAAATTAAATATCTAAAGATTTTATCTGAAGGTGGAGTGGCTTCTGGGACAAGACGTATCGAAGCTATAACCGGTGATGAGGCCATTTTGTATTTTCAAACTCAGGAAAAGCGTTTGTTAAACACGGCTAATATTTTAAAGGTGTCCCCAGAGCAACTTGAAAAGCGAGTAGAGCAAATTCTCGACAATCAAAAAAATCTTGAAAAAGAAATTCTTGAGTTAAAAAGAAAAATTGCTACTGGAGGATCTTCTCAAGGAAAAATTTTAGAAACTAAATACAAAGGTATTTCATTGAAGTTGCATTTGATCGAAGATGCCGACGTGAATATTTTAAGGCAAAGAGGAGATCATTTACGTCAAAATGATTCTTCATGTATTCACATTCTTTGGGCGAATCCTATTATTATGGTTACGGCTAATGTGGAAAAGCTTATTGGTTTTCATAGCGGAAACTTACTATCACAATTGGCTAAGAAATTCGGCGGTAAGGGCGGTGGGCAAGATAAAAGTGCCCAGGGACAGATACCCCTTCCTCCTGATGGTGCAGAGTCCTTATTAGCTTGGATTGCTGAGCAAAAATAATGAAGTTTATTTTATTGGGTTTTTTAATTGTTTTGCAAAATTGTTCTAATCAACCTTCTCGTGCTCGTTTTCCTGGTCCCGTAGGTAGAACTACAGATTTGCAGCGGGCTGAAAACACTCAGGCTGTTTTGGGAGGAGCTCACGAACAAGCCAGAATTGAAGATACTTCGGATCAAAAATCTATTCGGGGAATTGTAAAATTAGCAAAAGGAACGAAAGTTCCTAAAAAAGACTTTGTCATTTTTATTTCTGCGAGACCATTGCAAGGGGGTCCCCCTTTGGCAGTCTTGAAAATGAAAGTAGAAAAATTTCCATTTAGATTTTCTTTGACCGAAGCTAATGCCATGATGATGGGTGGCGCTCAAGCTTTTGAGGGCTTTGTAGAATTAGCTGTTAAATTGGACCAAGTGGAAGATGACGGTAAATTTGACCCACTCACAAATCAAGAGGGCGACCTTAGGACCTCTGTGAAAACTAAAGTCGGCACCCAAAATCTAGAAGTTGTTATCTCCTCAAAATAGAATATGTAACTTAACTTTCTCCTGAGTTTCACCGCTCCATCGGCATGCATTAACCAATGAGTTTTAAAATTTCTTAAAGACACTCGGGGTTCCCGAGGGTCGAGCCCCTTGGCGAGGTCCCGAGGAAGGGGGTGCCCTGCCGTGTCTTTAAGAAGTTGTAAAACTCATTGGCCAACGCACGCCTACGGCCGCACCCCACAACTCAGGAGAAAGTTAAGTTACATATTCTATTTTGTGGCGATACTAACTCTGCCTTTATGGGCGATGATTTTTAAACTGATTACGCCTAAGGCGATAATGAGTGGTCCGAGAAATAAACCGATAAAGCCAAATAAGCTCAGTCCGCCTAGGGCTCCAAGAAGTCCTAATAGAGGATGGAGTTCGCCGGCACCTTTAAGGACTATGGGCTTAATAATGTTATCAACGAATCCAGTGATGGTGAAAATGACTAACATAAAGATAGCGCCGGGATATCGATGTTCTAGTAGCAAATAGATCACGGCTCCTAAACCTGTTGGAGCAGTTCCTACCACTGGAATAACCGATAAAAATGCGGTTAGAACTCCAAACAAGAAGGCGTGAGGAATTCCTAAAATTGAGTAACCTAAAAAGATAAGTGTGCCTTGGCTGATTGCTGAAAGTAATGAGCCTACAATGACTCCTTTAAAGATAGCCTCTGTGGCTTTGTGAAAATCTTCAAATTCTTTATCGCTTAAAGGAATGAGTTTTTTAAAAAAGGCAGAGAGGTTGACGCTATTTTCAAGACTATAAAAAAGTGTGAGAGTGAAAATAAAAAGTTCCATGAGAGATTTTGGGATTCTAGAGGCCCAAATGGTAATCCAGGTTCCAATTTTTTTAACGAAAACCGATAATATTTCTAAAACTTTTTCGAAAAGATTGGCTTGCTCAAGTTTATGTCGAATGGGTTCCCACCAATCGGCTGAAAAAAATTGGGTTTGAGAAATAGAAAGCTGAATTTGGGGAAAGATATTGGTTAATTCGGCTCCCACAAAAACAAGAAGAGCTACGATGGGAACTAAGACGCCTAAGGAGAAACCTAAAGTACACAGGAAGCTGGCGGCTGGTGATCTGAGGTGTAATTTTCGCCTCAAGGTCATTTTGAGGGGGTTGAGAACTAGGGCCACCAGGAGTCCCAAGACTAGGGCTTGCATGAAAGGCATTAGAATAAAGAGGAAAAGGACTACGCTGGCCCAGAGAAATATGTGTTTTTCAGGGTTTTTATCGCTGCTCACAGGGAATGATTTTATCTGAGCCCCCCCGGATTGTCCAAATGGGTGACTTCGTGTATTTTCAGGGGCAAATGTCGAAAGAAGACTTAGCTAAATTTGATGGTGTAATTATTTCAACTCCTGGCGGTGGCCACTACAATGTGCAACTGACCAACGGAAAAACTATAGTCGCTAAACTTTCTGGAAAAATGAAACAAAATAAAATTCGATGCATCGTAGGTGATCAAGTCACCGTGGGTGTTTCGGCTTACGATTTAAGTCATGGAATTATCTTATTTAGAAAAAATAAGAAACAGGGAATGGCCGGTCCAGGTGGCGCACCCTTTTCCGCCCCCTCTAATTAGTCTCCTGTGAAAAAGCTCTTTCACGGGCAACTAATTAATTAAGTTTTTATTGCTTAAGATAAACTCCCCGATTTCAGCTTCAAAGCTTTTTCCTTCGGGTGTTTTCATTGAATAAAGTCCCTTCATTCTTCCTGTTGGAGTTTTGAGGGGGCAAAATGATTGATACAAAAATGATTCTCCGAATTGAAGCAGTGGTTGTTTTCCAACAACACCTTCTCCTTTGACGTGCTCAATATTGCTAAAACCATCAGTGATAATCCATTGGCGTGATATGAGTTGTACCGCGTAGGGATTCGTATTCTTAATTTTTATTGTGTAGGCGTAGGTATAAATCGAATTTTCGATATTTGTGTTTTGAGAATCCAATTCGGGCCAAACGGAAATTTCAATCCCATTGGTCACGGTGACGTAAGGCGTGGGCTGTGAAGGCTCTTCAACTTTAGACATAATTTAAGTTTCTCCGTAGGTGTTGGCTCTTTTTGAAAATTTATTAATCAAATCCATTCCACGAGTTGTCAGGTGAGCTAAATCAAAAAAAATAAGCAAATCGTGACAACCGAAGACTGGGTCATAGGCAGGACGACTTATAACTTTAGCACCAAAATCAACATACATACTTACTAGTTGAGGAATTTGCGGGCGACCTTTAATCGGGTCGCCTTTAAAAGCATTTTTTTCTAAAGGCTCTATGTTGTAGCTTAGATTGGTTTGTTTATTTTCTTCTAAAGCCTTAAATGTGGCTTCGGCATCGTCGTTGTTCATGGGGATTAAAGAAGCAAGGCCAAATAAATAACGCGCTTCCTTTAGGGCGACATAATTTCTGAGTCCCCAAAACAAAAGCATGAGAGTAGTACGTCTGCGATGTTCGGCATGAATGCAAACTCTTCCCATTTCAACGGATTTAGAAAAGTCTAGATTCCAGCTTTTTAGATTAAATTCAGTTCCAGAATAAAAACCTTGTTGTGGTTTATTGGAACCTTGTAAAAGTCGAATAGTGGCAACAATTTTATTCTCAATCTCAATAATTAAATGATCGCAATGAGGGTCAAATTCATCGACATCCATCCCGATTTTTTTATTTTCGGGAATTCCTTCACCGAGCTCTTCGTTAAATATTTCGAATCTTAATCGCCAAGCAGCTCTTTTTTCTTCATCAGTTTTAGCTTTGCGAATACAGTAGGGTCCATACAAAATTCCGCTTGTTTCAAGTTTGTGGGCACTGGCCCAGTTCAAAGCGTTTTCTGAATCCACTACGAAGTATATAGGGCCGAAATTGGTGATTTTCAAAGTTTTCTCTCATTTTTCAGGGCTGTCTAGATTTTAGACAGTAGAGCAAATCTTCAACGGTAGGTTAAGCTTTGATTAAGACATAAAGCTCTAATATCCGATGGCATTTCGTCTTAACCATTAAGGCATACTTCCTGCAACCATATGGGCAGAGGGGTTTATGAAAACTTTAAACATTATAGGTTTTGGTCTATTTTTAGCCGTAGGCTTAAGCTCTTGCGGTAAAAAATTCAAAGCTACAATAGACTCCGTCTCTGATGGCAGTGGTCGAGCTACTACAACTACAGTTACTGGTGCAGGAACAACAACGACTACAACTGGTGGTCAAAGATATTGCACAGAGCCTGTTTTAATTCCATCCACTCCTGGTTTTAATATGGAGACTGTTCTTAATAAATTTGCTCCCAATAGACCGACCCAAAACATAGATGGCCCCGTGACTTATTGTCTTTCTTATAACCATACAACTCAAGCCCTTAGCTTCCGCTTAGAGTGGGAAGATGATAACGGTATAGCGAGCTACCCTAAATCAGGTTCATTATTTAAAGTTTTAAAAGTGAATCCTGATGCATTAGATACTGAAATTATTATTTTAGATTCAGGTGGATTCTTTGGAATCAAAGGTGCGTTTGATAGCGCCGATGGTAAAGTCAAAGGAAGTTTCCGCTTTGTTAACCTACCTAATTTGGCTCACATAGTTCGCTGGGGTTCAACTAATGAAATTGCTCAGTGCCAAGCCAGTAGTTATACCGATACTAATAGTTCTCCTTTGAGAGGATATTATAAGGACACTAGCAATGTTCTTCACCGCTGCTCAACAGCTTTTAATATTCCCTTAGAAATGTGGGACTCTAACTTGAATACAATGGACATTGATTTTGGATGGCTTCAAAGCAGCGTGCAATATGCTAACATCATAGGCGTGACTCGGGATTATTTAGATCCAACTTTAGCCGCAGCTATTGCCCCACTTAATATAGAGCAAGTTCAACTTGGCAACTTCTCTATGAATCCTCTATAATAGAATTTCTAAATATAATTTGAATTTTTCTTGCGGGACTCCTTTGGAGTCCTTTGTCGTTTTCAGAGAATGTTTAATTCCTACAATTTCAAAAAGATGGACTGCCTAAACTTTTTACAGCTGTTAGAGAGTTCGATAACACAATTTTTACAAAAAAATAACATGATCTAATAAGCTCTCAATATCACTCGATAAATATAAAAAATTAAAGTCGGCATGCTTTCTGCATCTAAACGTGTGGGAGTTATGAAATGAAAACCTGGCGTAATGACATGCTGTTTGTGCTGACAATGGTTCTAATGTTAGCCCTAGCTTCAGCTTGTGGTAAGAAAAAGACTTCTACTTCAGTAGGCACGACTACTCCTGTACCAACAACTAATCCCGCTCCTACTAGCAACGATATTCCTACTTCAGATATTCGAATTTGTTCTTTGGACATTACAAATCTTTCAATCAATGCATTAGCGGCTTATATGTTTACGGGCACCGTTGAAAATATGGATGGCCCTGCAAGCGCTTGCTTGAAACTCTACGGGACTTCTAAGTATTTCGATGCTGCTATTCGAATTGAATATGAAGATGATTTCGGAATTCACTCATACAACATGGTTAAGGATTACACGATTTTCTCAGAAATTAAGAACAATGCACTACGAGTGATTTGGTTAGATAATTCAGGTTTCGTTGAACTTAAGGGTTCAAAGCAATCTAATGGAAAATATCTTACAACTATTAAATTCAGTAACCTTGCTACAACTGATGTAGCTCATACCTATAATTCAACTTTTAGCAGCGTTTATGACAATTGTAAGAACGGCTATTACACCGTCGCTCAATGCGCTAACTGGACTCAGCCAATTTACTCTTCGAGCTGGGGTCTTAATGGTGGTTATTACTCAGAGTCGCAGATGCTAACTCTTGTTGATCGTTATCTTGCGGGTCAATATGGGTCATCAGCGTACACTCTGGGCAAAATACAATTTTCTTTAAGTGATGTGGTTGTTCAATAGGGAGTTTTTTATGAAACGCTTTAGTTTGTTTTTAATGGTTATCGCACTGGGATTAAGCTTAGGCGCTTGCGGTAAAAAGAAAAAAGGTGGTGTCGTTGGAGTGCCCAATGGATATGGAAGCGGGCAGTATTGCCAGGTTCCGGGCGGTCGCTACGATAGAACTGTGCGCGGAAACTTCGGAATGGGCGGCGCTTATATTCAGTTAGACATTTATTCTGGTGAAGCTGGTTCAGTGGGCGCGGTCGGTTCTATAAATATTTCAAACCTTTCAGTGTTCCCTTATTTCTATGGCGGTTCTGTACCTTTCAGTACTTGCGTTTCTTCAATGGGTTACACTGGTTTCATTAATCGCAATACTTATTCTGGCGACGATATTAGCGTTGTACTTCGAGGCGATCAGGGAACTATTATTAGCTTAGGACAACAAGGTTATAGCTCAATACTTGCGGGAAATACTTTAACTGGAACAGTGATTCTTCAAATAGATGCTTTTGGAATCATCCCACTTCCTTACACTTTAGATCCTTAAGATTGTGAGCTAAGGCTCGAGCTGCTAATAGCTGTAAGAATTATGTATTTAGCGCTCTCCTTAGCTTCTTCAAAAGGCCTTTGCATAATCATCAATCCTCAATTTGAAATTCTAGCTCTCCGCGAGTGGGATGAGCGAGAAACTCTCGATCACTGGAAAGTGCTTGATAAAAGTATTTCAGAAATTTTAGAAGAAGCTAAAATTCAAAGCTCTCAAATTAAAAAAATATTTTGCGTCCAAGGTCCAGGTGCTTATACGGGTTTACGAATTGCTTCTTCGTATGCACAAGGTATGGCCAAGGCGCTCGGAATTGATATTATTGGAATTCCAACTTTTGATTTAAATATTGAAGGACTTCCGTTTATTATTCCGCAAAGACATCAGCGAGCTCGCGATCTTGCTTGGGCTGATGCCAAGGCTCAGGGCTACGAGTTTTTAAAAATTGAAGACACTAATCGAGCTTCTTTAGTTGAAGTTTCAGATTCCGATTCAAAGTGGGGATTTGCAGATTCAGAAAATATTCTATGGCCAACAGCTGAGCAATTGCTTCACGCAGTTAAATTAAATAACTCCAAAAACACTCCCTTTTCTTTATTTTATGGTTTGGGCGCTAAAGTCTTCGGCAAATATTTAACGTAGTTGTTTATTTCTTAATTAGAAAAAATATTCATGATGCACTCGGGGTGCATGCTTACGGTAGTATTAATGACGGAAATACGGGACTTTCCTGACCTGGCGTACTAACGATGATTACAAAATTTGCAAAGATGGGCGTCCAAGGAAAGTCCCGTATTTCCGTAATGGATATTGCTAAATTATTAAGTACTGATCATCGACCCGAGCGATCCAACAAAAATTAGGACCATTAAAAAAATAGCCAGTGCAAAAATGCTCCACAACAATAAATTTAAACCGTAGCTTGCTAAAAAAACTCTTGGATAAGATTCATTTGAAAGTACTTTTAATGCATTTAAATAATAAAAAATAGGAAGAACAGCGGCAAGAGTGGAGCCTAAAAATGGAAGTATAGAAAACCCAATAAAAGATTTTGCATAAAGTCCGGAAATAAATATTCCTTTAAAACTAATTTTGCTTTCAGGCACTCCGAAAAGTTTTAATCCCCATTGACTCACCCAAACAAAACCTAAAAGAGATACGAGTGCCAAAATGGGTGCGCTAAATATTCCTGCTTGTTGAAAAAACAACATAATGAAGGCCGCTTTGTCTTTTAATGGACCAAGATCAGGCCCAATCATCGATAATACAGAATCCTTTGTAGATGATCCGAGAACTCCATCAAAACTATGTTCCACGTTATCCCATGCGCTCGTTGAAGAATGAAAAGAAGCGAGCCAATGAAAAAAGAAAAAACTTATAAAGGCCTTGGTCCAAACCCAGCTAACCAGTTCGAGCTCAGAAGAGCTGCCTTTAAATGCAGAAAAAAACAAGGAGGGCTTTTTAAATAGAGTTTTTAAATCCTCTATCGGAGTGCTTTCACTAATGTCATAGTAGTCGTCATTATCCACGGGCCCTGGTTTATCTTTTTGATTGGAAGATTCACCCTTAGGGCCGTGGATATAAATGTCGTCCATTAAGAAGCTCTTCGACGTCTAGTAGCCCAAACACCTAAGACAATAAACATACAAGCAGCTAAGACTATGTAGCCTCGCACTTGATAAATATTTTTTTCAGTTAATTCAAGTCGGGCGTCTTTATTGTCTCGAGGTCTAATGCCCATAACGTCATTGTCTTCCAGGAGGTAATTCACAGAGCTTAGCAATAAGTCCATATTGGCAAATTGCTGAACGATAGCGTTCATAGCGAAGTGATGGTTACCAAAAAGAATAATTCTTACGCCTGGCTTGGCTGGACTTTCGGCTGCAGGAGTTTGCCCTGCTGCTGGAGTGGCGGGCGCTGTAATGGTGGGCGCGTTTTCAGCATATGCACTTGGGAATAGGCTAAAGCTGGAATTTGAACCATGCTCATCATTAGAATCTGCTGCAGCTTTCTTTTTATTTTTATCTTCTATAAGAACACCAATGGCGAGGGGTCCTTGTTGATCTCCGGCTTTTTTGCCAATTCCACCACGAAGATTACTCAAATCTCCATTTTTTGAATAACTGACGGATTCAGAAGAAACAAAGCTTCTCACTTCAATATTGGGGTTTTGAGATTGAGTGGGCATTTTTACAGAGCTTGCAAAAGTGAAAAATACAGGCTGGCTAAAGGATTTAACAATTTCCACTCCTGAAGAATAATTCTTTGTGAGTACACCTAGAGGAGGTTGTTGCACTCTAGGATCAATCACTACATCTTTGTTTATGCTCACGCCATAATTTTCAAAAAGTTTACTCCAAGAAGCTGGAGTTCCAATTCCAAAAAGTGCCAATGTAGGGCCACCTTTTTCGATATAGGCTTTGAGCATTTTGACTTCTTTTTCTACGGCTTCACTTTGTGGGCCGGGGATGATGAGTGCTTCGCAATAGGCGGGTACTTCATCGAGCGCGGCTAAAATTAAATCTCGAACTTCATAAGAGGAATTAGCCAGTGCATCTTTAAAAAATGAAAGTCCTTCTGCCTCTGTATTATGAACATCGAGTTCTTTGTGACCACTGGTGATACAAACAGTTTTTTTACTTCCTTTGATAACCTGAATAACGGCATTAGTGAGTTGCTCTTCGGCTTTTGAGTCAGAGAAATTTTCAATTCGAGTTTCGCGGCCAGAAGAAGATTTTACGACTAAGACGTTGTTTCGAGTTATTTTAGATTTCTGTGCGCCAGCAGGATCAGATATAGGGTTTTTAACAATCACTTCAACTTTTCCGTTGGAAGCTTCTTTGTAATTATTTAAAAAACGGTCCATGTCTAAACTGCCCGACATTTGTTTAATGGAAGTTGTCCAAACCTCAACACTCACTTTTTCTTTAAGACCTTTGAGAACTTTTTGACTTTGATCACTGAGAGAATGAATTTTGTTGGCCGTTAAGTCCCAAGTTTTATTGTTAGATGAGGCTAGCCAATTCACAACTCCTACAATGAGAATTAAGCCTACACCTGTGAAAACTAGGCCTAGCGCAAATTGAGTGCTTCGCTTTTTAAGCCATAAACGAACTTTATCGAGGCTTAAAACACACCAGAGTGCAGCGCTGGCTAAAAATAAAGACCAACAAGAATAGAAAACCCAGTCTAATAACCAAAGGTCTCTTACAAAGTGAGAAAGAATAATGATTAAGAAAATACTTATAATAAAAGCATTAGCGGCATACTTACGCATAAAATTACGACCTCCAAGAACGACTTTCGAGTGAACGGTTAGTTAAAAATAAAAAAACAAAAATAATGGTCACCATGTATACGACAGATCGCAGCTCTATACTTCCTTTAAGAAAGTTAGTGAGATGCTCGTTGAAGCAGAGATGTTTGACTGCTTCTTGTAGGGGGCCAGGTCCCATTCCTTGAGCCGCAATACAAAACAAAATTCCAAAAGTGAAATTTGTAACAAAAGTGAGAACCAAAGCAATCAAAACACTTTCAGTGACACTCGACCAAAACAAACCGATTGAGACATAGCCTAAGCCGGTTAATATTAAGCCAACATAAGTGCTCACTATTATTCCCATGTCGGGGCCTCCGCCGGGTCCACCCGCGCTATAGAGTATGAGAAAAAATGGGAATATGAGAGTGAGTCCTAGTTTGATGAGCAACACAGTGCTGGCGGCTTTAAATTTTGAAATCACAAGCTCCCAAGTTCTTATGGGAGAAGTCATTAAAAGCACTAATGTGTTTTGCCGACTTTCTTCGGTGAATAACCGGAAAGTGAATAATGGCAAAATCATCATGATAATGAAATGCATATTGGCGTAGAAGGCTTCAGCCAATCGATCGATGGTGATAGCGGGCGCCATTCCAAACTGACTTCGTTGTGTGTAAACCATATAAGTTTGAAGAAAGAATAAAAACATGAAACCCATGAGCAACGTGAAGAGGCCAATGAAGACGTAAGCTAGGGGTGTATAGAAGTATCCTTTGATTTCTTTTTTCCAAATGGTCATAACGTTTCTAACAAACATGCTGATGCTCCTTAAGCTTGATGACTATCTTGAGAGATAATTTTTAAATAAGCCTGCTCTAAGTTACCGCCACTGCCTTGAGTGAGTTCATTCACACTTCCGTTGGCGAGCACTCGTCCTCTGTTGATGAGCACTACGCGATCGCAGGTCATCATCACTTCGGGAAGTATGTGAGTGGAAAGTATAACAGTGTGAGTTTTGGCTAAATTTTTAATGAGGTTTCTTATTTCCACAATTTGAACCGGATCGAGTCCAACAGTGGGTTCATCGAGAATAACCACTTCGGGATCGTGCACTATCGCTTGAGCAATGCCGACTCGTTGTCGATAACCTTTGGATAAGTTTCGTATAACGGACTGAGCGCGATCGGCTAATCCGCAATGGCTGAGAACATAATTAACTCGTTCAGGAATTTTAGCATTTGGAACTTGTTTGAGTTGCGCTACAAATTCTAAATATTCTTTAACTCTCATATCGAGGTATAGAGGTGGATTTTCTGGGAGATATCCTACGCGCTTTTTAATTTCCATGGGATCTTCGAAAACATCAAAGCCTGCAACTTTTGCTGAACCTGATGAGGCTGGCATAAAAGCACTCAGTATTTTCATGGTGGTCGACTTGCCCGCACCGTTGGGTCCTAGCAGGCCAAGTATTTCGCCCTTTTCGACCTTGAAGCTGATGCCGTGCAGCGCCGCAAAATCGCCATATTTTTTTTCGAGATTAGAAACTTCGATCATGCGATGAACCTCCTATGATGTGCAAGATGGAGTTTCATTCTCTGCACTAACAAAGTCAAGGGCTTGGCTCCCGATTTTGACTTATCCTGCTACAATGGGAAGAGCCTATGGCAATTGATCTTTTTGATTTCTATAAACGCTGTCTTTTGCCATTAACGCCGCATCCTGCCGTTACCAAAATTCTCAAATATGTAATGAGTGGCGGCGAAACTACTGATGACTTTGCCGAAGTTCTCCATTTCGATCCCGAATTACAGCACTGGGCACGAGTGACGGTGCAGAGAATGGGGAAAGGTGCCACAAAAATTGAGCAAGTGATTACACTTTTAGGACAAGATCGCATTCGGGATATGGTTTTGGGTCGTTACATTGAAAGAGCTTTTGTAAAAGCAGAAAAATCATTAGTAGCACAAGCAGTCTCAGAAGCTAAGTCAGCGGCTCCAAGTGAGGACGCTGCTGAAAAGGGGGCCGCAAAACCCGGAGGCACTTTAAGACATGCGGCCAAAGTGAGTGATGATAAAAAAGCTGCTAAAAGTGATGCTAAAGAAGCTGTAGAATCTCCTCTCAATACTCTTCCCCCAGAGCTACCTGCGCCCATGACATCGAGCGAGGCGGCTTCTGAAATTATTCCTGATGTTATGGGTTACAAAAATTATTTAAGCTTTGCTATTCGCGCTGAAAACGTAGCCACTGAAATTAGAAATTCCTATCCCGGTCAAGCCTTTGCAGGAGGAGTGCTTTTTGATTATGTGAGAGAATTTTTACAAAGCTTGCCTGATATTGAAAAGCTGAGCGATGAACGATTGAAAAACATTCCTCAATATGTAGGAAATATTTTTGAAGACGGACTTCGCTGTGGAATCGCGGCGAATTCACTGATGTCTAAAATTGTGATTCGCCATCAAAAAACAATTTTTGTTACGGCACTTTGTCACAATATTGGTAAAGCTTTATTGTTGGCTTATGACCCTTTGAAGTTTGAAAGTGCTTTTATTAAATCAACAGGTTCGGATGCGGCTCATAGAGTTGATTCAACAGATGCCGAAGAAGAACTTTTTGATTTTGACCATGCTCAAGCTGGATCTTTGTTTTTTCGTCGCTTGAGTTTTTTTGAAGATATAGAAATGTCGATCGATTTCCATCATCATCCTCATTTGCTTCGGTTTTCAGATCCTAACTTGTTTGCTCTAACGTGTGCTTTAAGATTAAGCGGAGCTTTAGTGAAGATTTATGAAAAGAATAGAGCTAGAAATCCTAAAATTGATATGATTCCCGACGCTCGACTCAAGCTCACTGAAGATTTTAAATTTTTAAAATTAAGTGAAAAGGATTGGGGAGCCGTTAAAGCCGATTATTATCAGAAACTCATTAAAGCAGGCCTTTAAGCGGCGGCTGTTTCGCTCATGAGTTTTTTAATTTTTTCTTCGAGTTCAGCAATAGACTTATCTTTATTGGCAATAGATTCTAGAAGCTTTTTAAGTTCCGTTTGTAAGCTTTCTACCTTCCTTTTGAGGTGTTCGTTGTTGTCGATGAGTTCTTTGTCGGTGGTGGCTTGTCGGCGTGTTTTCATAAGATGTAAAAGATCTTTTGAGAGTTCCGCGCAAACTTGGTTGAGTTGTGTGATGGTGATGTTGAGTTTTTGAACTTCTCCTGGATTTTGAATCACAAGCTCTTCATTGGCTTTAGCTTGAGCTTCTTTTGGATTTTCCTTTTTAGCTTGAAAAAGTCCTTTAACATTATCTACAGCAGTGGGCCTAGCGCTGCCTCGAGGTTTATCACCTACAATGGCGGGTTCTCTGAGTATGTCTTCTAAGTCTTTAGAATTGACTTTTTTAGAAGCCATAGACTTGGTGTTGGTCGTTTCAATAACAGCTTCAGCCACTTTAGTGTTTTCAAGTGCGATGCCGCTGGCTGCAATTTTTTTAGCGATTTCTTCGGTCATTTCATCGCTAGGCTCTGTGTGTGAAAATGAGAAACAATAGCCAGCGGAGTTGGCTTCGCCGGACTTTTTAGGAAAGCTGAGTCTAGTGACAAGATAAACAGGGTCGTTTTGATCGTTGCTCTGCTTAAAGGATCCGTGAAAAAATAAGAGAGTTTCTGAATGTTGAATGCTGTGGAAAAATTCTGGGAAAATTGAATTAGGTGGAGAAGCTTTTTGGCCAAGAGCCTGAACAGAACTGGTAAAATCTTTTTTTATAGAATCCAGAGCGGTGGCTTTGGAAAAGCTGGAAATGGCAATGACTAATTTCAGAGGATCTAATCCAAAATGAATTTTAAAGGGTGAAGTGACTTCGAATTTGCCGCCCTGAACTTTTCCGTGGGGTAGAGTGAGGCCCCTTAAGAGCTTGTTGGTTTTGTCGTTGTCGATTCCAAATTTATTTAAAAATGTGGTCAGCAATTTTTCGAATTGTTCGAAGTCTTTGGTGCTGTTGATATCTTCCGTTGAAAATTTTCCGCTGTTTTGCAGGAAGAGTTTTAGAGTCACATCGTGGTCGAAAAAAACTGTGTGATAAAGAGTTCCACACATAAAAGAGTGATCGAGTCTTTGAAGCGGCGGAAAAAAGCCTCTAAAGAAACTGTGTTTATAGGGCTCGGTGATGTGTTCAGTGGCCGGTTCGCCGAGTAAATAAACATGGGCTGTAGTTTTATGTTTGTTAAAAAATTCAAAACTGCTGAAGCCTGCACAGGCGGGGTGAAAAGCATCGATTAAAATAACAGTGCCGTTATGTTGGAGATGTTCAAGTGGAATTTCTTCGAGTTTTTCGGCACGTCTCATGAGATATTCGCGCGCGCTTCTTTCTCTTGATAATAGCGCTTTCCAGAGAGGCAAATAGGAATCTTGCCCTCCGACTAACCAAACAACTCTCATGTTACTGATATCGGAGGATTTTCTTGAATTCTTAATTTTTCCGTATCTATTTTAGGCGCTGTTCGACATTTTACAGACGCATTTTTGACAAGCCGAAATATTCGCAAAACTGAGAGAAAAGCTTAAACAGTGTGCCCCTCCTAAGTTCTTTGATTTGCTAATATTAACCGCATTTTAACAGTCGAAAAATTGGCACGTAGTGTGCAGCTATCTGAGTGATAAGATAAAAAAACCATAGGGGGGTTTTATGTTAAAAAACAATAAAGGTTTCTCGATGATCGAGCTTATGGTGGTTGTAGCCATCATTGGTATCATCATGACGATTTCTCTACCGAACTATCAAAAGTTCAAAAGCAAAGCTAAGCAGACTTCTGCAAAGGCAGAACTTACTGGTGTGTTTATGTCTGAGCAGAATTTCAGTATTGAGTATGGTTCATACCATAATAATCTTCATTATATCGGGTATGTTCCAGACGGTATTCCACTTGTAACTGCAGGTGCAGTGTCTTGTCCTACAGGAACTCCTTCAAATACTCGATATTATGCCACTGGATATGCTAGCGGATCAGAAATGGCTGCACTAGCTTCCTTAGCTATTAAATGTGCAGGAATTCAATATTATCCAAGTACAGTAGATTCATCAGTTGTTCCCGATGGTACTGTAGGGTCTGGAGTATTTACTGCAGTAGCATGGGGTAAACTTGATGGTAAGGACGATCGTTGGACTATTGATCAAAATAAATCCTTACTTGTTGATCCAAATAAAAACGGCGCTCAATAAAATAATTACCTAATCACTTCATGAAGTGGCCCCCACACAAGTGCAAGCTTGAAGTGGGGGTTTTTTATTGATTTATATTGAGATGCCTTGCAGGCACAGAAATTCATTTCACCGCAACGGTTTCGTTAAATTCCAAGAATGAGGCTTAAGTTTTTTGAGAAAGTGGACGATTCCTACTTACGGGGTTTATTCCGCTTTCGTTGTCCTAAGTTCATCCAAAGCGCGGTTACGCTATGGATGAGACGAAGAACCATTAACAGAATTTCGAGGTGTCTCATATGCACCCGGCCTTTCTGTTGCGCTACCACATCCATGTGAAAACTTTGTGCCCACAGGGCAGCTAGGTCCTAGCTAGATTCATGCCAGTGCATGAAAATTAATTGATATTGAAGTGCCTTGCGGGCACAGAAATTCATTTCACCGCTACGGTTTCGCTAAATTCCAAGAATGAGGCTTAAGTTTTTTAAGAAAGTGGACGATTCCTACTTACGGGGTTTATTCCGCTTTCGTTGTCCTAAGTTCATCCAAAGCGCGGTTACGCTATGGATGAGACGAAGAACCATTAACAGAATTTCGAGGTGTCTCATATGCACCCGGCCTTTCTGTTGCGCTACCACATCCTTGTGAAAACTTTGTGCCCACAAGGCAGCTAGGTCCTAGCTAGTTTCGTGCCAATTTTAGATTTGAGCAGAACTAATATAAGCCAAAAAAATTTATTTTATAGTTCTTTTCGGAATATTGGGGTCGAGTTGCGATTGGAATTCTTCTTTTTGAGTTTCACTGAGAGCGCTAAGTTCACGGTGACCAAGTTTTTCAGCAAGTGAAGCTGCAAAAATTGGGGCTCCAGGTCTTTTTGAAGTTTGATAAAACATTTCAGCGGCTAGTTGGCGGTCTTTTAGATTTTCGATGGCGTGATATCCGCCCCAATACCAAGGTGTGAAAAATTGCGGAGCTCTGTGAATGAGTTCATTCATTAATATGGTAGAGCCAATCGGGTCTTTTCCAATCACAAAAAGCACGGGAGTGATGGATAATATTCTTCGGTATTCCTGAGAGTTTGAATAAATAGCAAAGGTATGGAGTTTAGAAAAAAGCCAGCTATAGTCGCGTTCAAAGCTCGAATTAAAATGGAGCCCCTGCAAAGTTTCTAACCAAATATAGGAAAGCTGAGCCGCTTTTAAACCTGGAAAAAAAAACCTTCTAAATGATTTTCCTTGTAGGTCTTCTTTAAAAGCGTTGGATTCTCTTTCGTGCTTTAAACGAAGAACTCTTTCTCCGTTGCGAGGATCAGAAAAATTTTGAGAGGAAAGCAATGCATATGCTTGAAGAAATGGCAGGCAAAGAATTAAAAATTTAAATAAATAATTTAAATTTCTATTTTTCATGTCGAGCTATCAGCATCATCATCGTCGCTAGCCATATCAAGTTTCTCAAGCCTATAGCGCATCGATCTCAGCGTGATGCCTAATAGTTTGGCGGCCTCTTTTTTCTGATTATGACTTTGCTCTAAGGCTTTAAGAAGGAATTCTCTCTCCACTGTTTCTAGAATTTCATCGATTTTGACTCCACTGGCTTTCCAAACAAGTTCTTTACCTAAAGTGTCCAGACGAGGTTTTAAAGGTTCGCGGATGCTGTCGGGAAGGCCCTCGGGTAAAAGTGAGGGGCCACTTTCGAGAGCCATCATTCGTTCGATAACGTTTTCTAGTTCTCGTACGTTTCCAGGCCAACGATGATTTTTGAGCAATTCTAAGGTCTCGCTCGCGAGTGATTTTGTTTCTTTTCCAAAACGCTCAGAGAATTTTTCAACAAAGAAATTGGCAAGCATGGGTATGTCGTCTTTGCGTTTTCTGAGTGGAGGAACGTTGATTTGAATCACGTTCAATCGAAAGTAGAGGTCTTCTCGAAATGTTTTTTTGGCCACTTCTTCTTCCAGATTTCTGTTGGTGGCCGCTATGAGTCTCACATTGGTGTGGAGCGCCTCGGTAGATCCAACGGGATTAAAAGTTCCATCTTGTAAAACTCGTAGGAGCGTAGCTTGAAGTGTGAGAGGTAATTCGCCGATTTCATCTAAGAAAAGTGTGCCACCATTGGCGGCTTCGAAATATCCTTTTTTGTCGGCGATGGCGCCAGTAAAAGCTCCTTTTTTATGGCCAAAAAGTTCAGATTCAATAAGTTCTTCTGGGATAGCACCGCAGTTTACGCTGAGGTAGGGTCCGTCTTTTAATTCACTATTATAGTGAACGGCTTTGGCGACTAATTCTTTACCTGTTCCAGATTCTCCCATAATGAGAATGCTAGATTTTGTGGGAGAGACTCTTTTGATGAGGTCAAAAATCTTTAGCATTTCTTGAGATCCACCAATGATATTGGAGAAGCTAAATCTTTCGCCCAACTCTTCGCGCATTCTTTGGTTGGCCTGAACTAATACGCGATTTTCGAGCGCCTTTTGGATGCGCACTTTAACGTCGTCTATTTTAAAGGGCTTAGTGAGATAATCAAAGGCTCCTAACTTCATGGCTTCAACAGCAGTTTCGGTTGAGCCAAAAGCTGTCACCATCATAACGAGTGCATTGGGGTCTTTACTTCGAATTTTACCGAGAAGTTCTAATCCTCCCATTTCGGGCATTTGTAAATCCGATATGACAAGATCAAAATTTCCATTTTGAAATTTTTCAAAAGCAACTTTTCCGTTTTCTGCAATTTCTACATTCATCTTTTCGCGTTTGAGCATGATCTGCAAAAATTCACGAATGCTGGGTTCATCATCAACAACAAGGATAGTGGGTTTAAACGGCGATGTTTTCATGGCGTGTTGAGGCTCCTCTGAAGTCAATTGTAAATTGCGTTCCCTTTTGGTTTCCAAGTTCAATCAAAGGGGATTCAAGTCTAACTGCTGCTCCCATAGACTCTAATAGTTTATAGGATATAGCTAAGCCAAGACCAGTTCCCTTTTCTTTGGTTGTAAAAAAAGGTTCATAAATTCGACTTTGGATATCCTTGGGAATGCCAGACCCATCATCTTTAATGCTAAGTTTGGCGGGACTTTCAAGGCTGAGTGTGACTCTATGGGCACCAGCCTGTCCGGCGTTGAGAATGAAATTCATTAACACTTGAGTGAGTTTGTTGGGCTCTCCCAATGCAATCACGTCTGAATCAGGAAAATTACAAATAATTTCACATTTTAATTCAAGCCATTTTGGGTTGAGCTGAAAGGACTCTTTAATTCTTGTGATGAGAGCTTTTAAGTCAACTTTTTCAAATTTCAATTGAGGAGGGCGCACGTAATCCAAAAACTCTGTAATCAAATTATCCAATCTTTGAGATTCGGATTGAATGATGTTGAGCATTTTTTGATCTTCTTGGTCTAGGTTTGGAGTTCCTATTAATAATTGAGCACAGCCACTGATGCTGGCCAGGGGATTACGAATTTCATGGGCAATACCGGCGGCAAGTTTTCCTACGGCGGCTAATTTCTCATTTAAACGAAGGGTTTCTTCGAGTTCCATAATATGCGTAAGATCTTGGAAAACAACAAGGGTACCGATGGGACTTTTGTCTTCGGGGTCATAGAGTCGCGCTAATGAATATCCCAATTTCATTTTCCCTTTTGCGCTAGAAAATTCCACAACCTTTCGGTCGGTTTCTCTGCGCAAGTGGTCTAAGACAGGCACTAGGGTGTGGAGTTTGTCTCTTAGTTTGTCGAGTTCTGGCATGAGGTCGCTTAAAAAATATCCTAAGACTTCATATTCTGCTTTTCCTAATATTTGTAATCCCACGGGGTTTATTTGAATAATTTTTCCAGCTGTATCAATACTCATAAGTCCGCTCGGAATATTTTGCAGTATGGCTTTTTGTAAATTTTCTAAACGCTTTCGAGCGCCTTCGGATTTTACGAGGGCGCGGTCAGTTTTTTCGAGAAGTCTAGCTAAATATTGTCCGAGATATGTAGTGACTAAAATGGCAAATACGTTTCCAAAAATAGAGGGGCCAAAACCAACGGCAAAACTCATAAGTAGAGAGCTGGATGCGGCCACAATCCAAGGCATCCAAAGAGTTTTTAAAATTATGGCTGAGCCTAGGCTTAACAAAGGGAAGAGAAGTAAAAATGGAGATGCGCTGGCGCCGGTGGTTTTAACTAAATACATGGCAACAGCAGAATCTGCTAAAAACAAACTAAATATTTGGTGAATGCTTGTGAGTTTAAAACTGTAAACAAACTGTAAGCTGGCCGAGAGAAATATCAACGTGAAGAGAACATGCGAATGTTCAGAATTATCGGCAATGAAAAGTATAGGGTAATAAACCACTATAAAAAAAACGATAGCCAAATAGAGTGCGGCTCTAGTGACTAATATAATAGGGCTATTGTTGATTTTATGATCCACCGACCACATCTCCTATTTTGAAGATTGGGAGATAAAGTGGAACAAGGAACGCCATCACTATGGCTCCCACTATAATAATCATTAAAGGTTCTAGTGCAGAGGTGAGTGAGCCTACGGCAGCATCCACTTCATCCTCGTAGAATTCAGCCACTTTATTGAGCATCTGATCGAGTTGTCCTGTTTGTTCGCCAACGGTAATCATGCCGACAACCATTTTGGGAAAAAGTTTATTTGTCCCAAGAATTCCACCGAGACTTTGTCCTTCTTTAATCGATTCTTTGGCTTTAAGGATGGATGTTTCAATAGAGTAATTACCACTGACTTTGGCCGTGATATCTAAAGCGTCCAGAAAGGGAACGCCAGATTGCATGAGTGTTCCGAGGGTTCTTGAAAAGCGCGCGAGACCCGCTTTAAGAATAATATTTCCAAAAATAGGAGATGACAGCAAAAATGGATCCATACTTTTTCGAGCTTCTTCGTTTTTAAAAATATACATAATAAAAACTACAGCCCCTGCGAGCATCGCAAAATATAAGAAGAAGTGATTTTGAAATTCTTTCGAGAGAGTAATAATAATTTGTGTGGCGGCGGGTAATTCCTTTTTATTTGATAAAAACATATTTTCAAATACAGGAACTACAAAAAGTAACATTCCTATCACCACAGCTACGACTAGCACTAAAGTGATGATGGGGTAGGTCATGGCAGATTTGATTTTTCGTTTTAAGGAAGCTTCTTTTTCGTAATAGAGAGATAGTCTTAAAAGAATGGTGTCGAGTGATCCAGAAATTTCACCGGCAGCGATGAGGTTGATAAAAATTTTGTCAAAAATGTCAGGGTATTGTTTGAGCGCAGCTGAAAAATTCATACCTTCTTGAATTTTCGAAATAATGACTTTTAAAACGCCGCCAAAGGCTTTGTTTTCTACTTGGTCAGCTAAAAGTGTAAGGGCTTGAACTAGTGGAATCCCTGAACCTTGCATAGTGGCCAATTGCCTAATGAAAGCTGTGAACTGCGGAAGCGCGGGTCTGCGCGAATTAAACATTTCTTCAAAGGAGAAGCTGGCACCTGCGGACTGAGTTTGTGTAGCCACTCTGGATTGTGTTTGAGTGGTGGAAGATCCGCCCCCACCTTTAAGTATGGTGAGTTTTCTTGGTCGAATCATTTGTGCTTTAAGAATTTGTTGAGCGTCGTTGACGTCGAGTGCTTCTAGTTCACCTGATACAGCTTGAGCGGAGCGATTCACTCCTTCATATTTAATTTTCACGCGATTTTCCTCCCACTATTTTTGGAAGTTAATCGTTCGAGCTCTTCTGTGTCGGGGCTCCATGAAAAGGCTTGATCCAAACTCACAACACCTTGTTGAACAAAGCGCGCGAGTCCTTGGTTCATGGTGGTCATACCATGGATTTCTTGGCCGATTTGCATTTGCGAATAAACTTGATGAAGCTTGTCTTCGCGAATGAGATTGCGAATGGCTGGAGTCAGTGCCAAATATTCGTAAACCATCACTCGACGACTTTTATCGATGGTCTCCACTAAAGCTTGCGAAAGAATAGCTTCAAGTGTGAAGGAAAGCAGAGTGCGAATATAATCTTGTCTATCGTGAGGAAACATTTGAATGAGTCGATTTATGGATTGAACGGCTCCGTTTGTGTGTAGCGTAGAAAATACTAAATGACCTGTTTCTGCGGCTCTTAGAGTGGCTTCTGCGGTTTCTTGGTCTCGCATTTCTCCAACCATGAGCACGTCAGGGTCTTCTCGAAGGGCTTGGCGAATCGCGGTGCCAAAGGATTCGCAATCTGGGCCAATCTCTCTTTGGTTAACGAGGCTCGTGGCGTGTTTGTGAGTGAACTCAATTGGGTCTTCTATAGTGATAATGTGATAGCGTTTAGATTTGTTAATGGAGTTTAAAAAAGCGGCCAAAGTTGTAGATTTTCCGCTCCCCGTAGCTCCAGTGACTAAAACTAAACCATTGGGCTTTTCCGTTAATCCTTGCACATGACTGCCAAAACCTAAATCTTCAAGATTTGGAACTTCAGAGGGAATTCTTCTAAAGACTCCGGCGATGGCGCCTCGTTGAATAAAAATATTAGCTCTGAGTCGAGCTACGTTTTTGACCCCAAAGGCAAAGTCGAGTTCTTTTTTTTCTTCGAACTTTCTTTTTTGCTCATCTGTTAAAAGTGAGTAACACAGACTTTGAGTGTCTTCGGGCATGAGTATCTGACTCTTTGAGCGGTAGAGCTGCCCATTCACGCGAAAGGCGGGTGGGGCTCCTACAGTAAGGTGTAAGTCTGAAGCGCCTTGTTCGATCATAGTTCTTAAAAGTGTGTTGAGTGAATAAGCCATTTTTAGTCTCCCAACATTTCTAAGTCTTCGATAGACACATCGCCTCGAACAACTTTCATCATGCAGTTCATTTTTAAAGTTCTCATACCTTCTTTAACGGCCGTTCTTCGAATTTCGTCGGTGTTTCCACCTTTACCGATAATTTCACGAATGGGATCGGTCATAGGCATAACTTCGTAAATGGCCAGTCGGCCTTTATAGCCAGTTGTTCTACATTCTGAGCAACCGCGACCGCGTTTGGCTTTGAATTTACCTATGCTATTTTCTGGAAAACCCAAACGTCTCAGTGTGGCTTCGTCGGCGCGTGTGTCGTCGGTTTTGCAATGAGTGCATATTTTTCGTACTAGTCGTTGAGCAACAACAACTCGAAGGGCGCTGTTGATCAGGAAAGGTTCGATGTTCATGTCTTTGAGTCGCATGACTGCACTGGGTGCGTCGTTAGTGTGAAGTGTGGAGAGCACCATGTGACCTGTGAGGGCCGCGCGCATACCCACTTCGGCGGTTTCTGTGTCTCGAATTTCACCGACTAGAATGATGTCTGGATCTTGTCGTAAGAAAGCTCTTAAGGCCTCGGCAAATCCAAATCCGATTTGTTCTTTGGTTTGGCATTGGTTAATTCCAGTGAAATTATATTCCACCGGATCTTCGATGGTAGAAATGTTTACGTCTTGGCCATTCAATAAATTGAGAGCCGCATAAAGTGTGGTGGTTTTACCAGAACCCGTAGCACCTGTAACAAGTCCCATTCCCCACGAAGCTCGAACGGCTTTTTCAAATTTCTGCCGATCGTCGTCTTCGAATCCGAGTTGGTCGAGTGAATAGACGGCTTGGTTTTTATCTAGAATACGAAGCACCACTTTTTCACCGTAAATAGTGGGCAAAGTGTTAACACGAAAATCAACATTGCGTGTTTCGCTAATTTTTAATCGCACTCGACCATCTTGGGGAAGACGTTTTTCGTCGAGACGCAATTTGGCCATCACTTTAACTCGAGCAATTAAAGCATTTTTAACATTGTTGGGTGGGCGAGATGCTTCGGTGAGATCGCCGTCGAGTCTGTAGCGAATTCGCAATTCTTTTTCATAAGGTTCGATGTGAATGTCTGAAGCGCCTTTTTGAATGGCATCCACCAACATGTTTGTTACAAATTTAATAATGGGAGCATCGTTGGCGTTTGTTTCGCCGTCATCGGCGGTAGCAGCGTCGAGATCTACAGTTTCAACTCCCTCCGCAGCCTCTTGATTGAAAGACTGAGAGAGCTTGGTCATTTCCATGCTGTAATATTTTTGAATGATTTGAAGAACTCCGCTGGGTCGAGCCAATACGAGCTTCACTTTGGCGCGGGTTTCAAAGCGGATGTCATCTATGGCTTGAATGTTGGTGGGGTCGTAAACGGCAACGACCAAAGTTTCTCCACGACGGCCCACAGGAATCACTCGGTGTTTGCTGGCAATAGTGCCGGGGATGAGGCTGATGATGTCTTGACTGAAAGAAATGTGAGAGAGGTCCATGATTGGGAGTTGGTAATGTTTTGCGAAAAACTCTATGAGACGATCTTCGTCGACAACTTTTTTATCGAGAAAAATATCTACAATTCGATTGCCGGTCTTTTTATGAATTTCGACGCACTCATTGATATGCTGTTCAGCAATCAATTGTTCGGAAATCATAAAAGATTTTAATTTCGGACTCAGCATGATTTAGACATGTCTCCCCTTAGCTATATCGGCACTTGCGTGGAGAACTTTGATTCTTAAATTTTTGCTCCGATGCGCTCAGCGTCATGACTAGGATTGCGCGACCCGCTGCATTGAATATTCAGAGCTATGTTTGAAGGCTTAATCAAGAACCTTTAGAGTGAGGTCTTATGAAAATTGCCGTAATTGTTAAGCAAACTCCAGATACAGAGACAAAAGCTAAATTGGGTCCTCAAGGTTTGGATCTGACAGGGCTTAAATTCATTCTTAATCCCTATGATGAATTTGCTGTTGAAGAAGCTATCAAGACTAAAGACAAATTCAAAGGTGAACTAACGGTTATTAGCGTAGGACCCGATAGAACTGTCGACGCTATTCGTACGGCTTTAGCTATGGGTTGCGACAAGGCTATTCACGTTAAAGTGAGTGAAGACGATTACAAAAAATGCGATTCTTATGTGATCGCCAAATCTTTGGCGGCGGCCGTAAAACAAAAAGGCCCCTTTGACGTCATTTTTGCAGGAAAGCAAGCCATCGATGACGACGCTCTTGCGGTTCCACAAATGATGGCAGAATTTCTAGAATGTCCCAGAGCGACTGTAGTGACTAAATTAGAATGGTCTGCAGATGGAAAATCGGCCAAGGTGCGAAGAGCTATTGATGGTGGCGCTGAAGAAGTTATCGAATTGCAACTTCCTGCTGTAATTGCTGCTCATAAAGGGTTGAACACTCCTCGCTACGCTTCTTTGCCTGGAATTATGAAAGCTAAAAAAGTTCCAGTTGATGTTGTTGAAATTTCTGCGTTAGGAACTGGCGCACAAGATGCTAAAACTGAGCTTTGTGATTTTGAATTGCCTCCTGAAAAACCAGCAGGAAAAGTCCTCAAAGGAAGCGCTGAAGAATTGGCAAAACAAATTGTGACTGCACTTCGTAATGAAGCGAAAGTGATTTAAGGGGTAGGAATAAATATGTCAAAAGCACTTGTCCTCATTGAACAAAAAGATGGAAAAGTAAAAAAATCTTCTCTTGAAGTGATTTCGGCTCTTTCAAGTAAAGGAGTTGAAGTTGAAGCTATAGTGTTTGGTGCTTCTTTGAGTGGAGAAGCCCTGGCTGCTGATTCGGGAGCTCAAGGTGCTAAAACACTTCATGTAGTCAACGATGCTTCACTTTCAAATTATCAACAAGAAAGTGTGGCGGCGACTCTAGCGGATCAATTTAAAAAGGGTGGCTATCAGATTTTGGCTGCTGCAGCTTCGGGATTAGTGAAAGATTTATTTCCAACTATGGCCGTGCGATTGAATGGCGGATTGGCCGTCGATTGCACTTGGCTTGATGTGAATGGGGCTGATGTATTTGTAAAAAGACCTCTCTTAGCAGGAAAATATTTTGCAAAAGTGAAATTTAAATCTGCTCCAGCAGTCATTAGCTTTCGCCCTAACGTATTAGGTGTGGGAGCAGCTAAGGGTTCAGCGGCGCAAGTTTCAAACTTAGCGTTAACAGCTGGTAGCGGAAAAGCTAAAACTACTGGCGTTGAAGGTGCCGCTTCTGGATCTTCTCGTCCTGATCTTTCTGAAGCCGAAAGAATTGTGAGCGGTGGTCGTTCACTTAAGAGCGCGGATAATTTTAAAATCTTATTTGATATGGCCGATGTGATTGGCGCTGCCGTGGGTGCATCTCGCGCAGCTGTAGACGCAGGTTACGCTCCTCATGCCATGCAGGTGGGGCAAACTGGAAAAACTGTAAATCCAGTTCTCTATGTAGCTTGTGGAATATCGGGTGCTATTCAGCATTTAGCAGGAATGAAAACTTCAAAAATTATTGTAGCTATTAATACTGATCCTGAGGCTCCAATTATTCAAAAAGCTGATTATGCAGCTATCGGTGATTTGTTCCAAGTGGTGCCAGCCTTAACAACTGAGTTGAAAGCACTACTGTCTCACGGTTGAGAATTTGCTAATGGGGTGGATTTATATTTTGGCTCGAAACTATCCGTTTTGGGCCATCCCCTTATCGGTGACTTTTTTTCTAGATGTTTTTTTGAAAAAAAAGCCTAGTCGCAGTCCCCTCAAAAAAAATCTTTATTTACTTTTAAGTATCACTCTTATGGGCACATCCATTTGGTTTATTATCGTGCAGGGGCACCTGAAGGTAGTGCCCTTTTTACACGAAATTCTCACTGGATTTTAGTCGCCTGTGAAAAACGTCGAATTTCTTTGTCAGGAGTACAAAAATACTCCTCATTTACTCTATAAGTAAACTGCGTCGTATTTTTGCATTCCTTCCTTGAACTTCTCGTTTTTGACAGGCGATTAAAATTTGCAAGCTTATAATTTAGATTAAAGTTGAAGCTTGCAAATTTTTTCCTAAAAGGAGTTCGTCAAAAAGCCCAAGGCGGCGCGGTGGACATTGAAAAAATCACCGGAGTTTACTTTAAATGTAAATGAGGATGATTTTTT
>CAZSSP010000009.1:0-472 GCA_964609695.1 uncultured Bacteriovoracaceae bacterium
ACGTTTCGAAAATCTCTGATCTTAAAGAAGGCATGCAACTTCCAGGACTCGTAACCAACGTTACAAACTTCGGCGCCTTTGTAGACATCGGCGTTCATCAAGATGGTCTTGTGCATGTTTCGCAACTGGCAGATCGCTTTATAAAAAATCCTGCAGATGTGGTGCAACCCGGACAAAAAGTGCACGTGCGCGTAGTGGAAGTCGATGTGGCCAAAAAACGCATCTCTCTCTCGATGCGCTCCCAAGACAAAAGCCAAAGCCCCGAGCGTCCTATAGAGTCGCGGCCTTCTGCCGCAACTAATGCTCGGCCAAACCACACTCCTAAAGCTGCTCCCGCAAAATCTTCGTTTGCAAATAATCCTTTTGCGGCGCTAGCTGGAATACAAACTGTTGGGAAGAAGAAATCAGGTTAAAACGAAGGCGATAAGGGCAATCTTTGCCGCTTGGGTGCGCTCTTCGCTCGCGACAAACG
>CAZSSP010000009.1:482-69908 GCA_964609695.1 uncultured Bacteriovoracaceae bacterium
AATGGATTATCTACGCTAAACCTAAATAATATTTTCAATAAACAAAGAACGACTCGCAATCTACCTATTCGCCTTATACGCAGTAACTGATTCGAGTTGTAATGGTGGACTCGATCGGGATCGAAGCGACGCGGGCTCTCGGGATTTTACCCCACCCTGCCCTCAAAAAGCGCCGCCCCCGCATGGGGGCTCCGCTATAGGGTGCGCTCTTCGCTCGCGACAAACGCTCGCTCGGTGCTCCCCCTTTTGCACATCAAAGCTTGCCTCAAGGGCAATCTTTGCCGCGCAAAAATGGTGGACTCGATCGGGATCGAAGCGACGCGTGCTCTCGGGATTTTACCCCACCCTGGCCTTCAAAAAGCGCCGCCCCCGTGGGGGGCTCCGCTTTTTGGTGGAGGCGGTCCTAATCTAGTCGAACCACAGGCATTAACCGTCTCCATAGGGAGAAAGGTAGTCTGGCGAAAAGACCGAGTCGACCTTACCGAGCTGGCAAAACTACGGTGGGTCGACAAATGGACAATTGAGCGACTTGCGAAGCACCTTGGGCTGGGAACTACCAGTATCAAAATGAATCTCAGGCGGCTCAGGAAATGAGGGTTCGACATGGAATCGTTACTTGGAAAACTGTTTTTGGCATATGCGCTTTACTATTTAGGTATGACTTTAACGGAGGTGCTGAATTGTAGATCAGGAGAGTGTCTAAGAAGGATTGAAAGGGCAAATTTGGACGTCCTAAAAATCGATTGGAAGCCAATTTCGGTATTCACAGAAGAAGCTAAAAAATTTAGGTGAAATATCGGCCCACCTATCAAGTTTGTAAGTTGTAGGTAGGCCATCGTCACAGTTCGATATTTTAAATCCCATTGAAACTACGGTGGATTAAAACTGTAAAATACCGCAGAAAATCCGTCTGCCAATTGTTAACGCCGTTTCCTTACGCATAGAACGGTAGATAAGGAATACTTCTTGCTACCTATAGGTGCGCTCAACTATTCTTCAAATGGGACGTTTTTAAAAATATCTCATTGTTCGATAGAAAGAAAAGTATGATTAAAACTCAACCAGTTAAAAAACTATTATCTTCAGATTTTGGATTGATTATGGATGCTATTAGGCGTCTGGAAGAAGGCACTTGCTGCTTATTAGATGACGATAAAATTGCAGCAATAGATATATTTCAACGGTTAAAGCTGGCTCTAAAGGATCATGTAAGTTTCGAAGAGAGCAATCTTCCTGCCGTTGTAGAATATTTGAAACAAAAGGGACAAGACGCAGGCGGACTATCCACTCAGATGCACGAAGAACACCAACACATAATGGGTTTGCTTGATGCAGCTGAACACGAACTTTTTGAAGCACATCCAATACCTTTTCGATCAGTTATTAAATCTGTTAAAAGCGCGCTACGTGATCACCTACAAATAGAAGAGGATGTGCCTTATGAAATTTGGCGAAGTGATTTTGGTGAAGCGGCGCTCAAACGTATGGCAAAAAGAGCAGAGGATGGCTTTCTCGGTCTTGATTAGGAATCAAGTAGTTTGACTTTTTTTCCCAAGGGAACTTGGCGCAAGTGCTTAAGGTTTTAAAAATATGAATTTTCGTTCTTTTAGAAGATTGTTTTTTATCGTAATTGCTGCGATTGTTCGAAAGCTTTCTTCAGCACACGACCCAGTTGTCGAAGATTATAATTCGAGTCTTAGCCGAGCTACTGATCGTTGGGAGACAGATGGCGGCGCAATTGAACAAACAGAGACAATAGAGATCGCTCAAAAAAGATGCCGAAGTATCACCTAAAACATCATATTTTTTCTTTAGATTTTAATCCGCTCGCATAATTGCGAGACAATGCGCTAACGGGATAGGTGACTTTTTTCCCGCGAACTTTTGCAAATGGAGTCAGTTTGTGTGGACGATGCGAAGATACGTTGAAAATGTCCTCGACAGGTAGTCCTTGAGCTAAAAGAGAATCTCCGACCAAGGAGCGATGACAGCGCCATGGCACAGCCTCAGCGCACATCATTACCAATCGCTTGCGTTTTGATCGTGCAATCAAACGTCGCAAACTCTTAGAAAATTCTGCGCTTTGCATGTAGTCTGCATAGCCCCGAAATGAAGAATTTCGCCAAGCTTTATTTACTGAATGCTTTCTTGCATGACGGAGACCGCCTAAGCCAGCCATATGTATATACTCAATGCCGTGACGAGCTAAAGATTTCTTCAAGCGCTGGCTGCCGAACTGAGGATTGTGATGAGACTTAGGGATGCTGCGGATATCCACCACCAGCTTAAGTTTATAAGAGTCTAGAATTTGAATAAATTCGGAAAGTTTTCGGTTGGAGTGACCCACTGTAAAAATACGCACCGGTGAGGTGGTGCTCTTTTGAAGTGACACTCTTAAGCGCTATCATAAGTGGTACCTGCACACGAGTCTTAGTTTTGGTGAGGAGATTCAGGCTATACTCTAGGGATGTGGGTGGTATTCGTGAGGCACTTTAATACCTCGACGTGCAATCTTTTCAGTCATAATTGAATTTTCCATGAGCAGGCTTGAAATAAGATAAGCAACGGAGCAACTTGTTAAAAGTGGAATGAGGCTTAGGGGTTGCAATGTAGCTTCAAATACAAAAACTGTTGACGTAAGCACTGCGCGAGAACAACCGGAAAATAGCGCTGCCATTCCTGCAAGTGCCATAACGTGAGGATCGATGCCTGAGTTGGGAAATAAATAAATGAGTATGTGTCCAACTACCAATCCCAAGAGGCCCCCGAATGTTAGCAAAGGCGCAAGAGTGCCTCCTGAAGTTCCACTTCCTAATGCAATCGCCCAAGAAACAAATTTCCAAATGCAAAGAGCAATTGCCGCACTTATTGTAAAGTTACCACTCAGGGCTGCTGTAATGTTTTCATACCCAACTCCTAAACTGCGGGGTTCAATAAGGCCAATAATTCCAACTGCGAGCCCTCCAATGGCAGGCCACCACATCCAGTGAATGGGTAATTTTTCAAAGAGATCTTCTACGGCATAAACTGATTTAGTTACAAGAACAGACAAGAGACCCATTATAAATCCGAGAAAAATAATTGCAATAAATGCTTCCGATCGAATCATTTCAAAACTGGGCATCGGAAAAACGGGGGCCGCATCAAGGAGCAATGGCCTCAAGGTTCCCGCAGTCGCAGCCGCCATTGCTACTGGAATAAAAGATTTTGCTCGGAACTCAAACAACAAGAGTTCAACTGCGAGTAATACTGCTGATACAGGTGTGCTGAATATCGCCGTCATTCCCGCTGCTGCGCCAGCGGCCAAAAGAATTTTGCGTTCGGTTCCGCTGACTGGAAATAGTTGGCCTAGCAAACTCCCAAGTGCACCGCCCGTGGCAATGATAGGTCCTTCTGCACCAAAGGGACCACCTGTTCCAATGGCAACTGCTGAAGACAAAGGCTTCAGCCAAGTCATTCTTCGTGGAATTCGGCTGTCATCAATTAAAATCTTTTCCATGGCTTCAGGTATTCCGTGTCCTCGTATTGCAACAGATCCGAAGCGCGCCATGATACCTACGACAAGGCCACCAATCACAGGAATGAATATGCTCCAAAATCCTAAAGTATGAGCCCAGGGAGAAGCTGGAGAAAATGAAAATTGATGATGGTAAGCCGCATTTGTAACTAAGTTTATAAGTAACAAAAGACTTTTAGCGACGAGCACCGCCAATCCACCCAGAAGCATCGACAAGGCACAAATAAAAAGTAGTCGTCGACGTCTTTGAAGCTGATCGGTATGCATTGAGTGTTTATATCTTTACGCTCTGCACCTTACAAAGTACGCAGTGTCGAAACGGCGCGTCATCGCCTATAGGAGGATTGGCGCCCTAAAATCATCGCTAAACTTGACGGTACTTCACGAGATATTAACCGGTTGGGCAACTGAAAGTACTTCGAGTGTGCATTGCTTAGCATTTGGAAAGGGCCACTCAATTCTTTGTCCAACTCGCAAGCCTATGAGGGCTGCGCCAACGGGTGACAATACTGAGATGCAATTTTCTTCTACGTTGCTTTCTTCAGGATAAGTCAATGTGATGCTTAATTCTTTGCCTGTTTCCAGATTTCGAAACTTTACGCGTGAATTCATAGCCACCACCTCTGGTGCGAGTTGATGGTCCTTTACAATTTGAGCACGATTGAGCTCATCTTCAAGCATATGGGTGATTTCTGAGTTATTGGAGTTAATCAAAGTGGAGATCCTTTGAAAGTCACTTTGTTTAAGCACTAATGATTGAACGTTGTTCATGTAATTTTCCTTTCGATTAACAAGAAAATGGAAGTGTGTGTGATGTATTGAGCGGGGCACTAGCCCCGATAGGCTAGTTGTCCCGAATGGAAAGAATGATCATTTTTACCTTGCAGAGCATATCCTCAGTATATCACGCTTAGTATTTAAACTGTATTCCTCGAAAATTAATACTTACTACAGGTTTTTCATCGAAATGATTGGGTTTTCACTTATCTTCGCGGCGCTGACACTAAAGTAGGAAGAATAATAAATCGTTTTCAGTAGATATAGATTAGAATGTAAAAGAGCATGTTCAATTTGCCACTTTTTCCTTCTTCAGGAATTGCAATAGATTTAGGGACAAGAAATATTCGAGTTTCTGATCAAAAACAAATTCTGATTAGACAGCTTTCGGTGGCGGCTCGTTCAAACGAGCAGAATTCGAAGCTAATTATGGGAGAAATTGCGGAAGATTTATTTGAGCGCGAACCAGGCCATTACAAGCTTATTTCGCCCCTTGGTGAAGGAGTTATCAGTGACTTTGATCATTGTAAATTGTTGCTGAAAGCCATATTTAAATCTTTAAATTTAGCCAGATTCAAAAGACATACAATTCTTATTTCTTCTCCTTTAGATATTACGCCGGTTGAATACAATGCATTTGCTGAAGTGGCTAAAAGTCTCGGATATGGAGAAGCAGAGCATATCCCCGAGCCGGTAGCCGCTGCCGTAGGGCTTATTCCTGATTTTATAAAAGAAAAGGGAGTGGTTTTAGTAGATGTGGGCGCAGGAATTACAGAGGCAGTGATTTTTTCCCTCGGTGGAATTGTTGCTAATTCTTCGCTAAGAATCGGTGGAGTTGATTTTGAAAAACAAATCATAGGATTTATTAGAAAATCTTTTGATTTCGAAATTGGTAGAAAAACAGCACTTAGATTATTAGACACTGTAGCCCAAGAACATCCTGATTCCTATTTGCAGCCAATTGTAATTCACGGCACAGATACAATTCGCAGGCTCCCCTCTACCTTGAATTTAGAACTTCCACAGATTGAAACGTGTTTAGATAACCTTTTTAATAGAATCGTTGGAAGTGTGCTCAACCTTCTCGAAAAGTCATCCCCTGATCTTTCCAGTTATCATGTTGATAATGGAATTTATCTTACAGGTGGCGCTTCGCAGTTTAAACGATTTCTAAGATTGTTGGAGAAGCGAACGGGATTAATGGCGAATCCTGATAGCCAGCCGCTTTGGGGCGTCTCTCGCGGTGAAATAGCATTACTGCAAAACCCTAAACTTAAAGCTTCAATTGTAAATCTATACAAAAAATAGTGACTTCAGTTTTGTAACAGGAGCCGCTCCATAATGGCTGAAAAACTTTAGCCAAAACTAGGATTTTTTTTAAGAGTCAAGTTGCCCAAAGTTTTCAAAAATTCTTGGTAAGAAATACTTTGCCCATACTGTAGCTCCAATTACAAAAGAGGCCGAAGCATAGGCTAAATGTTTTTCATAACTTTCGGGGATAAATACAGCTGCTATTCTTGTGAGTGCGGCAAGGCAGATGAAGAATATTGCAGTTTTGATATATGGATTCTTTTCTTCAGCGCTGAGTCCATAGTTACCATGAGAAAGTATAACCCTAGATGCGACCATAAAGGTTAATAGGCTAAATCCGGTAATGTAAATTGTATGAAGCGCTTCAAGTCGGTATTGAGGCGTAATTGCCAGTGCCCACAATCCAATCAATGTACTCATCGTCGCAATTTTTATACCGACACCAACTGCATTTTTTCGCTCATTCTTAGCAGTTATTTTCCAACCGAAAGCAACTAAACCAGTCGCTAACGCTGCCCTAAGATAAGGCGCCCAGAAATAACCGTAAACCTCATAGAGGACTAAAGACAATGTCATAAGCAAGCCAACCAAAAAGAAAATCCATTTGTTTCCGATTTTTGATTTTTGAGGGATACCCAGAATTCTTGGAATCAAAAAGGTTCCAATTCCAAGAACAAGGCAAAGCATGAAGTTCTGGTAGAATAAGGCTGCACCTACTGTGGGTTGACCTGTGAGAACAAGTATCGACCCTAAGAATACAGAAAAAATTCCCCAGAAAAGCATTGGAAAAAAATTTGGAATTGGGACTTCTGTGCGAATAAATCTTCGAATGCCAAAGAAGAAAATGAAGATAGAGGTAACTAAGGTGCCTACAAAAAACATTTTTTCTGTAGAATCATAAACACCAACAGTAACAATCCATCCCATTAAAAGTGATGTACTAAGAAATTCGTAGCGATGAGCTGTTGGGGTTTGGGTCAATCGAGGAAGTGCCGTCATCAAGAACCCAATGGCATAGCTAAGCAGAAAAACGCCCATCATTAGATGCGCATGAAGACGGCCAGGATAGGGGAGACTGGGAATGAGCGCAGTTGCGATCCAAACTGAAACTCCGATAAGAGAAGCAAAGAGCCCAACAAAGAAAAATGGGCGGTAAGGATTAGCTAGATTTTTAGACATTTGAGTAATATTCCTTCTCCTAAGGAAGATCTCTACTGAGACTGGAGTCAATTAAATATTGTACATCTATACAAGAAGTAGCCTTCTTGAGGCGCTCACATTTAAAGTCTAGTAGCTTGTTCAAAAGTTTATTTAGCAAGTGGGAACTCACAAGGAGTAGAGTTTTTAACTAAACTTCTTGTTGGAACTAACTCGCTTAAAGTCGAGCTGGCAAATGCCTTCTCTACCAACTCCATAGCGTTATCAAGCCTCCTATGAAGTGCGCAAAGATTCGTGCCATGCGATTTTAAACCTAAGGGACATTTGCGTATGCGCGGTAGAGGATCAACTGCTTGTACAACTTCAAGAATCGTTAGCTCTTCGGGTTTTTTAAACAACCGAAACCCGCCCTTAGCGCCTCTCAGACTCATGATAAGCTTTGCCTTCGTCAATTGCTGAAGAACTTTGGATAAATAATCTGGTGGAACTTTCGAAAGTTTAGCAATTTCGGCGGTCGTCCATTGCCTCTCAATGTCTGAACAAAGTATGACCATAGCTCGCAGGGCATATTCGGTCGTTTGAGAAATCACATCTTAATTTCTAACATGCTTCCACTCCTTTTCCCATTTGGCTAATTTCCTTTTACTCAATACTGGACATATATGTCCAATTATATAATCTTAGGAGTTAGCTGTAATTGAACTTCGAAAGGAAGAGCGTGGAACGTAGTTATAAAAAACTTTGGTATTCTTTAATATTTGTCATCTTGGCTTCATTTTCGGTACTTGGATATTTTGGTAGGGAGATTTATCGTCAATCACCGCCCATACCAGCGTCTGTAGTGGACTCGTCGGGAAATATTCTTTTCACCGGAACAGATATTCGAGAAGGCCAACAAGTCTGGCAATCCACAGGTGGACAAGAATTGGGTTCAATTTGGGGGCATGGTGCGTATGTGGCACCCGATTGGTCAGCAGATTGGTTACATAGAGAAGCTGTTGAGTTACTTACTATAAAGGCGCAAGAAAGATATCAGAAGAATCTCGATCAGTTGAGCGCACCTGAACAGGCATACCTCGAAGCGGAACTTCAAGGCGAAGTTCGTAAAAATACCTTTGATTCAGAAAAAAATATAATCAGCGTCTCCGCTGATAGGGCTCGATCAATGAGTGTCGTCGCCAAACATTATCAAGGACTCTTTATGAATGATCCCTCAAAGGCTGAATTGCGCGATGCTTATGCGATGCCAGAGTTTGTTGTTAAAGATCCAGAGCGAATGAGAAAACTTAATGCCTTCTTCTTTTGGACCGCATGGGCTTGCGTCACTGAACGTCCCAATCAAAAAATTACTTACACAAACAATTGGCCTCCTGACAAGACTGTAGGAAATACTCCTCCGCCTTCGCTCCAAATCTGGACGGGTTTTAGTGTTATTCTCCTACTTTTTGGAATCGGACTTCTTGCTTTTTATTACGCTTCCCATAAAGACGAGGATGAAAAGGTTCCGCAGGCAGAGATTCCCAAAAGTGATCCCTTGCTAGCGCTCAATCCGACACCTTCTATGCGTGCTACCTTGAAATATTTTTGGGTGGTTATGGCACTCATACTCGTGCAAGTAATTTTAGGTGCTGTAACGGCACATTATGGAGTGGAGGGCACTGCCTTCTACGGATTTCCACTTGCTAAATATCTTCCCTATAGCGTCGTTCGCACGTGGCATTTGCAGCTTGGGATTTTCTGGATTGCAACTTCGTGGCTGGCCACGGGTCTTTTTATTGGTCCTGCGGTTTCTGGATACGAGCCTAAGTATCAACGCCTCGGAGTAAATTGTTTATTTGTTGCGCTCTTAATAATTGTCGTGGGTTCAATGGCAGGCCAATGGTTTGCGATCATGCAACGATTGAGCTTCGATACAAATTTTTGGTTTGGACACCAAGGATTCGAGTATGTGGACTTAGGAAGGTTTTGGCAGATCTTTCTCGTGGTTGGACTTTTCTTATGGCTATTTTTAATGGTGAGATCTATAAAACCCGCGTTTAAAAATCCCAAGGAAAATAAAAATCTGCTTGCTCTATTTTTAATTTCTTGTGGAGCCATCGCGCTGTTTTATTCCGCTGGGCTCATGTGGGGAAAAAGCACCAATCTTGCAATTTCGGAATACTGGCGATGGTGGGTAGTTCATCTTTGGGTTGAAGGATTCTTTGAAGTATTCGCTACGGTCGTGATCGCCTTTCTCTTTGTGCGCATGGGCTTACTTCGTGCTTCAATTGCAACAGCTACCGTTTTATTTTCGACCACAATATTTTTATCGGGTGGAATTATAGGAACATTTCATCATTTGTATTTTACCGGTACTCCGACGGCGGTGATTGCACTTGGAGCGACCTTTAGTGGACTTGAAGTAGTGCCGCTTATTCTTATCGGTTTTGAGGCTTATCATAATCTTACCTTAAGTCGGGCGTCGGCCTGGCTTAAGGCTTACAAGTGGCCCATTTACTTTTTTGTTGCCGTGGCATTTTGGAATTTCGTAGGTGCCGGAATATTCGGATTTTTGATCAATCCCCCTATGGCCCTTTATTATATGCAAGGACTCAACACAACTCCGGTCCATAGTCATGCCGCACTCTTTGGGGTTTACGGCATGCTTGGCATTGGGCTGATGCTTTTTGTTTTAAAAGGACTGGCTGCGAGAAATATTTGGAAAGACAAAACAATTCGCTTTGCTTTTTGGTCTCTCAATATTGGTTTGGCGCTAATGACGGTAATCAGCATACTTCCTGTAGGATTGTTTCAAACATGGGCGAGTGTAAATCACGGTTACTGGTATGCAAGGTCGGCTGAATTCCAACAACAGAGCATCTTGGATATTTTCAGATGGCTCAGGGTATTAGGTGATACTGTTTTTACCGTAGGAGCACTTGCATTGGGTTATTTTGTACTTGGACTTAAAACCGGTGCTTCAGTTGAATCGCAAAGTGATATACCTCCAAGCACTGGGTAAGGTTAGGTGTTAGGACGTCTTTTATATTTAAGGAGTCGCGACAAAATTTAAATCACTAATCGTTATTGTATTTATTGATTTCAAATTTAAAAACACTTCCTTGGTCAAGATACCTAGTCTCGATGCTAGTTTTGTTTATCCAGTCCTGAAGTTGTTTTGAAGAGGGTATGTCTTTACGAAGCTTGTATGCATTAATGGATGGTTTTGGAGTTTTTACTCTGATTGGCTCCTGGATCTTCATACTTGTTAGCTCTTGGAGGTTCTTTTGTATTTTCCTCTTCGCAAATTGAACTCGCTCTTTAAAAGAAGCCTTGGAAATTTTGAGTCTCTTAGCAGCAGCCCCAAGGCTCAATGGCTCATCGCTCATAATGTGAATATCTAGGGCGGATCTTTGCTTGATGCTAAGACTACGCCAAGCAGCTTCAAGCTTCTCCCATAGCTCCGGCTTGATGCTATCAGGAATGTCTTTGCGTTTTTCAAAGTAGTGCGCCTTTGCGCTGCTAATGAGCCTTTCGACCTTGGGCTGCTCGGATTCAAACTCCTTGTAGGTCAGCTGGCGCTGGTCAAAAAGCTCCTCGATTGTTTCCCTGTCCCTGATACCTCGTGAGATCAAAAACGCCGTGAGTCGAAAAGTTGTGGAGTAAGAATCGAGCTGCCCGCTCTCAACAAGATCGCGGCAGATGCTCTCGCGCAAACTCTGCGAAGGACGCCTAATAATGTTGGCGGTAGGGTCGTCTTGAAGAAAAAGGTGGCACTTGCTAGTGAGTAGCTCGACTCGTTCTGAGGGAAGGTCTCTAAAGAGTTTATCGAGCGAGCTTCTCTTTTTTGGTCCAAGTTCGGGATCGTAATTTCTGTACTGAGGAGCAAAAGCTCCCACTGAAAAGCGCATGGATCTGGGGAGCATGGGCCTAGTCTCTGGGCTGAAGAAGCCCTCACGAGTGAGGTCGTCGGTCACCTTCTGAAGCTTTGCTTCAGTCCATGAGTGGGCGGCTTGTCGCCTTTGGTTGGCAGTTCTCAAGGGTGAGCCATTATAACACTGCGCGACTAAAACTTGGAGAAAATACTAGGGGGCTAAGAGTACTTTTATTTCTATAAATATCGAGTAGTTATGGATATTGTACCTTAAAACACCCACCCGTTTGCGCTTTATAGTACCTAGATCACTCAATACTGGTCACCTCAAGCGCAATAGCTCGCTTATCCCACTGCTAGACATTTCAAGTCTACAATCAATCCATTTTCCCGCAACCACTTACCTGCTTTTCTGGTCGCTAGCTTGCGTCGTGTACCACAGCTTTGAAATGTTTTTACCGCTAAATCCAAACATAAAAACAAGAAAGAAAAGAAGGAGAATTAGATAAATGCAGAACACAAATCAGAAACAAGAAATAACAATGGCCGATGCCCACGGGGCAGCAACAATCGTGGGGGCGCTCATGATTGGAGTCTTTTGGAATGAGTATGGAGGAACCATCTCATACATCTACAGAACTTACTTTTACCTCATTTGGCTCGTGATCATAATGTCCGTGGGACTACTTGGAATGCTTGCTTATGACACATGGAAAAGAAGAAATCCCGAGAAATGGATGCGCAATGTTTTACTAAAAATATGCGAAAAAAATTACGAAAAAGAGGGAGCAATTTACATTGGAAACACATTACAAGGTCAAAGGCCCATCTACTTAACGCCTGAACAACGCAAAGGACACGTTCAAATTATAGGATCAACTGGAAGGGGAAAAACTAAATCGGTTATCGTGCCGTGGTTTGCTCGCGATTTGAGACAAGGCTTGTCGCCAATACTTATCGATGGAAAGGGGGACTACTCAATTGTTTCAGAAATTCTAAAATGGGGAAACTTCACTGATAGAAGAATACATGTCTTCAACCCTGATGGTTATGGCTGCACGATAAATCCTCTTGAAGGCGGAAATCCGCATGAAGTGGCAGACAGACTTTTTGCATCGCTTGAGTTTGATTCTATGTATTTCAGAGAAGTGCAATACTCAGCGACTTTGAGTGCATTGGAATTAATGGAGGCAGCGGGAAATGTTCCAACCCTAAAGGATTTGCATGAAGCCTTATCAAACCCACAGCAATTCCTGGAAAGTTTAAACAAGTCCAAGCCACTTCCAAGCATCGCAATGCAGGAATTTATGAAGATTTCTCAGATGAGAGTGAACGAAAGAGAAGAAAGGTTTTCTGGGATACTTTCTCAGCTTCGACCATTCACGACTGGGGTATTTAGAGGGATTACTAACTCAACTAAAACAGAAGCAACTCATGTGAGTATCCAGGAAGTTATGAATCCAGATGGTATCGAGGGCAACACTCACGCTGCACTCATCGTACTGCTTCCTACTATGCAATACCAAAAGACAGCCAAAGTTTTAGGTAAGCTCATACTGCAATCAATTGCTTGGGCATCTGCAAAACGCGATGCTGAAAAACCTATTGCAACCCTCTTTATTGATGAATTCTCAGCATTTGTTTACGAGGGCTTTGAGCAGTTTTTAAACAAAGCTCGTAGCAAGGGAGTTGCCGTACATCTCTCGCACCAAAGCATGGGCGATTTAGAATCAGTGTCGCCAAGTTTCGCTAAAACAGTAAATGTAAACACGAATACAAAGGTTTTACTTGGGCTAAATGATCCAGATACTGCTGACTACTTTGCAAGACACCTTGGAACTTTTACCACTACGAAAGAAACGGAACGCGCGAGTAAAGGAGTCATGGGAACAAATAAATCTGGCGAGATGTCGCTCAGAGAAGTTGAGCAATACAGGATTCATCCCAATAGGCTAAAGGCATTCTCGCACGGGCGCGGTGTTTTGAGTGTCATGGTTAGCGGAGTGCAACTTACAGAGGAGGTGCAATTTGAAGCAAACGGAGGCCTCTAAAAAGATAGCTTCACTACATTTAACAGATAGGGATTTCGCCTTACTTCAATACCTTTACGACTACCGAATGATGAGCATGGAACAAATAAGGAGATACATATTCACTGGTAATGCTTGGCCTACAATTACAAACCGAATTACGAAACTAGAACAAGGAGACTTCCTTGAAAGAATAAGAGTTGCCAGCCTGACACATCCATTTCGCTTCACAAATGTTGGAACAGTTCTAAAAATCACCTCTTTAGGGATTGGAACGCTTGCAAATAAATTTGCATCACAAACATTTAGTGAAAGCGTACCGGATATACGGGTTCAGCAACTCCAGCATGATCTGCTACTGCTTGATGTAGTGGAAGGACTCAAAACTAGACATCCGAAAAATGCTTTTGTGGAAGGAAGCCGCTACGTCAAAGGAATCGGCGACCAAACACGAGTACCTGACTTTGTGATGATCGATCCCAAAACAAAAGAAACTACTGCCATCGAACTTGAACTCACTGCTAAATCCGAGCGTCGCTACCGCAGCATAATTCTCGACTACAGAATGTCGAAATCTTTTTCAAAAGTATTATTTGTAACGGCTTCAGAGACTATAAAAAGAAAGATTATGACTGAAGTCATCGGCGAGAAAATACACGACTTTAAAATCCACAGCGCCGGAAAATTCTACTTTCTACTTGTGAGTGATATTTTTAGGCCTACTGATCCGACAGACTCATGTAAGTTATCTGATACACCATCACTTGCTGCTTAAAACTTACCTATTAACTCAAAACTAAACCCAAACTGAATGTTTGGCCCGCCCGCAAATGCACACACATATAAGTTATTTCAAATACTAGGAAAAACACCTTGCTGTTAACCCCTACACCCCACCGATCCGACCTGACCTCTCACCCTCTACGATGTTGAGAGGTCAGGTCGGATCGGCAGGATTACGGGGGCAAGGTGTGTGGAATTGAAGATTATTTTTTGTGGATAAGGAGCGGGCGGAGGACGGGAACATTTAGAACAATCGAAAGGAATATGAATGAATAAGAAACGTCGTTGGGAATGCACGGCGGCTAATACGGAATACAGCGCAATAGATAACGAGGAAATGAAAGCACGACTTGAAGAACTGTGGATGATCTTGTTAAATGTGAGGAGCCAGCAAATTTTTCGCCAGAGTACCTCGGTTCATGTCCTGTCTGACCACGAAAGGAAGACAGCATGAAGAATAAAACATTTAAGATCGCAATTTACGTCCGCGTTAGTACCGAGGAACAAGCAGGTAATCCCGAAGGTTCAATAAAAAACCAAGAGCTACGACTTCGAGACTTTATAAAACTAAAAAACATGGTCGCACCTTTTGGTGAAGTGGCGCAGGTTTTCTCTGATCCGGGGAAATCAGCTAAGGATATGAATCGTCCGAGCTTCCAGAGGCTTATGCAAGCCATTGAGAAAAGAGAGGTGAATCTCATTCTTGTAACAGAATTATCAAGACTCACGAGATCTATTAAAGACTTCTCACTGCTTCAGGAATTTCTAAAAAAGCATGAGTGTGAGTTTTTAAGTCTTCGAGAGAATTTTGATACTTCATCTGCCACAGGAGGAATGGTCCTCAACATTATGGCTACCATTGCCGAGTTTGAAAGACGTCAAACAGCAGAAAGGATCTCGAATTCTTTTCATCAAAGGGCAAGGCGGGGGCTATATAATGGAGGTTCCGTCCCATTGGGTTACAAGATTGATCCAGATAAGCCAGGACATCTTGCGATTGTCCCTGAGGAAGCAGAGATTATAAAAATAATCTTTAAAAAGTTCTTAGAACTAGAAACCATGATGCACACAACAAGGTGGCTTAACGACACGGGGCTTACGCTTCCTAGGCGAGTCATCGGAGGTGGTGGGCCAAGAGCGAAAATCTTTCGCATCGATATGGTTCATCACATTTTAAACAACAAAACGTACATAGGCACTCGGGTCTTTAAAACTAAAGACGGAGTGGAAGAATCAAAAGCTGCGTGGGAACCCATCATTGATGACAGAACCTTTCGTCGGACTGTTGAACTTCTAAAAAAGAATCGCTTTAAGAAGAGGACTCACAAGAATCTTCGCTATCCGTTCACGCTATCAGGGCTACTTGGTTGCAAGATTTGCGGTGGAAAACTTTGCGGGAAATCAGCGCATGGGAGAAATGGCAAGATTCCCTACTATGAACACAGCCACGCAAATAAGGTGAACTACTGCCTCAATGGAAAGGGCATCGTTTGCGAATTGCACCGGATACAAGCAGCTAAAATAGAGCCTCTTGTCTGGCAGGATGTGAAAGCATTTCTAACTAATCAAAGGTTCACTGAAGATCTGATTACTTCTGCTAGAAAACTTAACTCAGCAAACACGCAGGTAAGCGAGGTCGAAGTGGTAGAGAAGAAGATGAAAAGTCTTGATAACCAGATCGAGGTTTTGGCTGAAAGGATTGCTACTTTACCGAAGAATATTGATCCTAAAGTGATCTACGAGCAGTTATCGAAATTTCAAACTTCTAAGGCTTCGCTTGAGCTGCAATATGATGAGGCTAGAGCAAATGCTGCACCTACTGACGATCCAATTGATTACGCTGATTTAAACCGCTTTACGGAAGGACTGCGGGGGCTGCTCGAAGAAGCTGAAACTAAACCTGAGATCCAAGCTGCCATTATCAAAAAAATCATTCACAAGATTGAAATCACGCCGCAAGGTTTTGATACGCACTACTTTATCGGACACAACAAATACAAAAGGGCCTCTGGGGTTAATCCCCCAGAGGCCCTTCTTTTTTTATTTCCACCAGTCGATGGTTCGACTTTATTGACAAATGGTGGACTCGATCGGGATCGAACCGACGACCCCCACAATGCCATTGTGGTGCTCTCCCAGCTGAGCTACGAGCCCTTAAACGGACTCAACAATTACTAGTTAGAGATTGCAGTGAAGTCAAAACTGCGACTAAAGTTTAGACACTTGCTCGCCAAAACTTGGAATTTTTAGCTGAAAAGCTCAAAAAGACCAAAAGTCGGCTAAAGCTATAAGTTATTGATATTAATAGAATAAATGCAAGTAACCGGGTGCTGTTATTGTGGCACCTGCCTTGCAACCTTGTTAATTGAGGAAGTTGAATTTATGTCTGCTAACCGCGATCCGAATGCTGTTGTTCAATTCTACTTTGGAAATGCTGCTCGAGACCTTAGCCATCTCCTCCCCCCCGACGAGGCTACAGATCTTGAGCAGCTCCACCTCAAACTCGACGAACTCGAAGTGATCGCAAACGAAATCGAAAACGCTCACGAGCACATCTCTTTTCTCTTCAGAGATATTTCCTATTTTATTAAAGGCAAATAATTCTAAAAATTTTCCCAAACTTTTTGAACAATTCGATTTTCGCCACTGAGTTTTATTTTAATTCTACAAATTCTTTTAAAAGAAATTAGGGATTTCACTTCGGGATACTCTTCAAGATATTTTTCAAAATTCTCTGGCCATTCCACTAAATATAAAAAGGCTTGATCGGAATAATGTTCCAAAGAAAGTTTGGCCACGTCATCGAAATGATCCATTCTATAACAATCAATATGCAAAATTTTTCCTTGAGGCAGAGTGTATTCCAACATTTTTAAAAAAGTTGGACTTTTAACCGCACCCGGTTCCACACCCAAATGTTCTAGAAATTCTTGACTAAAAGTTGTTTTCCCAGCGCCCAATGGGCCTTCCAGAAAAATCAAATAAGGCATTTTTTCTTTTTTAAGATCATCGGCTAATTCTGAAACTAATCCGCTAAAATATTTCATGTCTCAGGTTAATTTTGCCATAACTTTTCACGAGCTTCACACATGGCTTTTAAAATATCCCGGGCCAATGAACTTTGAGTGAGCTTTTTTAAAGCAATTTTCTGCGAACACAATCCCATCATAAGTATCGACAAAGCCTTTTGTGATTGAACTTCCATTTGCCTATTTAAGCCGCCCAAAAAACCGGCCAAGACATCGCCCGACCCCGCACTAGCCAATTTAGAATCCGCTAAATTAAAAATCCACTGACGCGAGTCTTCGTTTAAATCAGAAACTATTGGATAGGCCCCCTTAAGCAATAGGGCGCCCTTATACTTCTTAGACACAAGTAAACTCTTAAGTTTTTCAAAAACTTCAAAACGAGTTTCGGGATACTTTTCTCCAAGGGCCTCTAAAATTCTATGCGCCTCACCTGGATGAGGCGTAAAAATAAGGTCGGCTTCACAATGAGAAATTTCTTTTAAAAATGGAATCAATCCACCGGCATCCACCACAAGAAGTCCCTTATATCGAGACAACGCCTTCCAAAAATTTGGATTCCAATTCAAAGTCACATTTGGATTAAGGCCACAACCAAAAACTATAGAACTATAATCATCAAAAAAATTTTCATAATTTTGAATTTCCGAAAAACTTTTCAAAGTCCATTCTTGAAGTTCAGAGATTGAATACTTGTCTTTATCTTCCTGAAGCACAGTCGCATATCCCGCCCCCGAACGCATTGCTGCTTCAGCAGCCAGCCTCAAAGCCCCACCATGGTGAAGTTCTCCCCCCACCAAGAGCACTCTGCCTCTAGAATTTTTATGTTGATCAGAAGATGCTTGGTAAAGCTTTACAGAATGCTCTTTAGTTAAAAGCTCCAAAGCATCACGGACGCTTGGAATATATGAGTATTTTTGACGAGTGAGAAGCTCGGAAACATCCTTACCCAAGGAAAACACTTTAAGTCTTCCACTGGCCGCCACTCCATCGTCGTGTAGTTGCGAAAATTTAACGGAAGCCACTGAAAAAGTTTCGTGGGCTCTTAAAAATTTAAATTCATGAATACGTTTAGCGTTCTCAAGTAATCCAGAGGGCACATCAACAGCAATCACATAAGAGCGTGCAAAATGAGCTTCTTTAATAAAATTCAGTAACTTTATAGTTGAAGTTTCGGGAGCTCGATCTTTTGCACCCACACCTAAGAGCGCATCAACAATAACAACTTTCTTTCCTGAATTTTTATATTTCTTTATCTCTTTAAAATCATTTTTTGAAAAATCTAAATAAATAAGCTCATTCTTTTTTTTTGATGCTTTTAATAATTCAAATTCTTTTTCATTGAGTGAAGAGGGATTCTCTCTATCTAAACAAAAAATAAATTTAGTTTTTGTAGTGCTATAACGAGCAACAGATAACCCATCGCCACCGTTATTTCCGCGCCCAATTAAAAAATAAACAGCATCGGGTTTTAACTGAGCGCATACTTTATCGAGACGGGAGGCCATGCTTTGGCCCAAATTTTCCATCATCTCGAACTCGGAGACATTTTGAGCTTTATAATTTTTTTCGGCTTGAGATTGTAGTTCTGCGTTTAAGATTGGCAAAATCATACAGTCAATGCCGTACGAATAACATCCTCGAGCTGATCAGCAAGGCTTTTAATAACCACTGGGTCTTCAGCTTCGAGCATGATTCTACAAAGCGGCTCAGTCCCGGAATAACGAATCAACAATCGACCACGATCTTTTAATTTTGATTCCACTTCAGTGATCAACTTTTGCACTTCGGGAAGCGTGGTGAAATCTTTTTTTTGTTTAACTTTTACGTTACGTAAAATTTGAGGATAAGGCGTCATAATCTTCTTCAACTCGGAAAGTTTTTTCTGTTCTCTTCGCATCACAGCCAAAACGCCTAGAGCTGCCATGGTGCCATCACCCGTTGTCGAATAATCGCCGAATATTATATGGCCCGAGGGTTCTCCTCCGAAATTTGAGCCTGCACTTCGCATATGCTCAACCACAAGACGATCGCCCACAGGGCAACGAAGTACTTTAATACCCAAAGTTTTCATAACCTGATCTAAGCTGTAATTACTCATTTGAGTAACCACTACAGTATCGTTTTTGAGTGCTTTTCGTTTTTTCAAATCAGCTGCTAAAATTGTTAAAGCCTGATCGCCGTCAACCACTTCGCCTGTTTCATCTACAAAAACACAACGATCGCCATCTCCATCGAGTGCAATACCAATGTCGGCTCGATATTTAACAACAAGTTCTTGAACTTGAGAAGGATAGAGCGCGCCTACTTCGTGATTGATATTAGTACCATCGGGTTTATTCCCAATTTGAATAACTTCAGCACCCAGCTCTTCAAAAACAATTGGAGAAAATTTATAAGCAGCACCGTGTGCTGTATCTAGAACAATACGAATGTTCCGCAAATCCATGTTGGCTGGAAAACTGGACTTCACATGAACCACATAACGGCCCATAGCATCGTCGATTCTTTTAGCTCGCCCCAACTCACCTCCAATGGGGAGGGAGGATTCGGGGCTTTCATTTAAAACCATATTTTCAATTTTTTCTTCGATATCGTCATCAAGCTTAAAACCATCGTGACCAAATAGTTTTATGCCGTTGTACTCATATGAATTATGAGAAGCGCTCACCATAATTCCAGCATCAGCGCGCATGCTTTGAGTTAAAAATGAAACCCCAGGAGTGGTCATCGGGCCCACGAGTAGAGCAAAAGCACCCTGACTGGTAACCCCAGCGGCTAGAGCTTGTTCAATCATATAGGAGCTCCTGCGAGTGTCTTTTCCAATCAAGATTACGCTAGATTTATCAACTCGCTGACCCTGTCCTTTGAAATGCTGGGCCACTGCACGTCCAACTTTTAGGGCTAATTCAGCGGTCATAGGGTAACGATTGGCCACACCGCGAATACCGTCGGTGCCGAAGAGTTTCTTAGTCATAGCCTATAGTTATATCCACTAGCCTAGCCTTTGACAAAGCATTTACTGTGCGACGTTAAGAGTGGTCACATAAAAGGGACAGCCTATGGAGAGCCCACCCACTCTTTAGGTCGCACAGTAGAAATTTAAGGTAAAACGCTCATTCTGAGGCCCTGCTCTAGGCGTTTGAGACTCAAATTTAGTTGCCCGCTTCGAGCAGACTCCAAACATCCACTAACTTGAGTCAGCTTATCGGCTTTCTTCAAAGTATGGGTGTAGGTTCCAGCGGCACATCCTTGATCCGGGACAGGGTCTTTAGCCAGATTTCGAAGAGTAGCAATAGACTCGCTCACATATGGGTAAACTCGATAACTCAGCTCTGTACCATTAAATAGAACTTTATCGTTTTTAAGCACCAATCTATTAAGGGTTGCATACTTTAGTTTGTTTAAGGTTTTTACTTCAATCACTTCTTGAGTCTTTGATTTTTTCTTCTCAGGAGAAGCCTGCAGAGCTCCCACAATAATAAAATATAAAACTGCGATCCCACGAAGCTTTTTACTACTCACAATTTTTCACTCCCGACTTTTGACCACAACCTAAACTCTTTTGTATCTCAGGATTGGCCATAAAAATTCTCGTCACTCTGTCTTCATCTTCAGGATGCACATCATTATGAACACTCATATCCGCTAAGTCCTTTGCAAAATCACTTTGTTCCGGAGTACAACCGGCTTCTTTTGTTAACTTAAGAACTTGAGCAGAAAACTCACCTTGAAAATTTTCACATCCATTCATCACTGCAAAAGACGCGACTGTTTCAAAAGCCAATCGATTTTTTTTCTTGTCATCAGAAGTTTCTTTAATTTTCTGCGACATAACCTGCCCAGACATCCAATCTGAAAAAGCCTCCTGCATTTGGCTTGTGCCTTTATGATCTTTAGCTGGCACAAAGCCACACGCCCTATGATCAGCCCAATTCTTTTCGAGTGATGCAAACCTTTTTTTCAAATCCGCCAACGCAGCAGAATTGGGAACAGCACCTTCATTTTCCATGGCTTTAATCTTATCGGCAAATCTTTTTTTAATGGCGTCTACATCTCCCATGCGAGCATGCACTGACTCATCACTCTCTAAGCATTTCACAACGCTAGCAAAGGGATTTTGAGTCAAGCCTACGACAGTAGCCACAGGAAGAAGTTTCGGTTCTTTCAAAGTATATCTGTAATAATCTCGGGCAATCCCGTCTTCAACTGAACACAAATCTGTTTCTCTTTGAGCAGGCAGTTTAGGAGTGAACGGAATATAACCTTCCATTGCAGTAGCCCCAAAAAAGCCACCCCCCATAGATCCATCAGTTTTATGTTTTTCACCAACAGCTTCACTTAACGCAAAACTCGCAGTGCAAGGATCAATAGCATGACCCAACTCATGGGCAATCACTGTCTGTATAGAAGCTGCAGGCATTTGTAAAAACTCAGGGCACACCGTAAAACTATGATCATAAGGAGCATAAAAAGCATTTGGCCCAGCTCCACATGGACCAAAACCTGAAAAGCTTGCACCTACCGGAGGCACATTCATTTTTACTTTACGAATTCTTTCAATCATCGATTTAATTTCAGCACCATTTGTAGAATTCATACGAGACTCTAAAACTTTAACGATTCGATCTTGAGTTTCTTTAAATAAATTATAAGTTTTATCGAGTGAATCTTGAAATTGCTTTTGAAAAGCTAAAACCTTTTCTTTAGTACCCGCGACAGCTACTGTTGTTAAGAGTGACTGTTCATCAAAGGGCCCATCACTGGAATCTATCTCGGGGAAATTCATATGAGGCTGACTTCCCATAGTTTCTTGATCCATTGTCAATGAAGCGACCCATGCATCAACAGTTTCAGGTTTTAAATGCTGGCCAGATTTAACTTGAGCCTCTTCAATGTCTTTTCTAATACTTTTTGGATCAGAATAAATTCCATAGCCTGCTTCAATTTCCCTAGGCGGGAGATCCAACATAGCCTTAGAAATCTTCACATAAGAAGCCTCTTCTTGATTAACCTCTAATAAGTCATAAAACTTTTTAGTTTTGGCTTTCATCTTTTCAGACGCGGCCTTTGCTTGTTCTTCAAAACTCATTGCTTCATTTTTTTTAGGATTTTTAGAGTTTTCAATTTTGTCTTTTAGGTTGGCCTTACAATATTGAAGAGTCTTTTTTAGCATTTTTAATGGATAATTTGGAAGCGATTCTCCATCAGAGTTTTTATAAAAACTTGTTGAATGCGAATTCTCCGCCAATCGACTACAAAGCGAAGAAAACTCGCATGAATGGGATTTATCCAAAAACGTACTTATAGATTTTTGAACTGAAGCCTTTGAGTTTAATTCATTAAGCGTAGCTTCCACTGACTTTAAATTAATTTCATCTTTCGTATGAGCCCTCTGGCGCCTAGGCTCAGCTTTAGTATCTGCGAAATTATTTGCAGCGAGCGCCAAGCTCAAAGTAAAAAATGATAAATTCTTAGTCATCAAAATTTAATAACCTGTATGAACTTCTCCAGCTCTATCTCTAATAGTTTGAGAGGCATCTTTTAAATTTTGTGTTGTGTCTTTAAGGTTGCGAGTGGCATCGCTTAAATTTTGCTTATTTTCTCTAATCGCATCAGCGCTTTCATCAAGCACTCTATTCACTCTACGAGTTGTACTTACAATGGAGGCACGAGTTGTTTCACCCGTTTTTTTAATCTCATTAGTCGTTTTCTTTGTGATGTAATAAATAGCCGCAACTACAGCTACAGTGATCACAATTGCCGCAACAACCCCCGAACTAATAGCGTGCGCTTGGGGAATGATTGAATTAAGCATTTCATTAATAAATCTATTTAAACCTGAAACTTTTTCACTGGCATCAATCCCTTTAGATTCAATCGTAAAGAATGCTTCTAAGTTTTTTATATCAGCATTGGGGTCGCCACTCGGAGTGTAGACGGCTATTTTGTCGTTAAATTCCAATAAAAACTTTCCGTTTCCTGAAGAGCTCACTCGAGCTTGATGCGATCCATCTTCAGCCACAACAATAAACGCCAAATCATCAGCCGCCAATCGCACGCCACTTCTTTGAGCATTAATCATTAATGGCTTCAGCCCGATCCAATCGCTATCTGAAAAAACATTTTCACTTTGAAACAAGGGCGTACCCTTAAGTTCCACATCTACGAGATTAGAATTAAATTGATCGACCGCAACTTCTACAGTGTTGGCATAAGCTCGGACGATGGGCTTTTGATTAGCCCCGAAACTTAGAGAAGTCATAAACGCGGTAGACGTCAAAAAAGCGACGCTTCGTTTAAATAACATACGTTCCCCCACCTATTTCCATTTTAAACATTAACTTTTTCTATGCAATGAATAATTAAGATCTTAACACAATCTTAATTTGGCAGTAGCCCAGAGAGACTATTGTATGCGAACCAAGACCTGGTCTGTGCTCCGCTGAAGCATTTTTACCTGCGGAGGAAGCTGCCAAAGCAGCTTTTGCTTAAATCGGCCCTTTTTAGAATCGGGAATTTCAACCCAAGCCTGAACGGCTTGAGAAGCCATCTTACTCATCACTCCGTCTGGTCCCTCGATAACAAAATTCACGCTTGAGGGCTGAAGGACAGCATTAACAGACTTAGGATTAACTTCTTGTGCCGATTTGCCAGACCCCACTTTTAAGTGCACAGGAATTCCTGAAATTTCTTTTCTTTGCATGGGTCCATCCATATTTATAGAAACCATGACGGAATCAAAATTTTCAGAAACTTTAACACCAAAATATTCACTCAAATTCAATTTAACTCGAATTTCTTTATCAGAACTCGTGGGGTCAATTCGAATATCTTCTGTAGAAATAGATTCAATAAACTTAACAGTTTTCTTAGGTCCTTCGATTTCAATTGTGCTGGGATTCACAGACACGCTTCGAACTTTAAACCCCTCGGGCATGCTTCCTTGAATAGAGGCTCTGACAGGCACACGTTTCTTAGCGGATTGATCAAGACTAATTAGAAAAGTTTTAGGATTCACAGAAAGCACTTCTAATCCGAGTGGAACTTCAAGCATGTCTTCACTAAAATTAATTTCGCTTCCGCCCAAACGGGTTTGAGTGAGGTCTACTGGAATGTGCAAATCCTTTTCTTCCATTTCTTTTAAGAAAGCACGAGGCCCCCTAATTCTAAAACTCACCTCAGAGGGAACATTATTGGCAAAAATAGTTCCTTCTCTAAATTTAAAATCTAAAATAACATCTTTTGTAATTTCACTTCGCTTGCCACCAATAACGGCAATCCAAAGAAAAATAGCAAAAATCAAGGAAATCCCTCGAAGCATCCACAAATCCCGCTTCATTCTTTGAAGACGTCTAGACATTAGCTTTTCGCCTCCTCAGACGCCGCACGGTCGGCACGCAATCCAACAGCCCTATCTTCTGCAGAAATCTCAAAAGCTTTCAACAATCGCTTTTGAAGTTCCTCAGCGCTCATATTCTTCTTTAAGTTTCCGTGTTCGACTAAAGATATTTCTCCACGCTCTTCACTAATCACGACCACAAGTGCGTCGGTTTCTTTACTCAAACCTACTGCCGCTCGATGGCGAGTTCCTAAACTTTTTTCAAGTCCCGCCTCTAAAGTCACAGGGACAAAGCAACCTGCAGCCGTAATTCGGCCATCTTCAATCAGCACGGCACCATCATGCAAAGGAGAGTTTGATTGAAAAATAGAATATAAAAGCTCAGCAGAGACATCAGCGTTGAGGCGAGTGGCTCCCTCAGAATAATTTTTTAAACCGTGTTGCCGTTCTATAGCTATCAAAGCTCCCACACGATTTGCGGCCAAACTTTGTGCGGCTCTGCAAATTTCTTCAATGTCATGAAGCAAGCGACTCTTGGCTGCAGAACCCGACAAAAATGGATTTTTACCAATATTAGCCAACGCTCGACGAATTTCGTCTTGAAACAATATGACCACAATCAAAAACATGTAATCAAAAAATTGCTTTAAAAAGTAATTAAAAACATAGAGGCGCATTCGATCGCTCAAAATATACATGAGCGATAAAACACCCAATCCAGTGAGTATTTGAACCGAACGCGTTCCACGAATTAAAAGCAACAATCGATATACAATAAAGTAAACGAGCAATACATCGAGCAGATCTTGCCACCTCAGTTGAAAAAAAAGCTGTGGTAAGAATCCGCCGTTCATCACATATTACCGTCTTAAACTTTCACGGCTTTGCCCATAGGGAGAACTCCACCCGAAGACACTTCAGATTTTTCGCTGCCGTCTTTGGATTCGCTCGCCTTAGAGCCCGAAGTTGATAAAATCTCTTTTGTAACTTTTTTACCTGCAAATACTGCATCGATATCTTGAGCATCAATGGTTTCATACTCAAGCAAAGCATCCGCCATGGCATGCAATTTCTCAATATTATCACTAAGAACTTTTTTTGCTTTAGTGTGATTGCGCTCAACAATTTCACGAATTTCTTGATCGATAAGCTGCCCAGTTTCAGGACTATAAGTATTATGAGAAACCAGTTCACGCCCTAAAAACACATTGTCGTTTTTGGATCCAAAATTTAAAGGCCCAAGGCGCTCACTCATTCCCCACTCAGTCACCATCTTACGAGCTAAGTCTGTAGCTCTTTCAATGTCGTTACTAGCACCAGTAGTAAAATGCTTGAAAATAATTTCTTCTGCGCAACGACCACCCATCATATAAGCAATAAGGGCTTCTGCTTTTTCCTTAGTTAAAGTGTAACGATCTTCCGTTGGTAAACTCATCGTGACTCCTAGAGCAGGACCTCTGGGAATAATAGTCACTTTATGAACAGGATCATTTCCAGCCACCAAACGGCCCACCATAGCGTGTCCCGCTTCATGATAAGCTGTGTGCTTTTTCTCCTCATCGCTAATGACCATACTCTTACGAGCCGATCCCATTGAAACTTTATCTTGAGCTTCTGCAAAATCAATTTTTTGAACTTTATCAGAATCTCTTCGAGCTGCATGAATAGCTGATTCATTAACTAAGTTTTCCAAATCAGCTCCCGAATAACCAGGAGTTCCACGAGCCACTACTTCTAAATCCACAGATTCATCGATAGGAGTCCTTTTTGTATGAACTTTGAGAATCTCAAGTCGTCCTTTGAGATCAGGTTTGGACACCATCACTCTTCTATCAAAACGACCAGGTCTCAAGAGAGCGGGATCGAGAACGTCTGGACGATTTGTAGCGGCTATAATGATAATTCCTTCGGTTCCTTCAAAACCATCCATTTCCACCAAAAGTTGATTGAGCGTTTGTTCACGTTCATCGTGACCACCACCCAATCCTGCTCCACGATGTCGACCAACGGCATCGATTTCATCGATAAACACCAAACAAGGTGCGGCCTTACGAGCGTTTTCAAAGAGCGATCTCACCCGGCTAGCACCCACACCCACAAACATTTCAACGAAGTCAGAACCTGAAATCGAAAAAAACGGAACAGAAGCCTCGCCTGCTACGGCTTTGGCTAATAAAGTTTTTCCAGTTCCAGGAGGACCAATTAAAAGAACACCTTTAGGAATACGACCACCGAGTCGAGTGAATTTTTTTGGACTCTTTAAAAATTCTACAACTTCTTTGAGATCGTCTTTAGCCTCGTCACAACCCGCCACATCTTTAAATCGAATTTTACTTTGATTCTCATTAAAAAGTTTTGCACGACTTTGGCCGAAACTTAAAGCTTTATTAGATCCTGACTGAAGCTGGCGCATGAAAAGATAAAAAATAAAAAGAATCGCCAAAATAGGTAACCACGACAAAAGCGCCGATTGCCAAAAACTAGCTTTAGCTTCGGGTTCATAATTTGGAATTATACCTTTTTCATTCAGTAATTTTAGATAAACTTCTGAACGAGTATCGCCAAAGGTTTGAAAATTTCCGCCTTTATTAAAATCAGCAATAAACTTTCCGCGAATTTCGCTATTTCCTTGAAAAGTCACTTCGGCCACTTTGCCTTCTTTGACTCTCGATATAAATTCGCTAAACGAAATGGAGTTAGGTGCCACTAAATTCTGTTGGCTCTTACTCACCACCCAAAGGATTACAAAAATCGCCATTACCCAAATCAAAACAAAACGAAAATTCGATTTCATCCTATTAGGATATCATGGGCTTAACTTAGGACTCAAACGCTCCTCAAAGAAAGAGTCTAAGGCAACACAGCGCCCCACCCCTTGATAAGCGTATTTTTCGAATGGACAAAGACCAATTATGGCAATTTTCTCTCGAAGATTTTCAGCAGAAACCAACAAAGGCCATTCACGATGAAAGGGCCGTGGAATTTTGGCAGCTTCAAAATATCTACGTAATTCCGTAACTTCGCTTGATGCAGGTTTTCGAATAACAAAAGAAGAAGGCAATTTATCCCAAATTAAGAAAGTTTCCGAAGAAGACGGCATCATTCCAGAAACTTTAAAATTAAGCATGATACTAAAATCGTAACTTGTAAATTTCTTGACATCATTAAAATTTAAAAAGCTCCAAGCCATCGATTGCCCTAAAAACACTCTTTGCTGAATTGTCATCGGAATAGGCTGTCGCCAGGCTTGACCAAAAATATTTTCACGAGAAAAAACAAAGTGATCTGATCGCAACAGAAAAACACCTTTTTCATGCACAAGTTCTTCGCGATTGAGCAAGGCTTCAACCAAATTAGGAAGAGGAAAAACATCAAGAACTTTCATCCAATGGCGAATCGCCCTTCGCAACAAAGTGCGAGGCCAAGCTTCAAAAAGTGACAAAGGAAATTGTTCACCCACATTGGCCAGTTGAGATTCCAACCATTGCTCCCATTCTGTTTCTTCTTGGTTCAACCTAAAAGCTAATCGAGCCATATTGGCAATCGATCCATGTCTCAGATTTTCCAACATTGGAAAGACTTCATTTCTTACGCGATTACGAAGATATTGTCCTCGCTGATTGCTGGGGTCTTCAACCCAGGCCACGGTGTTCCTACGCGCGTATTCAAAAATTTCGGCACGTGTGGCAAAGAGCAATGGTTTTTTCCATAAGCCTTCAATAGGCTTCATTCCTCGAAGCCCTTGAACTCCGCTCCCTGAAATCACCCTCATCAAAATTGTCTCAGCATTGTCGTCGGCATGATGAGCCGTCACGATAGTTTTAAATCCAATATTGTTTAACAGAACCTCTAACTCGACTCTTCGCTCTTCGCGAAGTTCATCTTGAGAAAGTCCGTGATCCACCTTGAGCTTCACGCTGTGAAATGGAATATTAAGACGGGCGGCCAGAACTTCAACCCATAGCGCTTCGCGCTCAGAAGCTTCGCCCCTCTGACAATGATCAACATGAACAATAGCCAAATCAAGATTTAAAATTCTCTGAGCTCGACTCATTAAGTGAGCTAAGACAGAAGAATCCACACCGCCTGAGACCGCTAATAAAATTTTCTCGCTGCTTTCAAATAGCTGATTGTCTCGCGCAAATTTCACAAATCTTTGCAGAAGAGCATCCTGCTCCATTTGCGCAACATTGTCTGTAATTTCAATCAGCGACATCTTGTGAATCTTCTACATCATCCTGCTCATCGGCATCAACGTTTTCTTCATCGACCGATTCTGCATCTTCTCCATTAGGTTCGCGAAGGTCTTCATCGCCAGCTTCTTCGGAAGTGTCTTCATTTCCAGGAGTTTTTCGTCCATTCTTAGTATTTGGAGCACTTTTCTTCCGCCCAGGAATAGCCTCAATAGGATTATCAACAACGGCAGAAGCAGCAGAGGGCCCCCTCCAATCCAGCACACGAGGTCGCTCTTGAATTCTTGGGGCCGCTAAAGCTTTGTTTCCAGACGAAGGTCGACGCACAATTGAAGGAGAATTTACAATTGGATTTCTGGCGATTCCATCCTGCGCATTAGCGGGCATTCGTTCAATTTTTTCTACAGTTTTATTTTCAGAACCTTCAAAAATAAATGCTAAAACAATAACTGCAAAAACAATTCCTATTCCATACCGCCAATTTTTCTGAAAATATTCTCCAAATTTTAAAGATATCGAAGACTTTTTTTCATTCGTATCATTAGAGAGGTTTTCATAATTGATCTTGGTAGAGCTTGTAGTTGAAATAGGATCGCCGCTGGGCTTTTGAACTAAATCTCCCGCTTCGAGCGATTCTTCGAAAATTCTAGTGACTTCCTCACGCTCTTCCTCGCTCTTTTCGGAGCTCACAATATTATCTTGCTGAATTTCTACAGGCTTAGGCGACAAACCCAAAACCTGGGCCACGGTCATATAATTAAACTCTTCACGTTCTAAAAGCTCTTCGGTTAATGCAAAGTCTTGCGCTGTCCAATAGGCCTTTTGAAGTCCCATGCGAATTTCAGGCTCTTCAAAAGGTCCTTCAAATCGACGATTTTTGAGAATATACCAACGCACCCTAGTATTGTAGCTTTGCTTATAGTCTTAGAGTGAACAAATATTTGATTCTTAGAATAACTTTAACGTCAAAAGACTGACCTTTAATGAGTGGCTGCCATAGCGCGGAAAATATCAAGACAATCACGGCCTGGAGCAACCCTAGGACGACCTATTGGGTCTGCCTCTTCAGGACGAATAATATGATCTGATTTTTTAGGAGCTCCATCATTGTCCGCTACTTGAACTTTTGGCTTAGAATCAGGAGCACTCTTTGTTTCAGCGCCCATAGCATCGCCACCGGTTTGAGATTTAGGACCAGCCGATGCAGTTTCTGGATTACGGATTGGAAGCAGCGGAGGAGTATAAGGTCTTTCAGCTCTAGCTGGAGCAGAAGACGCAAGTTCAGGCAAAGAATGCACACCACCATTTAGTCCACTCGGAATAGTATTAAATTCAGGCATTCTCGGTGCCTCAAAGTTTGAAGTCACTGGGGCTCTAAAAGAAGTTTGAGCTGGAATTGGAGCGGCCACAACACTGGCTGGCATCCTAGATCCCGCTGCAGTTATAGAAGTGTGAGGTGAATTTAGCGACGCACTTGATGGAGTCGTACCAAGATCGCTTACGGCCACTGGTGAAACTGCTGAAGCCGAAGAAGATACCGTATTAGAAGCTGCTGAAGAATTTGGAGAAACAGCTTGCGATGAAGTCGTCACACTCGAAGGGCGACGAAGCGGAGAAGACCGTAAGTTTCGATCGACTAATGTTGCCGCCAACGCAATTCCACCCACTCCCACAGCCGAATTTACAACACCCGTATCTGGAGGAGCCATGACGGCATTGTCTTGGCTAATTACTGGCGAATTCAATGCGATACTTTGCGTAGGAATTGAATTTCCACTTGGTGAATTTAAATCAATTTTTTTATTTCCACCGCTTTCACTTTTAGAAACAGATGCGATTTCAGTGGCATCGTCTTTAGAAACTGGTCGACCATTTAAAGCCTCTTCATCGGAACCATCGGAAGCGACAAAAGAGGATCCCTCAGAAGCCGCAGAAGCGTCATCAATTTCAGAGTTTGATTTAGATCCCTCGGCGACTAATGTACGTCCAGTTTGCGCATCAATTCTGGAGGAGTTAGCTATTCTTAGTAAATCCGCATTAATCTTAGACTCGCCAACGATAACTGCCGTCGATAGACCTTTTGATTTTGCAAGATCAACAAATTGTGATTCGGATGGAGAAGGTAATCCCCAAGCCAAAGAGACATTGTGTTTTATTGAAGCTTTTGTGGCACTATCTCGGTCGGGATTTGCATCAATAATTTTAAACAAATTTTTTGAAAATTCTTCAATTTTAATTCTACCAGAGGAAAAATTTTCAATTTGCTCTTTAATTTGCTCTTCTTCAATCTTGCTAAACGGGTCTTTATTCACTGGATCCACAATAGTTTTTAAACTTTCCAAAGTGTCGGGTGAACCCAACAAAAGTCTCCAAATAAAACTATCTGATCTTCGGACATTTGAAATATTAGTAGAAGCTGAACTATTTGAAGCTTTAAAAGCTCGAGCAGAATCTAAGGCGTAAAGGGATTGAGATGACAAAGCTATAGAGAGGCTTAGAAGCTTTACAGAATTTAGGCAGTTTCGCAAAAATGCGAAATTTCCCATTCCTAAATTGTGTGTATTCTCAGGCGCCTTATTCATCAATTTCAAGGGTTTAAAACTTTTACGCTTTAAAAAACCCCATCCCCCTACGTGTATTATTGCAGCTTTCGTTCCAAAATTGAAAAAATAATTTAATTCAATAAAATCATACACTTAATTAATATTAACACTTTCATTATCCAGCACTGTCAAAAAGCCATGTTTTGATTGTGCGCTAAGAAACGGGCCTGGAAATCTATGACTACCTTTAAATTCAATGACTAGAGCCTCTTGGGGTGAGCGACGGGGCAACGCCCCGAGCTTCAGGGGTCGCCCAAGCCGCTCTAGTCATTGAATTTAAAGGTAGTCATAAATTTTAGACGTAATAATCCAGGCCCGTTTCTTAGCGCACAATCAAATTTTGAAGGGATTGGAGGAGATCGTCGACATGGCGTTTTTCCATAAGTCTTTGGCCTGCCACAAATCTAAGAGTGTAGCGCCCCTCAACTCTTGTATGACTTAAATAAAATTTTCCAGTGGCATTGAGCGCTTTAATGAACTTTTCATTTTTTTCATCAAGCGCTTCGGGGCTTAATTTTTCATCGTGCCATCTAAAACAAACTAAATTTAAAGTGGTGGGACAAACAATTTTCCATGACTGATTTTGAGTGATCAATGTTTTTTCGAAATACTGCGCAAATTGAATATGAGTTCTTATGTGCTCTCGAATATTTTCAAGTCCCATAGATCGCATCACAAACCAAAGTTTCAAAGCTCTAAAGCGGCGTCCTAAAGCTAATCCCCAATCACGATAGTTCTTCACTTTTTGAGAACTTTGAGCTTTTAAATATTCAGGCAAAATTTCAAGACTTCTCACTAAAATAGAAGGGTCTTTAACAAAATAAGCAGAGCAATCAAAATGAGTAAAAAACCATTTATGAGGATTAATCACCATACTGTCCACGGCTTCTACTCCACTTAAATAATGGCGCAATTCCGGAAGTATAAAAGCTGATCCCGCATACGCAGCATCGACATGAAGCCAAATTTTTTCTTCTTGAGCGATTTGAGCAATTTTAGAAAGATCATCAAAAGCCGTAGTGCTCGTGGTGCCTAATGCCGCCACAATGGCTGTAGGCTTCATTCCGTTTCGCTTGTCGTCAGCAATCTGCTTTTTTAAAAGCAAAGTGTTCATCGATAAATCCGACAGAGTGGGAATTTTTATAAAGTTTTCACGACCAAAGCCCAAAACTTTAGCCGCTTTTTCCACAGAAGAATGGGCCTCTTGAGATGCGTAAATTCTCATAGAGGACTGATCATAAAATCCTTTATCATTCACACAAAATTCAGAAGCTTTTTCACGTGCACTCAGTAATGCCAACAAAGTGGATGTCGAAGCGGTATCTTGAATCACGCCTGACCAATTTTTGGGTAAAGACCAGAGATCTCGAAGCCAATCCATCATTCTTTCTTCTAATTCAGTGGCCGCAGGCGAAGTCTCCCAACTCATGCACTGAAGAGACAAAGCGCTCACTAAAATTTCAGCCAACAAGCTTGGATAACTCGAATTCGATGGAAAAAATGCAAAAAACCCCGGATGCTGCCAATGAGTCACACCAGGAATAATCATTTGTTCAAAATCTTTAAAAATTTTTGAAAAGTCTTCGCTCGATTCTGGAGCGTTTTGAGGGAGTTTGTTTAAAAGCGATCCGGCTTCCATCGTGGATTTCACAGGATAAGACTCAATGTTCCTGTAATAATCAGCAATCCAATCGACTATCTTGTGTGCCTCTTTTTGAAACTCATCAATATTCATGGGCTCGTTCATTAGTACAAGTTTTCAATTTTATCGCGACCCAATCGACGAGCTTTTTCGACTTCTTTCATTCGACTTTGCATAAGCTTTTCTTCCGATCGTTCTTTGGCTCTTTCAGCGTTAGCTTGTTCCACTATTTTATAAGAATCTTTAAAAAGTTTATCGGCAATTTTGCTCAAGTGATCGTGAAGCAAAGGGTTGGCACTATCTAAGGCATCTTTAGATTTTGCTCCCGGTTTTTTTTCAGCGTTAAAAACTTGCTCAAATTTACAAAGCTGACCTTTGATAAGACGATCGACCGGACTTTCCTCAAAATAAGCAGGCTTTATGTCGAGTAAATGTTGTGAGAGTTCAGAAATAGCAAAAAGATCGGAGACACCCTTGGCATCCGCGCCTCTTTGACTAGCCATTATCGTAATACTGCTTTCAAAAAAATCTCTGAAACGCTTGGCTTCCGCAAATGCATTGTCGCAGCCACCAGGAAAAGCCATCGAGGAAAGCGGCTTATAAACATTTTCATCAATCTCACTGGCGGAAAAGAGCGGCAGCCCTAACGCTAAGCAACAGAGCAATAATGACTTCAATAGGTGCTTCTTCATAACAATAGCTTAGCTCGGAGATTGACTTTTATCTATTTCGGAATTTCGATACAAACATGGCAAAGAAAAATCCCATCAAGAGTTCACTCATCTTCTTAAGTATCACCGCTGCTATAGTGGCCCTTTCTTTTTACGTTATTGCTCCTAAGCAGAAGGAAAGAGAGGACAAAAAGGAAAAAGCCTCATTGCTCTTTGGTGCCCTTAATCGCGATGACGTTGTGGGCATGGAAATCACGCGCGATGGCAAAACTCACAATATTTCTCGCAGCGCCCAAAACAAGGATCAATGGTATCTAAACACAGCTAATAAAAACATAGAAGCCGATAGCGAATCTATCACTGGTATTATTTCTGCCATGCTCTCTGCAAAACGTGAAGAAAGTGTTGAGGGGAGCGATCTCGCCTTAGTGGGTTTAGACAACCCCAAAGTTAAATTTAAAATCATGGGAGTTAAAGAAACATCTAAAACACTCCTCATTGGAAACGACACCCCTGTGAATTATTTTGTATATGCCAAATGGGAAGATCAGCCTGAAATCTTTCTCACCACTCGATCCATTAAATTTGGTTTAGAAAAAGAAGAAAAAGATCTTCGAAATAAAGTTATATTCAATTGGAAGCTCAGCGAACTTAAAGAAATTCGCTTTGAGAGTTTTAATCGACGAGACATTGGCAAAGAAAAATTTGCAATTCAAAAAGGAGAAAATGGAAAATGGGTCACTCAAGGTAGCGACAATTATCCTATAGAAGAAAGAGACCTCAATGTCTGGTTAGAAGCTCTCGATAAAGTTCGAGCTGATGATTTTCCCTCTGAAAACTCAAAAGAGCGAAGCAAGTTTGGCTTCAATCAACCTGTGGCCACAGTAGAATTAGTCAATCTCAAGGGAGAAAAGCAATTTTGGACTTTTGCCTCTCTCCAAAAGAAAAACGGAAAAGAAGTGGCTTGGGATAATTATATTGCCGAAAAAAATCAAGAAAGCACCTTTCACGTTGCCGACAGTGCACGCGATGCCTTTAAAATTAGTTTATTTCAATTGCGCGATAAAAACTTAGGACAAGGTATCGTTAAAACAGAAGTCAACTCTCTCATTATTTCCCAAAAGGATAAAAGCATTATCTTAGAAAAACAAAGTGACGCTAAATGGAAAGGACGCTTCAATGCCGCGGGCTTATTAGAAGGCCCTGCCCATGAAAAAGCTATTTCCGATGCCATAGATGCACTCATTGGACTTCATGCGACTAAGTTCAACGATAAATCCAACGTAGTCGCCCTAGGCCTCAACGCTCCACAAAGAGTGGTCACTCTTAAAGACAAAGCAGGGCAAGTTATAGCTGAATATCGTTTTGGTAAAAAATTATCAGCCGATGAAATCGCCGTTCTAAAATCTGGCCTCAATTCTCCCGCCAATGTTTTACTAGATATAGAAAAACTCTTTCCTTTAAAGGCAGAAGCCTTTATAAACGCCGTTTCCGATAGCTCTCATGGCGTTGCAGGAAATAGTGCAAGTCCAGAGCTTGTTGGTCAAAAAGGAGTTGCCGTGAAACTTGAAGCCACTGTTAAAAATAAAAGCGAACTTAAAAAATTACCTGCAGCCATCACCAAGGCTGGATTTTCTTATTTTGCGGAATTCACCCTCAATGGTGGCCGAAAATTAAAAGTAGAATTTGCGGCCGACAAAGCGCCCTACACTGTGAGCAATTTTATACATTTAGCACGAAACGGATTCTACAATGGCTTAAAATTTCATAGAGTTATTCCCGGCTTCGTAGCACAAGGTGGAGACCCCGTAGGTAATGGAAGCGGAGGTCCAGGTTGGATGTTTGATTACGAAGACAACGATCTTAAACACGTGCCTGGAGTGATTGCCATGGCTCATGCCGCTAGCAAAGACACTAACGGTTCACAATTTTATTTCGTATTTGAAGCTCAACCACACCTCGATCGTCTCCACACAGTTTTTGGAAAAATCACTGAAGGCCTAGATATTTTCAAAGGCATCAAACAAGGAGATGTCATGGAGAAAGTCGAAGTATTCGAAAAAGCGCTCTAGAGAAATTGGCCCACTTCGTATAGCTTCGCCCTTTATGGAATGGGCCGTAAGAGCACTTTATCTTTTTGCTTTATCAATATTAAGTATTGCATACGCTTTAGCGTGGTTTCAGATTCCAATAGCAGCTCATTTTAATTGGCCGTCTTCCTTTGTATTCCACTTGGCCACAGCGGGAATTAGCGTATTAATTTCTTTTTTTGCCAATCTTAGCGTCCTTTTCTATTTCATTGGCACAGGCGTTTGGATGAAAGACCGAGCTAAGGAAATTTTGAAACAAGATCGAAGCAAAGCTCAGCAAATTTGGGCCATTTACGAAAAAAGTAACAAACTCAAAGCAAAAGCTTTTCCTTTTGCAACTTTTTCAATTTTTTTTGGAATTTTAACTTTCGTTATGGGCGGGGCTTTTCAGGTAGGTGCTGTACCCTCATGGCTTCACCCCACTCTCGCCACTCTACTTTGCTTAACAGGTTGGATTGGAATCAAATTTGTTTTTGGCGCTATGCGCGAAAACTTGGAAAACCTTAATAAGTGTTCCGAACTACTTGATGATAAACTAGACTAAATTCCAGACGTAACCTATATTCCGTTTGCGAAATAAATTCTTCAAGGAGATAAACTAGTTATGGCTGATAAATCTCAAAAACAAGCTGAGAATACACAAGGTTCTTGGTACGTAGACGTTAACTGTATCGATTGCGACGTTTGCCGCGAAACTGCACCTAATAATTTCACTCAGCAAGCTGACAAAGGTTACAGCTATGTTTTTAAGCAGCCAGAAAGCCCTGAAGAAACTGCTCAATGCCAAGAAGCTATGGAATCTTGCCCTGTTGAAGCCATTGGCAACGACGGCTAATCCCATTTTTTAAAATTTTTACGTGAGCCAAAAATGAATTCCACAAAATGGATTGTATTGAGCGACTTTGATGGAACGCTCACAACTAAAGATGTTGGCAACGAACTCTGCAAACGTTTTATTCCTCAACTTTTTGATAGAGTGAATGAACAATATTTTCTTGGAAATTTAAATCTCAGAGCCGAACAAAAAATTCTCTGGGAGGACTTTCCAGCCAATAAAGAAGTTTTTCAAAAGACCGCTCAAGAAGTGGGCATCTTTCGAAAAGGTGTGAATGAATTTTTAGAAAAATGTTTGCTCCATAAAATTCCAGTTTTTGTGGCGAGCTGCGGAATGGACGCTTACATTGAAGCCGTTTTAGAAAAACAGGCTAGCCCTAAAGCGCGACAAGCCATTCACGCCATTGAATGCAACCGAACTGAATTTTCCAATGAACGACTCATAAAAATTCACACTCCAGTGAAAGATGAAAAATCGGCTTACCCTCTTCACAAAGGGGAGTGGGCTGGTGAACTTAAAAAGAAATTTCCAGGTACAAAAATTCTAGGCATTGGAGATGGCAGCAGTGATTTTTCAATGCTGGGTTATGTCGACAAAATCTACGCCACTCGAAAATTGGCGGATAAATGTGTCGAAAAAAACGTATCTTTTGAGCGATTTGAGGACTTTAGCGGTTTAATTAACTGCGAAATATTTCAATAGAGCCAAAGACCCATTCTAGCTTTTATCTATAGGGGGCTTAAACTAAGACTATGACCGAAGAATCCGTATTAACCCACCAACCTTTTGGTTATCGAAAAAAGCCTGCTCGAGTTTATTTAGCGGCGGCTTATCTTTTGATCGCTCCTTTCGTGAATTTAGTTTTGGGAATTCGAAACACTGGTGAAGTGAATTGGTACAAAGTAGGAACTTGGTTTCAATACCTTTTAATTCTCCACCCTAGAACTTGGGCTTTGTTAATCATCACTCTCACAGCAGGTGGGCTCCTCCTTCTTGTTAGAAAAGCCTCTTGGGTCTTCACTCTAGCTTCTTTAGGACTCGTTATTTTATACAATCTGATCGTATTTCACGATGTTCCTTTGCTCGCAGTAGCACTACTAGCTTTTGTAGCCTTCACTCCATTCAAAAAGCCCTATCTCAACCCTTCCCTACGATGGTGGGAACACCCGCCTCGCTTTGTTGTCGATCTCTATGCTGCCATACCAGAAATTCAGGCTCAATTAAAAATCTTCGATGTTTCTGAAGGCGGTATGTTGGCCGCTTTTGAGGGATCTTTTGTCCCTTCAGTCGGTGCCACTTTTTATCTTGAATTTAACAATGGCCCCAAAGTCATGGGTAAAGTTGTTCGCAAACAAGAAGACAAATATTTAGGAATACATTTTGAATCTGTTGATCGAAAAAAACGACGAGAACTTAGAGACTTTATCAAAGGACTAGAACGACGAGGCGAAGCTAAGGCAAAAAGGTAGAAAATTTTGAAAGAGAAATTGTATTCAAAGAAATTTAAAAAATATTTTTTTTTAATTCTTTGTTTGGGACTTTCTGATCTAAGCCTTGCTCAAAACAATAACTATTATAAACTCGATCAAATTCCCTCGACCATCCGCAAAGCCGTAGCTCCTTCAGCCATTTTAAAAAGCAATAGTTTAAATGTCACTCTAGATCGCAAAACTAGCGGACAAATAAAACTCTTAGCTCAACTTGAAAGTTTCGGTGACTTTAAAATCTACGAGGAGTCCGTCCACTTTGAAAGTTTACCCGACGAAGCTTTAGGTGGAAGCTCTTGGAAAGTCACGGTTCTCAGCAAGCCTGAAAGATTGGATTTTTTAGACCCGATTAGTAAAAAAATTAAACACGGATATCAAGGACAAGCTGCGTTTGAACTTTTACTCGAAATTCCTCAAAGCATTAACGGTGTTCTTCCAAGCAATCATAGCATCCCACTCATTGTTTCTTTCCAAGCTTGCTCCACGGAACTTTGTTTATTGCCAGCACGAGTTCTCATACCTGTTGGAACTCAAATTACCCAAAGCCCAACGACAAAACCACCCGCCAGTTTAAGTGCGAGACTCAGCCAAATGCTAAAAGATTCACTCAACGGTGGAAAATGGTCGCTCAGTGTAATTTTAATTTTATTTCTAGCCGGAGTTATCACCAGCCTCACTCCTTGCGTGTATCCACTCTATCCAATCACCTTAGGAATTTTTTCACGCTGGACTAAAGCTAGCCACGTTTCTCCATTTTGGCTCGCTAATTCTTACTCACTTGGACTGACATTGAGCTATGCCTTATTTGGTTTGGTCACTGTGGCTACGGGCACACTTTTTGGTTCCCTCACACAAAGACCCGAATATCTCATTGCCATGGGAATTTTATTTTTAGTGGCTGCTGTAATGTTTTCTGGAGTCATTCAACTTCAGGCTCCGCTGGCTCTTCAAAATTTTATAGCGAAATTTAGCTTCATCAAAGAAGGTCAGCCATCCTCTAAATTGGCCTATATAGCTCAATCGTTTTTCATGGGACTCACTCTTGGTATCCTAGCAGCTCCATGCGTTGGCCCGGTCCTTGTGGCCCTTCTGGGCTGGTTGAGCACCAGCTTTGTTCATGGACATAAAGATTATCTCCATGGATTTCTTTTATTGAGTCTTTTTGGAATAGGAATGAGCACTCCTTTTATGATTATGGGGCATTTTGTTCTAAAAATGCACAAGAAAGTTCAACTAGGCCCCTACACCTCCATTATAAAAAATATTGGAACTCTATTGTTTGTTGTGGCTTCTCTGGCCTTTCTCATTCCTGGCGTTCGACTTCTAAAGCCAACTGAAAGCGTCATCGCTTTAAATTATGAAGTTTTCTCCTATGAAAATCGTCCTAAAAATTCCTGGAAAGTTTTAGATTTTCGAGCTGATTGGTGCACGGCTTGTTTACAATTGGAGCGTGAAACTTTTTCTGACTCAAAAGTTAGTGAATTATTTAAAAATAAACAATGGGCCTATGTCCAAATTGATTTGAGCACTCCCAATCCCGATAAAGAAAAAATCACTCGATCCCTAAATGTACTGAGCCTTCCCTCTGTTCTCTTCGAAGCGCCAGATGGAAAGATTTGCGCCTCTCACACTCTAAATGAATTCGAAGACCCTAACGCTTTTGTACTTCGCTTAGAAAAAGCAAAATCCGACTGCAGATAGAGATTGCCTCCATTATTCATTTTCACCCTGATTTTTCAATTGTGCGTGAAGAAATTAGAGGACGCTGTCTAAATGAAAAAGCAACATTAGAGATTTGAGATATTCAGTGGCAAAAACCTGCCAACCCGTAAGGCTCTCCCACCATAAATCATCAGGAAAATTTGGACTCTCCACACAAGCAAAATACAATTCAACTTTACGCTCAGGCCAACGAGCCAATTCCTTTTGAAGCAAACGATACAGACGAGGCATATGATAACTTGATGTCACCAACATGACTGAATCGTAATCATTCTTAACTATGAGGCTTTTAATTTCTTTAACATTCTCAATAGTGGAACGAGCCAAATTTCCTAAAAAAATATTCTTTCGATAATTAGGAGGAAGCGTTTCCACACCGTTACTGCTGAAAATACTTTCTAAGCTTGAGCCAGGACTCACTCCCGAAATCAACAAATGATGAGCCGAACCTTCAACGAAAAGATCTACCGCTCGCTTGATGCGACCTTGCCCACCCGTGACCACAGCCAGTAAGTCAACAGCCTTATTTGGCAATCTATCATGAGCAAAGGAAGGCAAAGCTTTCGAAAAGCGCCACATATCCCACCCTAAAAATGCAATCAAAATAAATAGCGCCGTTGAAAGTAAATATCGCATCTAGGCCTTTTACTTTTTAGCAATGGCCTCAATCTCAACCAAAGCACCCTTAGGCAATGCCGACACTTCCACAGTAGAACGCGCGGGAAATTTCTTTGAAGCTTTTGAAAAATGCGCCTCATAAACTTCATTCATAATTGGAAATTGAGAAAGATCTTTCATAAACACAGTCGTCTTCACTACATCAGCCAAACTAAGATCAGCAGCCTCAAGTACAGCCGCTAAATTTTTGAGGACTTGCTCTGTTTGACCTTTAACATCGCTTGCAGCAAATTCCATAGTTTGAGGATTGAGCGGTATTTGGCCGGAGCAAAACACCCATTCACCAGTGTCTACCGCCTGGGAATAGGGACCAATGGCTTTTGGAGCCGAAGAAGTTTGAATGATATTCTTTTCCATAGATCGAGTCTCCTTCTTAGAAGTACCGTTAACGGGTTTTAACGAAACTTCTGATTGAATTTGAAATTTATAACTTTCAAAAAAATTTACGACACTTTCCTTAAAAAAATCTTTAGGAATTTGAACCGCTGAAAGCGTTTTATTAACCTTATCTTCGGCAGACAAATAAGCTTCAGCTCCTATACTGACAGCTTTCTTTAAAAGGTCATTAAAGACCTTTTTCTTGTCGTCACTATCGTTCATTTTTTTCTCCGACGAGTTTCTTCATAAAAATCTTTAACAGCCCCAGGCAAACTTTTTTGAACTAGGCCCTTAAGAATAAATCCGGGTACTGTAAAATTAAAATCAACTTCAAGCTTGTAAATGACTTCTGTTTTACTATTTCCAAGCGACTTCAAAAGCCAACGGCCGTTATTTTTTTTAAAAAGCGATCCAGAATGCAACGACCACTCCACTTGAGCTTGTTTATTTTCAGCATCCTTGGTGTGTTTGACTGATATCACGTAATCAATACGCTTAACCATTTCAAGTTCCATACCTACAATGAGAGCATCCCCTTCTCGAGAATTAATCCGAGAGCTTTTAACTCCACTGGCGAATCTGGGATAAGACTCGAAATCCAAAATGGTATTATAGAGATCCTCTAAAGACACATCGAGGACTTCACGGTGTTCAGCTTCAGCCATTTTTGCTCCTTTTACCTGAAACATGATAGTGGAAATAAAGCTCATTGCCGACCCTCTTAAGACTTTTAAGTCTTAAGGGAAGCCATTTTTTTAAGCCGACTCCATCAATCAATGTTGGATTTGCGCTTCCGCCTATTAACCAAGGCGTTAAAGTCACATAAAGTTCATTTAAACAATTGGCTTCTGCAAATGAAGCCATGAGATCGCCTCCGCCCTCTACCAATACATTATTCAAATTGCATTGGGCCAATACTTTAAGCAGCTTAGGTATTTCGACTTTAGACTCCCCCGCAATCACCACAAAAGCTCGATCCTTAGACGATTCCAAGGCGTTTCTATATCCTTTTTGAGTGGTAAACACATATCGAATGACTTTGTTGTCATTCCAAAAAGGAATATTTTTTGGAAGTTTCCCCGATGATGTTACAACAGCATTAACGAGCTCTGAAAACGAAGACTTGCCTTTAGTTTTTTTTGCTGGCTTCTTCATTGTTTCAAGAGTCTTAGAGCCGACTATGACAACATCGGCACGATTTCTTATTTTTTGCATCATTCTTCGATCATAAGGGGTTCCTAAAGATCGAGAAGGAAAACTTCGATCAGCAATTTTTCCATCAAGAGAAATAGCTAAATTTGAAAAAATTATCAAAAAACGCCTCCGCTACGTTTAAGTCCCATTTCAATCGCTTTTTCTGTATTGAAACCAAACCTAAACGAAACTCCACTCACGTCGCGGCCCAACCAGCGAGCCGATCGAGAGACCATATAAGAATCCATAATCACTTTAAGCGCCTTTTTATGACTCGGTAGTTCCAAACGACAATGCTCTGTACCTGCATCAATCAGTTTAGCTCCAGCTATAATCAAATCGGAGCCATAGTCAGCGCCATCTTCATCCTTTTTTCTAAGCGAGGCTTGGCAAATACTTTTCTCAAGACTGTCTTTTGACCAATCTAAGCCCATCACATCATTATTATAAGGTGCTGCTAAAGTTAGCTCTTCCCATGTAATGCTTCCCGTATTTAAACTGGACTTCACAGCTCCCCTATTCACAATCGCCACATCACCCTTACTCGCATAAAGATAACTTTGCGCCAACCATAGTGCTAATTTATCTGGGCTCATCTCTTGAGAAACATTAGCGACAACCTCGCGAGCTTTGGGAGAATATTTAGCATATAAGGAATTAATTTTAGTTTGAGTTTCAGAGTCTTCCTCGACAGAAGAATTCAATGCGATGAGATCTACAGATTTAGTTTGAAGAATTTTTCCACTCGCATCAGCTCCTATGACTAATTTTGTAACCGTCTCACCAAAAGCTGCAGAGTCATAAAGAGGCGCGCAGAAATTTGCGAATTGCGCTTTGTGATCGTCTCCAGAAAGAAAGGCTAAGTTTTTATTTGGAATATTTTCACACGCACTTGTCGCAAAAATTTGATCTTGGCTCCAAGGCAAATGATTGATCCACAACAAGGGAGCTTTAGCGGCTAAACGTTTCCATTCTGCCCAATTGGAAGATGTTGGATTTCCTGTAAATTTAAAAGCATTTTTCTTGGCCGCAGCATCATCCCAAAATGGCGTGCGCGTCCAAGAGAGCAACCAAAATTCTAATCCAGATTTTGCACCCTTAAAAAGCACATGATTATTCCAAGCTTGCGAAGAAAGGCCTTTGACGTTTTCATTAAACCAAGTCACTCCCGACTCTTTAACTAATTTGTTGAGCTCCTGGCCTCCTCTATAAAGTTCATTGTTTCCTAATGCCGAATAATCCAATCCAATTTCATGGAGTAATTGAACACAAGCAATGTCTTTTGTGGCCTTGCATGCAGAACTTCCTTTTTCAACTAAATCTCCGCTCGCAACAACCACAATATCTGTTCGACCGCCCGCCGCAGCTCTTTCCTTTTTAATAATAGTAGCTATTTTTGCTAATCCGCCCAATGCGTCTTTAGAGGGCAAAAGGTGACTATGAAAATCACTAAAGTGAAGCAGTACGACCTGTGGATCGCCTTTTCTTAGACTTGTTCCTCCAGATTTTCCTAATTCTGTACTACTGCATGAAATAAAAAATATAAAAAGAAGTCCAATATAGTGTCGCCAAAGCATAGTAAACACCCTATCATAAAAGTGGGCATGAAAAACCTCCCCAACGCACTCACTCTTTTACGCATCGCGATTCTTCCTTTTTTCGCTTTAGCTATTATTAATAATTATCATTTCACATCTGTAGGCTTCCTCATTATTGCCGGAATCACAGATTACCTTGATGGTTATTTAGCTCGATCCCAAAAACAAGAAAGTAATTTTGGCAAACTCATGGACCCTGTAGCCGATAAACTTGTGCTCTGTATTTCATTAATATTCTTAGTGTCCAATCCCTTTTTTAATTTTAGCCCTTGGCTTGCGAGTCTTCTATTAGCGCGTGAATTTCTCATAACAGGTATTAGAGCGCTTATTGCTGCTCATGGTTTTATTATGGGCGCACAATGGCTCGGCAAATTAAAAACAACATTTCAATTTTTAGGATTAGGATTTTTATTCTTTGGAGCTGGGCTCAACAACAACCCAGGAGAATGGCTCATGAGTAGCGGAGTCTTTATGATTTGGCTCTCTGCACTTTTGAGTTACATAAGCCTTTTCCTTTATTCGAAAAAGGCTTACTTTTTATTATCTACTGAAAGTTAATTCGCATTCGGAACCTCTTGTGCTTGCAGAAAATTAGCCGTAGTTTGTGAGGGTTTGATTTGTTTATAAGCATTATCACCCCAACAATAAACTTTTAGAGTTGTATCCTCAGCTGCACCTTGAGAGGGTTGAAAATAAGCTTTACCGCAAACAGTAGCTCCACCACCAGTAATATCTGAAAAGACTAGGTAACCCTCCTGATTATTCGCATTTTTAGTATCTACAATTTGATCTGCCGTAAGATATTTTGCCGCTGGAGTGCAAGAAGTGCCCGTTTGAGTGCAGCGTCCGTTTTGGGATTGATCATTATAACCCCAGCAAAATGCCGCTCGGGTATTTCTATCTAAAGAACAACTACTATGCTTTGTAGAAGCTATTTTTTTAATAAAAGGGCGAGCAGAATATCCAGACGTTTGAACACCTGTGGGGTCTGGACTCAAAACAGGCTTATCAGCACGCGGCATATCGATCATTCCTGTCGATATGGTCGAACCCGTAGCACCCAAGTCAGCACGTCCCCAACAAAAGATTTTTCTATCTTCCATCAATGCACATGAGTTGCTATCTGATGCAGCAACACTCCAAGCTTTATAACTTGACGAAGTTGTAGAATTTGTTGGCATAGAAACTTGCTTAGGCCAAGGAGTATACGAAGTTCCTGCACCACTCGTGTTTAAGCCAGTCATATTATATTCATTATGACCCCAACAAAATAACCCGAGACTGTCAGCATCTTCAATCGCGCACACATGCACGTTACCAACCGCAAGATGAATGGCACGTAAAGTTCTCGTAGTACCATTAATCAAACGAGCCGAGGCTACATAATATGGAAAATTTGAATCTGTGGTTTTGTGATTGGCATTAGTATCAGTTGTTTGGCCATCTTTTAGCCCAAGTCCAAGAGTCCTATTGGCATTATAACCCCAACACATGACTCTTTTGTCAGTCATAATGGCGCAAGCAGAAGCACCACCTGCATCAACATAAGCCACATTCGAAAGCACTGGCACAGGAATATTTTGGTTGGCATTCGTACCATTACCAATAGCGCCAAACGCACCTCGACCCCAACAATAGACTTGGTTTCTATTAGTCAAAACACAAGTGTTAAAATCGCCCGCAGTTATATGTATATATTTTATAGGATTAGAACTAGAACTCGCAGGTTCGCTTGTTTGAACAACCGTTCTATCATCCACTCTCACAATTGTAGATGTAGGAGCAGAATCAGTGCCCAATAAATAAGGATAGGTCGTTGAATAAGTTCCCCAACAATTAATAGACAATTGATCATTTGAAATCGCGCACACGTGTTGCTCGCCCACGGCTACACTTGAAAGATAATCATTTCGAAAAGCCAAGGGATCAACCACCGCTCCACCACCAGAGCCACCACCGCCTGAACCACCACCCGAATTATTATTGGTGTTTGAATTACCACCAGGCCCAACAGCATTATCATTACTATTATTTATATTATTGCTATTTCCCGAATTGCTATTTCCTGAATTGTTATTTCCAGTAGTCGATCCACCACCATTAGAACCTAGCGAAGAACCGCTGCCCCCTGAAGAGCCCCTAGTCCCAGTACTCGCACCACCAGTGCAGCTCTGAAGAAGTATTAATGATAAATATAAAAATGCCAAATACATCACGTTCTTCATAACTTTCATTGTAAGAGCCTTTACATTTCGAGGGTTTGAAGTTTGCAATAAATCTTCTTTAAGATTCTATAAAGCCAATCGCCGTATAATCTTGAAAGCTTAAATCACATCACATAGTTTGGAAAAACTGATGAAAGCGTCCTCTAAAAAACTTTGTCTTATTCTTGTCACAATTTTAAGTTATTCTTTGCAGGCCGCCCTGAATGAACCCAATTTGCCCGATCCCAGCTTTCAAAATCCCTTCATCTCAACCGTACATGGAGCTGTTATGGCCTATGCGGGAAGAATCAGAAACCTACAAAGCAAATATCAAAATTATCAAAGCCTTCCTTCAAAGCACTTTGAAATTGGCAGCACAAAAGTGCTTCTCTTTAATCAAAAGACTAAGGCCGATTTAGTCATTGCATTGCCTGGAATTGCCACAAAGAATTTTTCCCCAATGATGAGTCGCCCCTTGGATTACTTTTCTAACCGAGGGTATCACACGGCCGTAATCAACAATTCCTGGAGCCACACTTATTTAATTCAAAAGCCCGACCATTGGCCGGGCGATATTGAAGCTGAAGCTGAAGTGATACTCGACCTCATCCCTGAAATTATAAAAAAAATTGGAGCTCAAAACGTTAAGCATATTCACCTTTATGGTGAATCTTATGGTGGCTTTTTAAGTTCCGTTGTTAAAGGCCTCGATAAAAATAATTTAATCGATGGAAAAATCCTGATGGTTGGCCCTCCTATTAATTTTAAGAGTGCCGCCAATAATCTCGATCAACTCATCGTTAGAGCTCAAAATTTGCCCGAAACTAAACCAGGAAACTTAGAACTTTTGGGTATTATGTTTGGATTTTTATGGGAAAATCTTCAAGGTAAAACTCCTAAAGTGAATGAAGATCAAATGCTACAAGTGGTTTCGATAGATGTTTTCTTAAAACACTTAAAACAAACTCTGAAAGATCTAAAAAATATTGGTGGCCCGAATCTTCCTGATTCGATAAATCTCACAGACCCACGCTATTTTTCCTATATAGATTCTGTTTCCAAAAACTTTAGAGTTAAAAACCCTCAAAGTTTTTCTCTTTTTTATTGGCTGAATAAACTGCAAAGCAAAAACGTCGACTTTCAAGTGATTAGCGCACAAGATGATTTTCTAAATATCGGAGAAGTTTGGAATTTAGCAAACTCGCAAAATTCAATTTCGATCTTAAGCTGGGGTGGCCATTTAGGATTTACTGGATTCAAATGGTGGGAAGAAATTCTAGATAAAAAATTTGGCAGCAGACTTCCTGGTTCAGAGCCTCCAGCCTGCATTGGTTTTGAAGCTCCCACATGGAATGACCCGAAAATGTCTAAAACTTTTCGGGCCCACGACTTTAGTTTTTAAACGAGATCCATTTTATTCGTCTGAAACTACGCACTTCCGTAGCTATGAAGACCACTCAAAACTAAGTTGACTCCTAAAAACGCAAAGACCATCACAATAAATCCAATAATGCTAATAAAAGACAATGTGTTGGGCTTCCAGTTTATCAATAATTTTCCATGCAAATAGATAAGATAAACTAACCAAGTGATTAAAGCCCAAGTTTCCTTAGGATCCCAACCCCAACTTCTACCCCAGGCATAATAAGCCCATACGGCCCCCGTAATTAAAAGCAGAGTTTGAAAAGGAAAAGCAAAAAGCACAGTCTTATAACTTAATTCATGCAAACGATCTGCGCTCGGTAATTTATCCATAATGCTTTTATGAAAATGCTCAAGAGCTAAAAAGACAAATGCAAAAAACAAAGAAGTGAAGATTAGCATCACTAAATATGGATTCGAATATAAGCTGAGGTCGGGATGACTTCGCTTCATATAAAACAACCATCCCAAAAGACCCGCCATAGAAAGAGTACCCGTCCAAAATAAAGTTTTATCAAGTTTTTGCATTTGGTTATATTGTGATTTTTTACGACGAAACATAATAATCATCGCCGCAAAAAACGATAAAAAGCTCACCCAAAAAAAATACTCGGCGCCAGGTACAGCCACCATACGAGTTACCACAGGCCCACCTTCGTATTCTCTATAGGTGTCTTTAGTTTCACTTTGAGTACCATCGGCTAAGGTTTTTGTAATGGTTTTATCTAAAAAGAATTTTCCATCTTTAAAAACATGTCCCCTTCCAGCCGTGCCTAAATTTACAAGAAACATCAAACAAAGAACGGCTGCAATTTTTGTAACCGAAACTTTATTTCTAAATAAATGCAAAAATGACAAGCAAGCCCCATAGGTGAAAGCTGCATAAGCTATCATTCCAAAACAAACGTGGATCTTCAACCAATTGCTTTGAAGCGCAGGAATTAGAGGCTCTACAGTTTTATTCGGAGTCATCACAGCCATTCCCATTAACAAAAAAACTAAAGGCATCACAATGACACCCGTTAACGGCACTCGCCAAAGCCACTGACCCAATAATTGAAATAAAGAGGCACCCCAGGCAAAAAACACCAAGGACTCATAAAGATTTGTCCACGGGGGTCTATCAATTCCCCCAATATACCATCGACCCAATAGACCCAACGTGTGAGCTAAAAAGGCTGCCGCAGCTAGTGTTTGGGCCGTGTTTCGCCAAAATCCATTTGATTTTTTTACAATCATGGCCGCAAAAAAACAGAATGCCGCAATTAAATATATAAAAGCAGAATAATTTAATGCACTGACAGTATAAGAAAAAATATTATCCATTGGCTCGTCCTTTAGTTGCTAATCTCAATCGAGTCGCAAGTTTTTTTAAATCATTTTCAAATGTGAGTGGAAGTCTATGAATAGTTCCACTTAATAAAATTTCACCATTATCAAATCGTAAATGATAGCGTTTGTGCTGAACAAACAAGGCATAAAAAGTGCCTATGAGCATCCCCAAGCAACCTAACCAATAAATCGGAGCTCCAGGATCGTGAGCAATTTGTAATCCCGAAAAATGTTTTTCATCGAGACTTTCTAAAACTGCAGCCCAAGGAGACTTTCGATTTTCAAAATCAAAATTTGGATAATTTTTAAGAATCCAAAATTCTTCACCCGAAGGCTGACCGTTTTTTAATTCTTGAATCTGAACACCGGGCCCGAAACCTTGGACATCATTCAAAGCTCTCAATACAACATACTGAACACCAAAGCTGTCGAGTTTCTGAACTTTTCCAACACCTGTTTTTTGAAAGGCTTGTTTTGAATAAGAGCCTGTTTTTTCGACGAAGCGCAATTCAATATTAAAATCTCCCATAGAACCATAACTCGCTTGATAAAAAGTAAAATCTCCATAGGAAAGAGGGTCATTCACTGTAATCACTTTTGAAGCCAAGACACTTCCATTTTGGCGATCGAGAATATTTAATTTCGTTCTAAAATCTTTGGGTCGACCAGGGAAATCCTTATAAAAATCTACATGAAAATATTCAGCCTCAATTCTAAAAGGCATTAAACGCTCATTAGGCGCAGTTCCTGGAATACTTGGAAGCCCACTCGCATTTCCTTCTTTAAATAGTAAAAAGGTGTCCACCGCAGAGCCCTCAGGAATATTAGCTCCGCCTTCAAAACCTTTAAGACCAGAATAAATGGCTCCGGCAAAAACCAGCAGGAGAGAGCTGTGAACGAGATAATTAGCCACACGTGACCAGCGACCACTTTGCCAAGAGATTTGAAATGAATTCGCTGAAGATTCTAATTCCTCAAATTTAACCCAAGGAGATTTAATTTGAGCTTCTAAAATTTTTTTAGCTTCTGAGGCCTTCAAACTAGAGTTCCAAGAATGAAAAAACTTGGGATCGCGCGCTAAAAAAGTGCTTTTACTTAAAGCCACAGCCTTGGCGTTTGCCGCTTTCCACATTTGCGGCCAACGTTCTACAGAACACGCTATTAGATTTATGGCTAACAAGGCTATAAGCCCAACATACCAAAACGAATGATAAGCTGTGAAAAGCTGGGTCCACTTAGCAAAACGCCAAAATTCGTAATCATATTGAATGGCGGGATCGATGTTAGAAATGTTTTGCTGCAAAACAATGGTTCCGGGGATAGAAAGAAGTAATAACGCAACAAAGACCACAAGCGTTAGCTTTACAGAGGCTAGTTTTAGCCAAATCTGATCTACACACTCCCAAAAGAAGCCCATGCCAGCTTTCTCTCACCGGTCAACGCGCCGGTCAATGAAGGAATCCTATTCTCAGACTAAAATCATTAGCGCTATGAGAAAATCAATCAGTCTCTCAATATTTCTTAGTACACTGTTTTTTATGGCCGCAAATAAAGTGGAGGCTTCTGCCAAAAAAGATAAAGCTCCCAAAGCCGGAGTTGAAAAATTTGAAGAATATTTAATTCGTTTTAACGAAGAGCTCAAAAGCGAAGAACGCCAACAAATTTATAAGAAATATAATTTTATCGAAAAAAGAGAAGTTAAAACTAGTTTTGGAATTTTTTATGTGATTGGAGTTCCCGCTGGTAAAAATCGAAGTTACTGGGAAGGACAAATGAAAAACGAAAGCAAGGTGAAATACATTGAACCTCAGATCATGTATAAAGCTTTTGGAAATAAAAATCCGAATCAAATTTCTACCGAATCAACGAATAGTAAAGCTGGAAAATAAAACGTCTACCACTCGACCGTTTTTTAGGTGATAATTCATTTCAGTCATAATTTCTGATTTGAGCAGTTGCTTACCTTTTAAACCCAATAGTTGATCGCGCTCGTATTTTGCCAGTATGGAAATCATCAAAGATCTCATTTCTGTTTCCCGTCCACGCAGCTCTTCTTTGGCTTTGTAATTATCAACTTCAAACTCAAAACTAATAAGAGCGACATTCTGCTGTTGCCCCTCGACCTTTAATCCCGCTGAAATGGAATCCAAAGGAAAATAGTGAAAGCCTCTTCTAATCGCGATGTTATTGACTTGAATGCTCGCCAAACCTCTTTTGGGACCAGGCTCCTGAAGATCATGACCTTCAGCTAATTGGCCATCTTGTCGATCTCGAATATCTTTTGGAATTAAGGACCCTGAAAATGCAGGCTCGGCAGCAGCTTCTCCACCATGCCCACCTTTTTTCTCTCCGCCCTCTGCAACTTCATCTTCTTCTTCGCTATGAGCGGGCTTTAAATGAGGAGCTATCCACATATTAAAGCTGAGATAAGACCACAAAGCTGAAAAACAAATGAAAAGCAATGAAAGTGTTCTCACTAATAAAACTTCTCGAGTAGGACGAAGTAAAAATCCGGCGAAGCCTTTGGCTGATCCAAAAAATTCTTTGGTTTGAACTACAAAAAGTTTGAGTCTCTCAACAAAAAGTCTCAACTTCTCTTTATATAATTTGAGCTTTTCCAGCCTAAGCCTCCCAGAGCCTCTTATCGGCTAAAGGCAGGAATTATTTTAGGATTTCGGAGCACCCCATCCTGAAACAGCATAAGCACATGATTTTATTGAATAAACATTTAAAAAATCATTGTGCGCGATGAAACGGTCCTGGGAGGGGTCAAGCTCCTTTAATGGCGCAGAATTCTCGCTTCCTCTCCTAAAGTTCAATGTCTAGAACTCCGAATAGTTATTGAATGAAAACACCTCCTCTAGCCACGACATGGAGAGACCCTAATGGAGAGTATCTTCCTGTGTCTCTTGAAAGCATTTCTACAGGCGCGCTTCACGACGTCGATGTATTCACTCGGGTTGGAGATCAATTTTTTATTATAAAACCTAAAAATTCTAATTTTGATTTAGAACTCGTTAAAAAACTACGCGATACAACTCCCTTTCTCTACATAAAAACTTTGGACAGAGAAAAATATTTTAATAAATTTGAAGAAAACATTGGGAAAGTATTTCGCAATTCTAAAATTGATTTGAAACAAAAAGGAGCTCTACTCACAGATTGGACCGTTGAGCTTATAGACAGACTCTACAAAGATCCAGGACATCCCGTAGCGATGCAACAAGCTAAAGTTGCCGCTGATTACTATGTTCGATACATTTCGGATCACTCACAAGCCTTCCTTGAACTTGTTGAACTTAGAAATCACGATGAATACACTTATGCTCACTCTGTAGGAGTGGCCGCTTACAGCATCGCTTTAGCGATACAATTTGGATATAAAGATAAAGAATTGAGCGCCATTGGTTTAGCCGGCCTTCTTCACGACATCGGCAAATGTATGATTGACCCCAATATTATCAACAAAAAGGGTCCCCTCAACAGTGCTGAGTGGAACCAAATGAAAAAACATCCTGAGTTTGGCGCAGAAATTCTTCGTCGACACAAAGGTCTCGACCCCATCATTGCACTAGGTGCCGAATCTCACCATGAAACTCCCTCGGGAACAGGATACCCCAAAGGGGTTTTATCCTCTCAACTTGATCCCAAGATTTCATTCATTTCGATTGCTGATACTTTTTCAGCGCTCACTACGGCTCGAAGTTACTCACAAGCTAGAGACACAGTCAGTGCGTTGAAACTTATTAAAGAAAGCGTTCCCACAAAATTCGACAACAACACTTTTAAAAACTTTGTTGTCTTATTTTTGGATGAACAATCACAAAAGAAAATCGCATAAAAAAATACCCAGACCATTTTTTTCTGGGGAAGAAAAAAACGGCCTGGGTTTGAAATTTCTCAGAAAAAACTAATTAGGCAATTTCATATTGGCGTGCTTTGGTCTTCTCAGATTTAGGCACTGTCACTTTTAACACTCCATTGTCATAGCGACATTGAATGGCATCTGAATTGACGGTGTCTCCCAATCTAAAGGCTCTAGAAAAGCGACCGAAAATTCTCTCGGAAACATAATGATTCGCATCCTTTTGCTCTGTTTCAGACTTGCGCTCACCAGAGATCACAAGCAAGCCATCCTTGAATTCCACTTTAATGTCTTCTTTGCGAGTTCCGGGTATGTCTAACTCCAAAGAATAACGATCTTTTTCTTCATGAATATCGCAATTCGGAGAAAAAGCAGTCAATTCAGTGGCATTTCTTGTTGGGTTTAAAGATAGAAAATCGTCTAAAACCCTATCAAAACTTGTACCTCTAAAGTTGGCCCATGGTTTGAAAAAATCTAGTTCATGTCTCATATATCAATCTCCTTATAAATGTTTAAGTCCCCATATTGAGAGTGTGGGATTGATATTTTCAGAGTCAAGAGCCCCCTACTTTAGCGTAGGAAAGCTAAATTATTGAGGATGCTCTGCATGCATCATAAGATAGGCTTCTATAAAGGGCTGAATATCTCCATCTAAGACCTTATCCACGCTGCTACTCTCATATTTTGTGCGCACATCTTTAATTAATTGATAAGGCTGCAAAACATAATTTCGAATTTGAGAACCCCAAGCAATATCCTTTTTTTCTGAATTCACTTTATCGAGTTCCGCTTGGCGCTTTTGCATTTCAAGTTCATAGAGTTTGGCTTTTAACATTTTCATAGCCCGTTCACGGTTTTGGATTTGTGAACGCTCCGCCTGACATTGCACCACAATTCCAGAGGGATTGTGTGTAATTCTCACGGCAGAATCTGTTTTATTCACGTGTTGTCCACCGGCCCCACCCGCGCGATAGGTGTCTATTCTCAAATCTTCTGTCTTAATATCGATTTTAATATCTTCTTCCACTGAAGGGTAAACATAGACACTGGCAAAACTTGTGTGGCGGCGAGCATTGGCATCAAAAGGAGAAATTCTCACCAATCGATGCACTCCAGATTCAGCCTTTAGAAATCCGTAAGCAAAAAGTCCTCGAACTTCGTAAGTCACCGATCGAAAACCTGCGCCATCCCCATCCGTAAAATCGACCATCTCGCAATCAAAACCCCTCTGAGTTGCATAGCGAGTGTACATACGCGCTAAAATTCCAGTCCAATCACAAGCCTCAGTTCCACCCGCTCCGGAATGAATTTCAATAAAGGCATCGGCTTTATCTTGTTCGCCCGATAACATTTTATTGAGCTCAAGCTTACGCAAGGATTCATCTAAAAAAACTAAACCTTCATCAATTTCTTTTTGAGTGGAAGAATCAATTTCACCGCTTTCTTGAGAGAGTTCATATAAAACTGAAACATCTTCATAACGGCGTTGTGATTCTAAAAATGGATTTATTGTCGCTTCATGAGCGGCTTTTTCTTTTAATATATTTTTAGCTTTTAAAGTGTTGTCCCAGAATCCTGATTCGGCTTCTAGGTGTGAAATCTCTTCTATACGACGTTGCTTGCCTTCAACGTCAAAGAGACCTCCTCAAGAGATCAAGTCTGCTTCCGATGTCTTGTAATTTTTCTTTCATAGCCCTTTTTGTATATCACAGGGCTTAGCTTTTGTAACAAAAGCTCTTGGACCTCCATCATTCTTTGACTTTTCTTTTTAGAAACATCGACATGGTCCATACCGATCAGATGAAGAATAGAGTGTAACCACACCCTCGCAAATTCTTCCCGAAAAGCACATCGATAACGCTTAGCATTTCTCTCCACATTGGATAGGGAAATAATCATATCCCCCAAGTATCCTTTTTCTTGCCCCTCTGGAGATTCCATAGCTGGAAAACTTAAAACATCAGTGCTTCTATTAAGTTGACGAAACTGTCTTTGATAAGCCCGCATAGAATCTTCAGTACAAACTAATATTCCAAAATGAGTGAAGGAATATCCTAAAATCTTTTCAGCCGATTTCCATTCTTCAAGACGACAAAAATACAAGTGAAGAATTTTCAAACATCGTTGAAGCTCAATGATCTTTAAAGGCAAAGCTTTAATTATCGATGTGTTTTCAAATTCCCAATAGCACTTTAATGAACTTTTCATTTGATTGATTTAAGGTGTTTAGACGAGGCGTTTGTTTGCGGCAAGGATTTTTCCTGATCGGGGTATTCAATTCGCTGGTGATGAATGCTGAGTAAAATTCGCACAAAAGCTCGACTCACAAGATGAAGTGATTGAAGCGTGATTTCTGCATCCTCCAACAAACCCTCATCAAGTGCTTTACTCACAATTTTGACCACCATCGCCTCAATTCGAGCTGGAGTCGGATCAACCAAAGATCTCGTAGCTGCTTCACATGAATCAGCGAGCGCCATAATAACAGCTTCCTTGGATTTTGGATTGGGTCCAGGATATCTAAAATCATCTTCATTAATTTCCTCAGGCTTCATGTCTGAATCTGGCTGAGCCGCCATTTGAAGTGCTTTATTATAGAAAAAACCCACCAATGTTCGACCATGATGTTGCTCAATAAATTCTGTAATAGCCCTTCCCAATCCGTATCGATTGGCTAAATTCACGCCTTCTTTTACATGAGAAATAATGATCTTCGCAGATAAATGAGGTTTGGTTTGATCATGAGGATTATATCCTGAAGTTTGATTCTCAACGAAGTAATCGGGTCGCACCATTTTACCAATGTCATGATAATAAGCTCCCACCCGAGCCAATAAAGGATTGGCACCAATGGCTTCGCAAGCCGCTTCTGCAAGAGTTCCAACAATTATGGAATGATGATAAGTTCCGGGAGCTTTCAAAACTAAATCTCGCAAGAGAGGATTGTCCATTCTTGAAAGTTCAATAAGTTTTAACTCAGTCGTATAATCTAAAAAAGATTCAAAGAGCGGCGTGATCATTAACGTAAACGACGAAGAGAGTAAGCCCCCTAAGAAACCTCCACAAAATCCCCAAAAAAGATTTCGCAAAGTGCTCGCATTCCAAACGTTAATGAATTTTACAATATCGGCATCCGCAGGAAGGCTTCCCCCCCACGAGAGAAGTAAAAGAACTGAGCAAATTCCAGCCAAAAAGGCTGTAGCAAAACCCGCCCGATATAATTCTGCACGAGATTTGCAACTTTGAAGAAAGACCGTACCCCCCAAACAAACTGTTAACGAATAAAAACCATATAAAAAAGCTTTATCCAATAAGACTGCAGAGCCTAATGAAAATAGAAATGAAAAAATCAACGAATGATAAGGCGTCAGCAAAAGTCTAATAATTAGAGCCGAAGTCGCCACAGGAATCATAAACAAAAAGAAAGGAGTTGGGATGCTTCTGAAACTATCGGCCAAGATTTCCATCTGAAAAATCACAGTTAATTTAAAGAACGCTAAAGACACAATTAAAAGTACACCCGCAATCAGAATATCCTTATGCTTAGATAAAAAATCTGGAGAATATCTTCTCAGAAAGACAACAAAAGTTCCCAAAGCAAAAGACGCCAAGAGAGATTGCCAAAAAAGTTTGAGCCATTGGAAATCTGTATCTTGTCGCGACCTCAACGCTGTTAAAAGTTCTTCTGTATCTTTTGTGATGGTTTCGCCTTCGCGAACAACGACCTCACCTCGATAAAGTTTTTTTAGTAAAGGCCGCATTTTTTCAACAACGATTTTTCTTTTAGCTTCAGTTTCTTTGAGATTGATAGAACTATTGGCCTTTATCAATCGCGCATGAAGGCCCGCGAGCAACACACGATTCGCGAAATTCATTCCCAGCCAGCGAGAAGCTAACTTGTCGGGATCTCGAATAGACGATTGTACAAAATCTAATGTGACAAATTGTTTAGATATCTCTTCACTTTTGATAAAAGTGTTTTTACGAGTTTCCACATTAAAAACATCAGCACCATTTTCCAAAAGTGCTATGTCTTCCACTATTTTCATATTGATAAAGGGAGCCATCGATTGCAGTAATGAGCGCTCAAAGTTGGCATCAAAACGCACTCCGAGCAACCATTTTAGATCGCTCTCATTGAGCTTGACGTAGTTTTGGAGTGTTTGAGCAAAACTCAAAACTCTGAGATTTTTTTTCTTATCTGGTATCGCTCGACTCTCTCGTACGGCTAATCGCCAAAGTTGATTGAGCTCCATCAAAGATTTTGGATTAAAATCTAAAACGACAGGAACATGGTTGATGACTTTCTCACGTTCCCGAAGAGTGGAAGCTCGATCTATAATTTCCACTGTTTTTGGCACGCGCACATTGAAGGCAGCCACCTCACCCTCATGCCAAGTGGGCAGAGATTGAAATCGCGTGGTTCTTGTGACCATTAGAAGCAAAAGAAAAACGAGCACAAAGACAAAAGAAAAATCACCTAAATTTTGAGCAAAGGGAGACTCAACAAAAGATCTCCAAAGTCGCTCCACCGGATGAGTGATAAGCTTAGGCCATGATTCCTTTTTCACAGCTATCTTATCGGCTTATTTAAAGTTAACAGTAGGAGCCTAGACTTGGCGCATTATCTCAATGAAATTAAAGCCACAAACAGGCGTCGCCATATGAGAAAAATCTATAGTTTTTACTTTGTGCAAATTCATAAGATTCCTTGACCAGTTTCCAAGACCCCGCAAAGCACGAAAGCAAAACTAATAAAGAGGATGCGGGTAAGTGAAAATTGGTAAAAAGTGCATCACAATAACGAAACTCAAAGCCGGGTTTAATAAAAATCTGCGTGCGTCCCAAATAATCTTGCGTGTCTAAATCCAAATTAAAAGATTCTGCCTTGGACTCCCCCAAAATGGGTAGCGATTCTAAGAGTCGTAGAGCGGTGGTGCCCACGCATAAAACAGCCGCTCGATTGTCTTTATTTTGAAAATTCTTTTTCAGCAGATCATAAGCCTGAGAAGCTATCGAAAAGGACTCCGAATGCAAATGGTTTTGATCGAGCACACTTTGCCTGAGGGGTTCAAAAGTTCCCAAGCCCACATGCAAACAAGTGTCTACAAATTGAACCCCCTCTTGTTCAAGCTTTCTACACAATTCTTCGGTAAAATGAAGAGAGGCTGTTGGAGCCGCGGCCGATTTGGCTTCACTCATGCCCCGTGCCCATACGCTTTGATAGCGAGCAGAATCCACTTCTGAAATTCGAGTTTTTATATAGGGAGGTAGAGGCATTTCACCATGCCGCTCTAAAAATTTAATAAGCTCTTCTCGATCACAATTAAATGAAACCGTATCGGAATCTAGAACACTAATTTGCAAAGAAGGTAGCCCCTCTATGTGAAGGCTCTCAGGAAATTTCATTCGAGCACTTCTTTTGATGAGAGCTTTCCAAACTCGATTTTTGAATTCTTCAATTAGCACAATTTCATGCACTGAACCTGAAGCTCTACGCGCATAAAAGCGGGCCGGAAAAACTCGACTTCGATTTCGAACCCACAACGAATTCTTTAAAAATCGATTATCTTTCTGAAGAATTTCGGGAAGATCTCGAACCAATGCTTCCTCCCTTTGTGGAAGCCCCCCCATGGGATGGCGTCGAACAATGAGAAGTTTAGCAGAATCCCGAGGCTCTATCGGACGTTGTGCAATGAGCCTCTCGTCTAAATCAAAGTGGTAGTCTTCAACTTTTGAACCCAAATCCATACACTGCAAAGCTTTAAACCCCAAGTTTTTAACACGCAAGGCCAAAAGTCTTTAAAGCCAGAAGAATTCACTAAGAAGTTTTTGACTTATTTAAGACTTTTCTCTTTAAAGGAGTCTGGAGACGTTGAGCCTTTTTATGTCTCCAAGCAACCTGAAGAAAGGCCTGTTCTTAATATGAAAAAAATTCTACTTTTAACGTTAACTCTCTTTTCCTTTGCCTGCACCAAAAAGCAAGTTCGCAGCCAAGCTGGAGGTACTTTAAAAATTGGGGTCTCCCAAGAATTTGAAATTCTCAATCCAGTCATTTCTCAAATGGCAACGAGTAGCTACATTTTTACAATGGCTACTGGTGCCCTCACTACAATTGGTGAAGATTGGAAATGGCGCTGTGTTCTTTGCACCGAATTGCCCACTTTCGAAAATAAAATGGTTAAAAAACTTCCCGGCGGGAAACTCCTCGTCAATTGGGAAATTCTACCTAACGCTCAATGGGGCGATGGCACTCCCCTCACTGGAAACGATGTGAAGTTTTCATGGATGGTTGGACAACACCCTAACGTTTCTGTTGGACAACGAGACACTTACTCTCGAGTGATTGCTCTAGAGGTTGACAAAGACAACCCTAAAAAGTTTTCAATGACATTCAAAGAATCTCGTTACGACTATTATCAATTGGGAACTTTTTACATTTTGCCTAAACATCTTGAAGAACCCATTTTTGAAAAAACCAAAAACCAAGCTGGATCCTACGAAAAGCAAACTCTTTACAACACCGATCCCGGCAACCCAGGACTCTATTTTGGACCCTACCTTGTGAAAGAAATCAAATTAGGTAGCCACATTGTTCTGGTGAAAAATCCCAAATATTTTGGTGAAGCTCCTAAAATTAATCAAATTGTCGTCAAATACGTTGCCAACACTCAAGCGCTTGAAGCGAACCTACTCTCTGGTGAAATCGACATGATTTCAGAGATGGGATTATTCTTTGACCAACTTTTGGGTCTTGAGAAGAAATTCCGCGACAATACAGAATTAGGCTCTAAATATCGCATCAGCCTCAAACAAGGCACTATTTATGAACACATCACTTTTAACTTTAAGGACCCTATCGTTAAAGATAAAAGAGTTCGTCAAGCACTTGCTTACGGTCTCGATAGAGAAAAAATGGTTAAAGCTCTCTTCGATGGTCGCCAAGAAGTTGCGCTTCACAACATTCACCCACTCGACCCCTATTACACTGACAATGTGAAAAGATATTCTTACGACCTCAATAAAGCTCAACAGCTTCTCGAAGAAGCTGGCTGGAAAGTAAACCCATCCGATGGAATGAGATACAAAGATAAAAAGCCTTTAGAGCTCACTCTCATGACCACAGCACAAAATCAGCTACGCGAGAGAATTCAAGTTTATGTTCAAGCTGAATGGAAAAAATTGGGCGTTGAAGTGAAAATTAAAAACGAACCCGCTCGAGTCTTTTTTGGTGAAACAGTTCGTAAAGGAACTTTCCCCAATTTAGCGATGTTTGCATGGGTTTCTAGCCCCGACAATCCTCCACAAAGCACTATGCACTCAAAAGAAATTCCAACTGCTAAAAATGGTTACTCAGGCCAAAACTCTGGTGGCTACGTGAACGCTGAAGCGGATGCTTTGCTCGATAAAATTCCTCTTGAGTTTAATTTCGACAAAAGAAAACTCATGGTTCAACGCTTGCAAGAAATTTATGCTGAAGAGCTCCCTGCACTTCCGCTTAACCTTCGAGCAGATTTTGCTATCGTTCCATCAAAAATGACTGGATACGAAACCACAGGCCACCAATTCTACTCAACTCAATATGCATGGAGATGGAACTACTAAGCATTAGCTCTTAGTAATTTATTAAAATGAGTTCTTTTATTATTAGGCGAATCTTACAAACGGTGGTGATGCTTTTCATCACCACTTTTGTAACCTATGTCATGATGGGTCTCATGCCTGGAGACCCCCTCGACATTGCGTGCAATGCCAACCCCCATTGCAGCCCCGAAAACATCGCTCAAATGAAAAAGAATCTGGGTCTCGATAAACCCATCACAGAGCGATACTTCGTTTGGCTTAAGGCCTTCGTTCAAGGCGATATGGGTTATTCCAGAACCTACAGAAAACCTGTGACTGAAATTTTAGGTCCACGCCTTTGGAACAGCATGGTTTTAGGAACTCTAGCTTGTTTACTCTCACTTTTAATTGCATTACCGCTTGGAGTTATTGCCGGCAGTCGCTCGCAATCGTGGCTTGATTATTTAGTGAACTTTTTTTGTTTTCTAGGCATTTCTACGCCCAGTTTTTGGCTGGCGCTCATGTTTATATATATTTTCAGCGTTCATTTAGGTTGGTTTCCCGCGGGTGGTTCTCAAAGCATTGACCTCCCCCCGGATGCTAGCCAATGGGAAATTTTATCCGACCGAATCACCCACTTAGTATTGCCCGTGAGCGCTCTAGCCCTTTTAACTGTAGCCTCTTGGTTGCGACAAACTCGCTCTGCAGTTCTACAAGAGTTGAGCCAAGATTATATTCGTACCGCGCGAGCAAAAGGACTCACCTGGGGTCGTAGCATATGGGTGCATGCCGTTCGCAATGCACTACTCCCTGTGGTCACAGTAGTCGCCTTAGGTTTTTCAATTATATTTTCTGGTGCTGTAATAACTGAAACCGTATTTTCATTTAATGGAGTTGGAAAACTCATGTATGACTCCATCCTTGGAAACGATTTTAACGTGGCCATGTGTGCTTTTGTTATTAGTTGCGTGGCCGTTTTACTTTGCAATTTAGCGGCCGATCTCATTTACGCTTTTCTTGATCCGAGGATCAAAGTTCAATGAATTTTCTAAAGCGTCTTTCCACTCACAAAGCTGCACTCATTGGATTTATTTTAATTTTATTTTTTGCCTTCATTGCGACCTTTGCTCAGCAAATATGCAACTTGTTGCACATCGACCCCTATTCACAAGAAATCTTAGCTAGATACTCTCCCCCCGATTCTGCCCATCCACTTGGAACAGATGAAGTGGGCCGTGATTTTCTGGCACGTATAATTTTCGGCACTCGCGTTTCTCTAGGAGTGGCTATACTCTCCTCTCTCGGTGCTTTAATTGTAGGTATTTTTGTTGGAGCTCTTGCAGGTTACTACGGCGGATTTCTCGACACCTTACTCATGCGATTCACTGATGGACTTTTGGCATTACCCATACTGCCTGTAATGATATTGCTCGCGGCTGTAGATTTTGAAAAAATCCCTATCGTCAAAGACATCGTCAGCTCTAATGACGGCGGTTTCGTGAAAATGCTTTTAATCTTTATATTATTCTCTTGGATGACAGTTGCGCGTTTAGTGAGAGCACAAACTCTAAAGCTACGAGAATTAGAATTTGTAGTGGCCGCGAAGTCGCTGGGCTTAAGAGATTGGAGAATAATACTTTTTCATATACTCCCCTCTATTCTCCCTGCGGTAGTTGTCGACATCACGCTCAACGTGGGCCAAACAATATTGTTTGAATCTGCACTAAGCTTCTTGGGTCTTGGAATACAACCTCCACTAGCTTCATGGGGAAGTATGCTTAACAACGGCCTTGAGGCCTTAAGCATGTCTCCTGCAATGGTCTTTTATCCTGGATTTATGATTCTTATAATTGTTGTGAGCTTCAATTTCTTAGGAGATGGAATGGGCTATGCCCTCGATCCCCAATCTCATAAACGATAAAAATTTAAATTCCATTATTACTGTAACCATAGATAGTCACATTACGAATGGCTTTTGAGTCATTTGACTGAACGTAAGTGCACGTGCTCAATGTCCCATGCCCTTGATAAGCTCCTAGATTTGGCGAATAAATACAGGCTTCACTGGATTCGCACAAGCCATCATCATCGCCTATAGAATCGCCCACGATTTCACGAGCGTTTCTAAGAAAATAGCCCTGACAACGTTCGTTGAGATTACAAACTCCATCTTCATTTCCATTTCCGTCTCCTAAAACTTCATAGAAATCACCTTGGGTAAACCAAGTTGGGTATGTTCCAAACGTATTATAAGTAAAAGGATTCGTAGTTCCATACTGATTTCCCGAGACTTCATCAGGACAAAGGCCTCCCGCAGTAAAACTGTTTAAGCCCTGAGCTGAAGGAACGATACTATTTGCAGAAGTACCGCTAAAGGATTTATTTAATATTGCAGAAGAGTCATGCTTGAAACGGATATCTACAAGCTGACATAAATCTGAAGATCCACACTGCCCATAAGTTGCAGCACTAAACAGAGTTCCATTTTTTAACCAATATTGAAATGATGTACTCGGAATCCATTGGGTAATGGTGGATCCAAAACTAACTCCACCTATTTCACCAACAAACACATTAGAATTACTAAAACTTGTATCAATTCGAAATGTAGCATCTGATAACCCATTAGTTTTAAAATTGGTAGATCCATCAGTTCCCGACTGAGTACAATTTGGAGAATAGGTTTCTAAAGTCTGCGTGCACTTTTGAGTGTTAATACTACCCAACATAAATAATCCCGATAAGTGTAATGAATAACCAGAATTCATATACTGAAGGCCATAATCAGCATTATAAATTCCGGTATTGATATAGGAATTTGTAGTGCTACCGCCTACGTTATGTGTTGAAAGACCCGTCCCCACATTAGAAATAAATACATTGGAAAATATATTTAAAGAAGATGATGAAGTGTCTATTCCAGAAATTGTTGCGAAATATCCATTGTTTTTTGTGTTAATAAGAGTCACATTATTAAAAATATTATAATAGCCCCCGCATCCATAATTTGTATCGATACCAGGTGCACAAACCAAGCTTATGGCTTCGGAATTTATAGAAACAAAGTACTCCTGTATAGTATTCCCCGAAAATCCATGACCCATAACACTCCAAGCAGAAGATGTATTTGAAACGCTTTCAATTGACTTAATTTTATTTTTAGAAAAAGCCCGAGGGCGAAATCCAATCGAGCCATTATTGAAAGTTTTAATCCTACCCATGGTAGAGTTGCCCACCACATCCATCTGAACGCCCACTCCAGCATTGTTGTATGACAATACATTATTTAAGGTTAAATAATTTCCCTCTATTGTTATTGCGCCCGTCGAAGAATTATTAGTAGATCCTGAAACTTCTAAAGTCCCAATCGTATTATATTTTGTTTCATTATTTAAACTTAAAGAATCGGTGGCGCGATCATGCTCTAAAAATACCCCTCGCGCACAATTCACAGTGCTTAAAGCAATTAAATCAGGATCACTTCCTGTATATCTTCCCAATTGTGAATTTTTTATAGCTTTAAAATGCATGCCGGCTGTTGTTGCCGATCTTACTGAAGCATCCATTACAGTTAAAAACTTTTGATTGATAAAATCTAAACCATAGCTAGCTTTTGTAGAAGGACTCGCGGTATTTAATGTTCCAACTTCTATCCAATTAAAATTGTATCCAGAACTATAAAAAAAGGGGCCTGCATAATTTCCAGACCAGTTGAGAGTTATATTCTTAGGCATTGTGATTAACAAACGACTCTGATCGATGGAGAATCCTCCTGTTATCATGGAAGAAGAAATGACTAAAACCGTTCCCTGGGCATAACCCGAAAGACTTTGAACACTACTACCCATGTTTGCGGATAATGTTGCAATAGGATTTGAATACCAAACACTTTCTAATGAATTTATTTCTGCCGTAGGTGCATCGGGATCATAGTAACCAGAAATCACAACTCGATTAGCTTTAAAGGTTGATGAATTAAAATCAATCAAATCGCGCAATCCTTTGCCTGACTTTAAACCCGTCATATTAAAATAAACTCGCTGTGATCTCTCCTCACACGACCAATTAAAAACTCCCAGAGCATCTTCTGCCGTTAAACCCGAACAAGAAGTGACTTCTTTAGGAAGCGCATAGCTCATTTTTTCTGCTAAGTGAGTACAAAGTGAAGGAGTGGCTTCAGAGCCCGTACAATCTTGTGAATAATCTGACGTCAAAGCCCAATATCCCCACAACAAAGGTGAATTGGTCGGAGCGCTTACAGCCGTTACTGGAGAATAAATTTTAGGTTCTTTTGGTGGAACAGGTTTGGGTCCACTAACAACAACAATACCAATGTTACAATTTGCCAAAATGACTAAGGAAATAAAACCTAGATAATTCCAGATTACGTTCCTCATAGCTATAATTATATTCTAGAGCTAAGCCGGAACCGACTTAATATTTGATGATACTTTGGTTAAGTTAAGATGAATGATTTACTCAGAATACCCTCATACGTAAAAAATAAAGACACCCTTTAACTAAAGCTTAACATAAGAGACCTATACCTAGCCCTGCTTTGAATTTAGAATGAGTATAAGGAGTTAAGTTTTTTTGCAGTTTTCAAAACACAAATATTTTCTGCTTCTTTTATTAATTTCAAGTTATTCTGCATTTTCTGAAATTACTGAAGTTGAATTTATCAAAGGTTTAAAATTAATTAGAATTAGCATTCAAGAAGCTCCTGGTATGGGTGACCAAGCCATTGCTTTTGATGTTGCCAAAAGACTTCGAGAACTTGGTTTTACTGGAAATTTAGAGTTTATTTACGAGGAAAGAGCACAAAATAAAATTTCCTCTTTATTGGGTACCCCCATAGTTTCAAATCAAATTACAGAATTTCCAAATGAAAAATATAGATTCATTCCAACGGAATACTTCAACGATCATAGAACTAAATTTGAAAAAGCGGATCTTGCGATTAGCCCTTCATTTATAAGTGAAGGACTTGGTAGGACTAATTACACCGTTGAAAATGCCGCTAAAATAAATCCAATCTACTTGAATTCAAATACATTAATAATTCTTCAACCTACTGGTTTTTACGATTCACAAATTGCCAATGGAAACCAGCTAATAACTGTTCCTAACTCTAAAAATTTACCAATAAAATCTAAAGACGTTATTGATTCTCCCCATATTTTAGTAGCCGAGGATCCACGTTCTAATTTTTTAAACAGTCTTTTAGATTCGAGAAATAAAATCGATTTTGGGGTTGGCTATGGATTAGGTCTTTATGATGGACCTATTAAAGTCTATCGATATTTATTGGGGATGAAGCTCACTGAAAACAAAAGGAGAGATCTGAGCAAGCCACTTGTATTTGCACTTATTTCAAAATTTAACAACGAAGAAAAAGAAAAGCTTTTTTCTTTAATAGCTTCAAATCCTATTTTGAAAGACAAGGTTGGAGTCGTCGATTCTGGGAGTCCAAATGCCAGTTCTATCATAGATAGAAATCATTTAGATGGAAAAATATCCCTAAGCTTCCTAGGAAACGTTCCTAAAGAAATTTTTGAAAGTCTAATGAAACAATCCCCTTTTCCTCCAACCGTTGCTGGCGCCAATAGCATTAGCTTAATGCAAAACTTAGGACGTCCATATTTAGTAAGTACATTTTACAATTATACGGATGATCGACGTTCAATTGATAGAGATGCGAGACTAAAATTCATGAAAGCATCTACTGCATTATCCAGGTTAAACGAACCCCATGAAGAATCAGCAGAATTATTAAGCCAATATTTTCTAGAAGCGCTCGATCCAAATTCAAACATTAACAATGGATTTAGAGCTTCTCCATCAGATGACCGATTAAGTCTTTCTATAAGAACCTTAGCCAATAACCTATCTGTGTGCGCTACAGAATTGACTAAAATAGGCACTCTAAATACTAATTCAACAGCGCCGTAAGTTGCGGCGCTAATCCATCCACCTTAGAAGCGCCCACTCGAACATCGCCCACTGAAGATTTGGGATAATAGAAATTTAGAATTTCCAAGACTTTTGCACCACGCTCGGCCATTCTGCGGGCGCCCATCTGACTCATGCCCACTCCATGACCATAACCGCGACCTTCAATAAGCCAGGAATTTTTTTTCTTTTGAATTTCAAACAAAGTGCTCTTCAACCAACGATTCCCTAATTTTTTTCTAAAATCAGCACCGCTCACAATGATTTTCCCATACTCGCCCTTAATGAATAATTTTTTCACTCTTTGAGAAGCGCTTTTCTCAACAATCTTTATATCTTGAATTTTTCCAAGATTCTCCCACCGCAAGCCCATAAGCGGGCTCAACGTTATCGACCACTTCGAATGAAGTTCTTCGCTCTCTTCGGGAATTTCTTTAACTTCGTAGGCCGCAGCCTCAACCTTACCTTCGTTTCGACTCCAAACATTGCTTGGAATTTCTAAAGAGCCTCCCGATGAAGCATGATAATAAGCTTTAAGCACATCGCTGTCTTGAAATAGAACTTGGCCTAGTGTCTCCTTCACGAGTCTACGACTTTTTGAACTTTCAAAATCCACACCTTCGTAAACCTGATCGACTTCACTATTGTATAAAAAGACACCTTGAGAGGCTCGCTTACGATCGGCCAAGGAAGCCAGCGCATAAGAACGAGCTGCAATAATTTGTGCTTTCATAGCCTCTTCAGGAAAGCTTGAATTCATTTCGCGATTCACAACTCCCGCTAAATAACGATCTAAATCAATTTCATTGATGGCTAAAATTCGATCGCCCAGGGCTTGAAATCGTAATTTCCCCGCATAGTTCCTTCCATCGATCATCACTTTTTCATCGTTCACACGAAGAAAGAGACCAGAATTTAAACTGAGCACACTATTATTATGTGAGTTTCGGCAGCTCCACTCATCTCCTACGGGGAGAAGATCCATGCTTCGAGCTAAAGATCCGGGCATCACGCGTTGATATGCGCAGTCAAAATTTTGTCGTCCTATGATTAAAGGAAATTTTTGAAGCGGTGAATATTCCGCAACGCGAACTTTAATATCCATAGGGTAATTAAAGTTCACCCCTCGCACGACAATCTTATTGGCCGCCGCCACACTTTGTATCACCGACAGTGCTATGACGACTTTTATGTGCTTCCCAGTGTTCACTAAGATTTATGATGAGTGGATTAACACAAAAAAACGAGCCATCACTTTGTTCAGGAACGACAGGAATCTGGCAATTTCGTCAGCTCTTTGACTCTTCAATTATTCTCATGACTGTTTGAAGGTCGGCCCAAGCCTCTCTCTTAGCCTCAGGATTCATTAACAAATAAGAAGGATGATAAGTAGGCATCAGCTTCACACATGAAGCATCTCGACGTTTTAGATTTTCACTGACTTGTATTTGCCCACGAAGAGAAGAAATATTGGCATCAATATTTAAAGCCGTTTTCAAGGCCACATCTCCCAAGCTCACAACGACTAAAGGATTTTCGTCTGCCATTTTTTTTTCAAAATCACCGCTTTTAGGATCTACGAGTAGAACGGCGTCTGGAGCTAATTTCATGGCAGAAATCATCTTGTCTAAAAGTTGACGGGCTTCATTTTCAAAAAGATCCTCACCCAAAAAAATAACTTTAGTTTTTGATTCAAGAAGATTTGCTTTAGAGAATGAATGGCTAACAATTTTTTGAGAGGGAACGACAAGAAGGCCTTCTTCAAAACCCAAACACTTTAAATACTCCTGATAGTCTCGATTCATTTCCATTCTTTGTAGAAAAATCCTTTGTGCAACTATGCTCATAGAAAGTGCGAAACTCAAGCAGCAAAAACTCGCACCCTCACTTTAGTTTGAGCTGAGATAAGCTCTTGATATTCAAGGCTCACGCGCAGCGCGTATAAACTCTTTAGACACTTCACCGAAAAGATCTTTGTGGAAAGGAATTCCCAACTATGAAAGTTCATGAATGGAACAGTCAAATCAATCCCGAGATTAAAAACTCTGTCGAGAATTTTAAAGAAAAGCTTGCTCACTCAAAAATATTAAAATCTTTTGAGAACTGCGCGATTTGTGAATACAAATTATTTTTTCACTATGTTGTCGATTCTCAAAATAATGAAGTTGAAGAGCAAGTGATGTGTCCAAGCTGTAATGAGCGTGGTCCCACTCGCAAATTCAAACGCCATTAATTTTTTTGATCTCACGAGTTATAATTTCAAAGAGCCATTGAATTCAGCTTATTAAGACGATTATATTCGTCCCATGTTTTTAAAAGCTCATTACATATTTATTATTCTTTTAAGCATTTCTGCCTGCACATCAACTCAAGAGATTGTCGATTACCAAGACAAATTACGAAGTGGAAAAGCTCAAGCCTTTGCATCACGTGAAGAAGCCTTCAAAGCACACTCAAAAAACTGTCGTGAAATTTCTCGCGAAAAAGAAACAATACTTGAGATCAACGAAAAATCACCTCTTTTAATTGAGGATAGCAAAAGAAATATTTATTCCAATTTTGAAATTCTTTGCTTTGATAAAAAAGCTGGTGAGTCACTCATCCTAAAGGGTGAGAGCGAATATCGCGGTGGAAAAGTGGGTGTCGCTCATTTTCTTATCCCCGCTACAACCGTTTTTGATTCCAAAGGAAAAACTTTGCCTAGTAAAGCAGCCTCAGGAAGAATGATACAACCTCTTTGGACAGGATGGCGCTTTGCGACCGAGCAAGCCCTGCCCATAGAGGCCTCTGGAAAAATTTATATTCTCGTTGAAGCCGACAACCGAACAGGTACAGAAACAGTTGGCCAAGGAAAACACGAAACCTATAGCGGTGTAGGCGTCATTATGGTGAGCGGTACTGCTGACATTAAAGCCTATCCAACGGGAACGATTCATTTCAAACTCGAAAAAAATCTATAGCAAAAAATAATCGCCACCGAAAATCAATCTATCGTTTACTCTACCGAAGACTCGCTCTATCTTAGCCTCATGGAATACAAACGACTTGGTAAATCTGGTTTAAAAGTCAGCACTCTCTCCTTTGGGTCATGGGTGACTTTTTCAACTCAAATGGGACAAAGTGAAGCAGAAAAATGCATGTCCTACGCATACGACAATGGTGTGAATTTTTTTGACAACGCAGAAGCCTATGCGGGTGGTGAGAGTGAAATTCTCATGGGAAAAATTCTTAACTCAAAAAATTGGACTCGCGATAGTTATATTGTTTCCAGCAAAGTTTTTTGGGGAGGAAATCTTCCCACTCAACGCGGACTCAGCCGCAAACACATCGTCGACGCCTGCAATTCTGCACTTAAAAGATTACAAGTGGAATATTTAGATTTATATTTCTGTCATCGTCCCGATCCCGAAACACCAGTTGAAGAAACTGTTCTGGCCATGAACGATCTCATTCGCCAAGGAAAAATTCTTTATTGGGGCACTTCAGAATGGGGCGTTCCCGAACTCACTGAAGCCTACAAAATTGCTAAAGAATACAAAATTCAAGCTCCCACCATGGAACAACCTCAATACAATCTCTTCCACAGAGAAAACCTTGAAAACAATTTATCTCCTTTTATTGAGAAAGAGGGACTTGGGACGACGATATGGTCGCCACTGGCTTCTGGCATTTTAACTGGCAAATATAGCCACGGTATTCCCTCCAATTCACGAGCAACCCTAAAAGGTTATGAATGGCTTTCTGAGAAATTCTCTTCAAAAGAGGGCTTAGAAAAGGTCGAAAAAGTCAAAAAACTCGAGCCCCTAGCCCGTTCAATGGATATATCAGTGGCTCAGTTAGCGGTGGCCTGGTGTGCCAGCTCTCCTCTGGTGAGCACTGTTATTTTAGGGGCTTCAAAATTAAGCCAATTAGAAGAAACACTAAAATGCCTTCAAATATTGCCTAAGTTTGACACAAAATTACGCAAAGAAATCTGCGAGCTTATCGCTTGACAAAGTAGCCCGAAATGGCGAAAAAGAACCGTTCAAGATCCGGAGGTTATTAGAATGAGCCGCGCAGCTAAAGAAAAAAAAGCTCAAGAGTGGAAAGCTGGTTTAGAATTCCCTTACGCCGTTGTTAGAAGCGGTGGAAAACAATACTGTGTTTCTAAAGGAGACATGGTTCTCGGTGAAAAATTAGAAGTCGAAGCTGGAACTACTT
>CAZSSP010000010.1:0-22637 GCA_964609695.1 uncultured Bacteriovoracaceae bacterium
CATCGTTTTCGAAAAGCCTGAGGTCACGCGCAATGCCTACCAACGGCTCTACGACATGATTCTTGGATATGGGTTTGAAGAACTCGTAGACCTCAAGAAAAAAGTGGTTCACTATAATTTCTTCGACGATCCTATCGATAATGGTTTTGATGCTGTTTACGGCTTGGAAATTCCATTGATGAAGCTTGTTGATATTTTTCATTCAGCAGCCAAAGGTTACGGCACACAAAATCGAGTGATCTTACTTCACGGCCCAGTTGGATCTGCAAAATCCACCATTGCTCGATTGCTCAAAAAAGGTCTCGAAAGTTACACACGAAATGATAACGGGGCCCTTTATAGTTTTTCTTGGTTCAATCCTAAAAACGAAGACATTCCTGTCTTTCGTCATTTGAAAGAATTGGGCGTTGATGAATTCCCCGATCCCATGAACGAAGAGCCTCTCAAACTTTTACCAGAAGAATTACGCGCTAGTTTTTGTGAGGAAATCGCCAAGGGTCGTAAGCTTAATTACAAAGTTGCCATCAAGGGCGATCTCAACCCAGCCTCTCGATTCATCTACGAAGAACTCATGAAGTTCTACAAAGGTGATTGGAAAAAAGTCATCAACCACGTCAAGATTCGAAGAGTGCTCTTTTCAGAAAAAGACCGCATTGGTATTGGAACTTTCCAACCCAAAGACGAAAAAAACCAAGATTCTACTGAGCTCACCGGAGATATTAACTATAGAAAGATTGCAATCTTTGGTTCGGACTCTGATCCTCGTGCTTTCAACTTTGATGGCGAATTCAACATCGCCAATCGCGGTTTGATTGAATTCGTGGAAATTCTCAAACTCGATGTGGCCTTCTTGTATGATTTATTGGGCGCTTCTCAAGAACATAGAATTAAGCCTAAAAAGTTTGCGCAAACTGATATCGACGAAGTTATTATCGGTCACACCAACGAAGCTGAGTATAAAAAACTACTCAACAACGAGTTCATGGAAGCTCTACGTGACCGAACCATTAAAGTCGATATTCCTTACATCACAAAACTCAAGTACGAGACTCAAATTTACAAAAAAACTTTTTCACGAGAAAGAGTGCGCGGAGTGCATATTGCCCCCCACACCTTAGAAATGGCCTCTATGTGGTCGATTCTCACCCGACTTGAAGATCCTAAAAAAGGAAATATTTCTCTTCTACAAAAACTAAAACTTTACGACGGAAAAACCCTTCCTGGTTTTACCGAAGACAACGTTAAAGAGCTTCGTAAGGAATCCATTCGCGAAGGTATGGATGGAATTAGCCCTCGATACATTCAAGATAAAATTTCTAATGTTCTTGTTCACGAAGGTGAAAAAAATGGATGTGTGAATCCCTTCATGGTTCTCAACGAGCTCGAAGGCGGTTTAAAAAATCATTCTCTCATCTCGAATGAAGATAAGAAAAAACGCTTCCGTGAACTTCTCTCAATTGTGAAGCAAGAATACGAAGATGTTGTTAAGAATGAAGTTCAACGGGCCATCAGTGCCGACGAAGAAGCCATTGCGAAACTTTGCTCCAATTATATCGACAACGTCAAAGCCTACACTCAAAAAGAAAAGGTTCGCAATCGCTATACAGGCCAATATGAGGAACCCGATGAGCGCCTCATGAGATCAATCGAAGATAAGATTGATATTCCTGAATCTCGCAAAGATGATTTCCGTCGTGAGATTATGAATTACATTGGAGCCTTAGCTGTTGAAGGCAAGAACTTCGACTATCGCACCAACGAACGACTACAAAAGGCCTTAGAACTCAAGCTTTTTGAAGATCAAAAAGACTCTATTAAACTCACTACGCTTGTTTCTAACGTGGTCGATAAAGCCACTCAGGAAAAAATCGACATCGTAAAAGCTCGTCTTATCAAGAACTTCGGCTATGATGAGGTTTCTGCTACCGACGTGCTTCACTTTGTGGCCTCGATTTTTGCCCGAGGAGACAGTAAAATAAGTAAGGATGAGAAGAAATAGGGGATCTCTAGGGCTTCTTCTTTTTGTTTTACTAATTCAGTTTTTTTCGAACGAGAACTATGCGGGCGACTGTAAGGCCGTATCACCCTATTCTCCTGGCTTTAAACCCAACGTATTGCCGCAAAAAGGAACGCTCTATCTTCCTGCAAAAAATCGCAATCGAAAACTCTTAGTCTATTTCCCTGGCCTCAATCAAAATGCCCATCCTACAACTGGTACTAAAATTTTTTCTAACTCTAGTTACAAACTTCAAGAAGTTGCAGATAAAACTGGATACGCCATTTTTTCACTCAATGATTCAAGCACAACAATTACAAAAAAAGAAATTAATTGTTTACTCGAAGCTTCTGAGTCAGGGCAACTCGATGTAGCCAGTCATAGTGGAGGCATTTTGGGCCTACAAAACAGTGCTCAAGAACTTAAAAAAGCCCATGTAGCCAATCTTTATATGCTCGATAATTTTTACTTCGAAGTGAATCGTCAAAAAACGAATCCAAGCTCAACTATTAGCAACATAGATGCAGGGGTAGTCCACGGTTTTGTTCACTCCACAAAATCTCAAATACAAAAAATGGCAAAACTCGAGGAAACCCACAATGGAAAAACTTTCTACACTTTTCAAAACGAAAAAAACAGTGCCATTATTAGTATGGGCGATCATTATGATTCGGTCTCAAAATTTCTAATAGGCATCAATCAAGGCACATTAAATTCAAATTATGAAGTTGATGAATCGCTTGTACAAGTGATCAACAAAGGTCACAGCTTCGTCAATAAGTAGACTAAGTTTTCTAGAGGCTTTAGTCACGATCCGTAAAAATTACGGAGATCCTTCTACGCCTTCAGAATAATAATCGTAGTAATCCAAACCTGTATGCGTGATTTCCGCATCGCCCTTCATGGTACGAAGTGTATTCTTTAACTTCATTTGCTGAATGAACAAATCATGTTCAGGATAGAGGCCTTCTTTAACCATTGGAGCTTTGTAGTAAAAGCTCAGCCACTCTTGAATGCCACCAAATCCCGCACGTTTAGCCAAGTCCATATATAGAGCAAGATCTAAGACTAGCGGAGCTGCAAGAATAGAATCTCGGCAAAGGAAATTCACTTTCACTTGCATCTGGTAACCCATCCATCCGAAGATATCAATGTTGTCCCAACCTTCTTTATTATCTCCACGAGGAGGATAATAATTGATCATGACTTTGTGATAAATATTTCCATATTCATCAGGATAAAGTTCAGGTTGGAGAATATTTTGCAAGACTCCCAACTTAGAAACTTCTTTAGTTTTAAAATTGTCGGGATGATCTAGCACTTCACCATCGCGATTTCCAAGTATGTTAGTAGAATACCAACCGTTAATTCCTAAACCGCGAGCTTTAAAACCCGGAGCCAAAATAGTTTTCATTAAAGTTTGGCCAGTTTTAAAATCTCTACCCGAAATAGGTACGCCATTATCGGTTGAGTATTTAATAAACGCAGGAATATCCACAGTAAGATTAGGCGCTCCATTGGCAAATGGAACTCCCTCTTTCAATGCAGCATAGGCATAAATTTGTGACGGAGAAATATTTGTAGAATTCTTTTTCAATCCTTCTTCAAATTTTTCCATAGTTGCGTGTACACTAGAAGCCTCACAATAAGCTTCAGTCGATCCACACCAAACCATAACAATACGAGTGCATTTTCGATCTTTTTTAAATTTCTGAATATCTTCACGAAGAGCTTGGGCTTGCTCCCAAAGAGTCCCTTTTTTTACGTTAGGGCCCTTAATTCTTTGAATGTATTTCTCTGAGAAAACCGCAGGCATGGGTTTAATTTCAGAAAGTTCTTTTTTAAGTAAATCTATGTGTTCAGGATTTAATACGGCAGCCTTTTTTGCTGCTTCATACATATTTTCTGGAAAAATGTCCCAACCACCAAATTCAATATCTTCTAATTTTGCGAGTGAAATATAATCTTTAACGAGAGGAAATTGAGGTTCTGTTCTTTTACCAACTCTGATACGGCCCATTTGAGTCATCGATCCATAAGGTTTTGCAATTCCCTTACGTGCCGCAATGGTTCCAGCAAAAAATGTTGAAGCCACAGCTCCCATTCCTGGACAAAGTATTCCTAATTTTCCTTTGGCGGCCTCAATTTTATAAGTTGGAGCTTTTTTCATAAATTATTTTCCTCAATAAATTTCTCGAACAAATTCTCTAAGCTCTTTTAGATCTTTGAGAACATCCTCTAACAATCCCTTATGGAGAGCTTCTTCAGCTACAGCGGGAGCTCTTTGCGAAGAGCCTGCACCCACATTAGAGGCTTGTTGGCGCTCTTCTTTTAAAAACTTTTTAGCACCAGGAATCGAATAACCCTCTGTATAAAGCAAATGCTTTATTTTTAGAAAGCTTTCAATGTCCTCATCAGTGTAGAGACGTTGCCCACGACTTGTTTTCGTAGGTTTGAGTTGAGGGAATTGCGATTCCCAAAACCTTAAAACGTGTGGGAGCACTCCCACCTTCTCTGCGGCTTCTTTGATGCGAAAATACGCCATATATCTGCTATTTGACCACAATCTTTTAAGTTCGTCTAGAAGGGCTGCAGAAAGCCTCTAGCCCATCAAGGGCTGCGGAAGTACAAGCCAATCTGTAGGCCAGAATAATTTTCATTAAAAAAAGTACTTTGTATATATAAAGCAAAGCTTTTTGCGGGCCAAAACGTTAAGCCAGCCACGCTGAAAACATACCCATAATCATCGCCCTCTATCGTTGTACTCACATTATTAACTGAGAAGCTATAACGCTCTTTATTCCAAACATAGTTTCCTCGCGCCACTATATGAGGCTCAATCCAACGCCAACGATAGCTTCCGGCTAAGCCACCAAAAATATACTTGGAATCGCTGCCGCTATAGCCCGTACCAAGATCTGTTGAAAGAGCCCAACCTTGGCGTTCAGAATCAGGAAGAATTAAGCCATATCGGCCGTGAAGACCCATGCTTGAAAATAAAGGCCCCACTTCTAATTGGGCCCCTACATCGATGCGATCGGTAGCCCCATAAGTGAATTTAAAACCCGTGATACTTAAGGAATGGTAGCCGGCCGATAAAGACGCCTTCTTCTCACCCACAGTGCTCGCACTTGGAGTCTCGTGCCAGGGAGCCGAAGCACAAGAAACTAGTAATGGAATCACTAAGAACAATAAAAACGTTTTAATATTTTTCATATTTTTTTAATCCTAGGCTCTCTGTGTGGCAGAAAATCGCTTTTCAACCTTGTCTACACATCGTTTAACAATGTCTTGAATTTCAGCATCCTCAAAAGTCTTATCATGATTTTGTAACATCAATCTAAAGGCTAACGAAAACTTAGAATCTTCTAATGGAAAGCGATCCAAACACTGGACTTCAAGTAAGGAATTCCCAATTTCCTTTTCTAAAGTTTTAATCACATCATTGGCCATAACATCTTTGGCAAAAACAAAGGCTAAATCTCTTTGAACAACTGGAAATTTAGAGCCTAATTGAATGCTTCCTTGAGGAATCACGCCCGATAAGAACCGCTTGGATGCCGTATAGGTTTCATGCCAAATATCATCGACCACACGGATTTCTCCGAAAGACACATTAATATTTTGCCCGGTGGCCACATTGAGAATTTCATTTCTAAGCAACGGATGCAACTCACCCACATAACCATGAACTTCAGCAAAAAAACCACTTTGCGAGGATGAAAAATAGATGGCGCTTTTTCCAGGATGCAACAACTTCACTGGAATCCAGGGAGCCTTACTCTTTAAAAGCTCTCCATGCTCTTCTAAAAGCTTCCATAAAGGAAGCATGCGAAGCTGAAGCCAGCGCCTCTCCCATGCACCAAGACCTTCAATCAATAAATTTGCGATGGATTTAGAATCATAAAAATCAACTTGGGTTTTTCGATCGACTGAAGATTTATCCGTAGACCAATGCTCAGAATAACGACGCCCCATCAAGGCCCAGCTCACATGCAAGCTTTCGAGCGCTGGAGAAACTTCCTTTTTGGACTCTTCAGAACGCTTTTGAAAAACACTTGAAGCTTCAAAATATCGCCCCTCATGCTCCCCACGAGAAGCCGTTAAAGCAAGAGAGCGAAGCAAGCCTACGCTCAAATTTGAACGTAAATACTTCCAATCTTCAGAAAGTGGGTTTTTTAAGGCCACCGATTCAGAAGAGGGAGAATAAGATTTTTCTTTTTCAGAATGAAAAGCATAGGGCATCATTTCGATGAGCCCAGAGCCCAACATTCTTTTTCGAATTTTTTGTAAAAAATCGAAATAAGGAGTGGTCAAACCTTCCGAAGCTTTTTCTAACTTAGGGAATCGCGTTGGAACTTGATCGTAACCCACCAATCGAGTCACTTCTTCTACCAAATCAATTTCACGCTGAAGATCGACCCTAAAAGTTGGAACCATCACGCGTATAACGTTGGTTGATTTATTAGTGGCTTCAATCTCAACGGAAGCTAAGTTTTCAATCACAACCTGTGAATTAAGCTCTAATCCAGTCACGCGTGTGAGCGCTCGCAAATCAAAATTAAATTGAGCGGGCTCTAGGGATTTTTCAAAATTTTTGGCTTGTGCAGATACAGGAACGCCACGGCGTCGAGCATGACAAGTTTCCTTATAGAGATGGCTAATCCTACATAAAGCTTTAAAAACTCCCTGGGGATCCACACCGCGCTCAAAGCGATGCGAAGCATCCGAATGAAGCTTATAGCGTTGCACTGTGGCTCTTATCACTTCAGGATCAAAATAGGCCGCCTCTAAAACCACTCTTTTAGTCGTTTCGGTGACTCCACTATCTAAGGAACCCATGACACCCGCCAAGGCCAAGGGTTTTTCAACATCGGCAATGACTAAGTCTTCCTTACACAACTCGAGAGTTGTTCCATCGAGGATCACGATTTTTTCGCCGTCTTTAGCAAAGCGAACTACAATTTTAGATCCTGTGATTTTATCGGCATCAAAAGAATGCAAGGGTTGGCCTAATTCAAAAAGTACAAAATTAGTGAGGTCCACCAAAGCATTTTTTGGACGGCTTCCAATGGCTTCTAATTTGCTTTTTAACCAAGAAGGAGACTCCACGTTTTGGAAGCCCTCAAAGAGTTGAGCATAATATAATGGACAAGCCTTTTTAGCCTGAACATCCAAACCAATTAAGGGAACATCGCTCGTGGCATCGACACTAATTTTTTCAATTGTAGGATATTTGAGAGTCATTCCAACAAATCGCGCCATTTCTCTTGCAATTCCAACGTAAGACAAACAATCGGCACGATCGGGAGTGAGTTCAAATTCCCAGACTTCATCTTTAAGAGCTAAGGCATCCACCAAAGGAATACCAATAGGTGTTGTGGGAGCTAAATCTAAAATTCCTTTAGACTCTTCACTCAATCCCAATTCTTTTTCGGAACAAAGCATTCCGTTAGATTCCACACCGCGAATTTTTGATTTAACGATTTTAAAATTTCCAGGCAAAACTGTATTTTCACGAGCTAAAGCAACAATCATACCTTCGCGAACGTTGCTGGCACCACAAACTATTTCATATTGTTCTTTGTCGCTCACTTTAACTTTGCAAACATTCAATCGATCCGCATTGGGATGGCGTTGAAATGATAATATTTGAGCGGTCACCACTCCAGCAATGTTATCGCCTTTGGAATGACGATAACCAATTTCCAAGCCTGAAAGCGGAAGCTCTTCGCGTAAACGAGCCGCTTCATTAAGCAAGCTTCCAAAAGGCTCCTTGCCCTCGAGATAATCCGATAACCATTGTAGAGAAATTTTCACAGCAAAAACCTCGGAAATTGTGCAAAGTAACGAAAATCGGCTTCAAAAAATGAACGCAAATCATTGATGCCATATTTGAGCATGGTCATACGTTCTAAACCCATACCAAAAGCGAAACCTCGCACTTGATCGACATTATAATTGACCGCTTTAAAAACCTGAGGATCGACCATGCCGCAACCACCGATTTCAATCCACCCACTCCCCTTGCAAGTACGACAGCCCCGGCCTCTACAGAAACAACATTCCATGTCGACCTCAGCAGAAGGTTCAGTGAATGGAAAAAACGAGGGACGCAATCGAACTTTGAGCGCGCCTCCAAAAAATTCAGAGACCATGTGCTCGAGTATGCCTTTGAGATCTCCCATATGCACATCCGTATCCACTAATAAGCCTTCAATTTGATGAAACATAGGCGAGTGCGTGGGATCATAATCCGATCGATATACTCGCCCAGGGCAAATCATTCGAATAGGCGGCTGCTTTCGAAGCATAGTGCGCGCCTGAACTGGCGAAGTGTGTGTGCGCATGACAGTGGAATTTTCATCTACAAAAAAAGTATCCTGCATGCTTCTCGAAGGATGCAGAGGAGGAATATTGAGGGCATCAAAATTATGAAACTCAGATTCAACATCTGGCCCCATCTCTACGACAAATCCACATCGCTCAAAGATTCTCACCAATTCTTCCTGGACTCTTAAAACAGGATGCTCATAATTTTGAAGTGGATTAGGAGCTGGCAAACTTACATCGATGCGTTCGTTTTTTAAACGTTCTGTCCATTCAGATTCAGCGAGTATTTGTTTTTTAGTATCAAGAAGTTGAAAAAGTTTTTCACGCAATTGATTGGCGCGTTGTCCAGCCTTGGGACGCTCTTCATTAGACAATTGCCCAAGGTCTTTCATAAGACTCGTGAGCGCACCTTTTTTACCAAAAAATTCTAAGCGAAACTCTTCAAGTAAACTGATGTTTTTTATGGATTCAATTTCACCAGCAGCCTTCTGCTCTAGTTGGCTCAATCGAGTTTCAAAAGCTTCAACATTTGAGGACATATTTAATTATTAGAACCCATTTCCCAAATCCGCAATGACAGGAGTGCTTCGAGCAAAAAAAAACGGCTGGGATTCCATCAGAGGAAGCCCAGCCGTAAATGACTCAGTATCGAATTAAGACTTAGTAGACTTAACGATCTCTTCAAAAGCCTTGCTGTCGCGAAGACTCAAAAGAGCGAGAATTTTTCTATCAAGCTCAACACCGTGCTTTTTCAAATTATTCACAAATCGTGAATAAGAAAGTTCGTAAGGACGAACAGCAGCGTTGATTCTTTGAATCCAAAGACCACGGAAATCGCGTTTTTTTACTTTACGGTCACGAAAAGCGTATTTAAGTGCTCGAGTGAGCGCTTCATAAGCTTTTTTATGTGAACGACTGGCCGAACCGCGAAAACCTTCGGTTTGGTTGAGAACTTTTTTATGACGTCTTCTGGTTTTAAAACCACCTTTTACACGAGGCATTTGCTTAGCTCCTTATTTCTTAAAATCTTATTTATATGGAATCAGTCTAGCGACTCTTGGTGCCGCGCCTTCATCAATGTAGGCTGATTGTTTATTACGGCGAAGTCTTGAATTTCCTTTGCTCAACATCAAGTGTCTTGCATTGGCGCGTTTTCTTTTAATTTTTCCGGTTGCTGTTTTTTTAAAACGCTTCTTCGCTCCGGAATGACTTTTTAACTTCGGCATCTTAGCTCCTTACAAATCGATCAAAGCCCAGACGAACGGGGTGTCTGGTCGTAGACCTCAACTAAAGTATAGTTTCTTCTCACTTTTTAGCCTCGGTGGCAACTCTATTTAAGGATTAAATACTACACTTAGTCGCGAGCTCCTATTGAGCGCTAAGAAAGCTGCCTGGAATATTTTGGGCACTCTTCAAAGTTCGATACACTGATTTACTGTCACGAAACAGACACCATGCTACTGTAATTATTGTTGTTTTCTATTGTGTTCTTCTACAATCTTCTTAAATCTCTCAATATCGCCTTCAAACACATCCGGATTGTGAAATGCTAAAACTAACTTCTGCTCGGCCCTATTAAAGAATCGAACTATGAAATTGTTGGAATAATATGCAAAAAGCACATGCTCATTATGACTTAAAACAAGCTCAAGAGGCTCTCCCCAAGCCCTATCTCGGCGCTTAAAAGAATAAAGCGGTTTTCCATTTTCTAAATTATGCACATCGATTTGCCCATCGCTTCGACCCAAATAAACACGCTTAATATCACGAGAATGGCACACTGATGTCGTTTTAAAGGGAGGCTCATTGAGAACGGATTCACAGGCATAAGAGGGGACAGCCAGACTGACTCCCAAAATAACAATAATGCCCAAGCTAATTCTGAACACTGAATCTATTTAATGAAAAAGCTCAATATACGCAAAAGATTCTAATAAAACTTCAAACTCAATTTTATTCGTTAATGGCTTTCATGATTTCAAAACCTAAGCCCGTCGTTGTAGGGCTCATCGTATTTGCGAGCAAAACTAAAGCAGAATTCTTTTTCTTATTCACGCCAAAGAAACTCGACATCCCATAAGTCCCTCCATTGTGCCAATACATATCGTAAGGGTCAGGCATCTTCCTCCATAAGAGGCCAATCTGCTCAGACTCTATGGCTAATGTCTGGCGACGAGGGCGCTGAGCTATTTCAAGTATACGAAGCCATTCTTGATTTGGAGGATTTAAAATAAAACGAGCCCACAGCGACATATCCCAGAGATCTGATTTTAAGCCACCCGCAGCTGCCATCGAAGCAAAAGACCATAAGGGGCACTCCACAAGCTGAGACTCATTAAGAGCATATCCCTGAACTGCATTTTTTAATGATTCACTCTGAGGGACTATTGAAGTGGAAGACATGGCCACAGGGTCGAGTAATTCATCTCGATAAATAGACTCCAAATTTTTATTGTAAATCGTCTCTAAAACATCACCCAATATACCAGAAGCAATATTATCATAGCGAGATTGTGTTCCGGGAATCCAATCCAATGGACTGCGATTTAAAAAATTAACAAGTTCTTGGACACCAAAACTTGCCCAAGGATTGAGAGGGTCTTTGAGTTCAACACCGTCGAGAAATTTTTCGGAAAAACCCGCACGATGCGTAGCCAAATCCAAAATTGAGATTTCTACACCGGCTTTTTTTGGAAGCTTATAATTTAAATACTTTTGAGCTAAATCATTTTCATTGATTTTGCCCTGATCCATGGCCTTTGCTAGGACAAGCCCCGTAAAAAGTTTAGTGATAGATGCAATTTCGTAGAGGCTATTATCATTGGCCGCCTGATGGGACTCAATTTTTTTTTCGCCAAAATGAATAAAGTATTCTTCTTCGCCTTGCTTAAGAAATAAGCTCAAGCCCACTAAATCTTTGCCATCAATGAGTTTATCAATTCGTTGTTTAAGATCAGCTTTTTTTAAAAACTTAGCTTCTAATTGAAAAGCATAAAACAAGAAAAAACCCAATAGCCCAATTCTCAAGCTCACTTGAATTTTCAAAGCCCACCCCCTCTGATTCAATTCAAAAAAATTCTAAATTTTACCTGAGGACGGAACTTGTGGACTAGAATTTGTTAAGGGCGAAGTTGGCAGCACAAAAGTATTCTCTGGAATATTTCGTGGGCGATTCATCGTCGAAACCAAAGTCTCAGTTTTACCCTTTTTAAAAGGAGCAAAAATTACAATCAGTCTTTTACCTTCAAGAGAAGGTTGTGAATCAATAGAAGCTTTTCCTTCTAATCTCTCGGCAAATTCAAGTAGAGTGTCCCAACCCACCCCCAAATGCTCAAGCTCACGACCACGATAGAAGACTGTGACTTTAACTTTGTCGCCAGACTCTAAAAACTCAATGGCACGCTGAGATTTGTGAGAAATATCGTGAACTTCAGTTTTAGGACGCAACTGTATTTCTTTAACTTCAACCACGACTTGTTTCTTTTTAGCGACTTGGCTTTTCTTTTTCTCTTGGTATTTGTACTTGCCATAGTCCATGATTTTGCAAACTGGTGGATCAGATTTATCAGCCACTTGCACGAGATCGAGACCATAAGATTCCGCTTGGCGAATGGCTTCTCGAGTGTCGAGAATTCCAAGCTGTTGGCCCTCAGGGCCAATCACACGCACAAAAGACGCACGAATGCGTCGGTTTACTGAAAGTTCCTTAAAGCTAATACGAATATCCTCCTTGGACTTTGGTCATGAAAGTTTAGGCTGTGCCTGATCTTGAATACTGGCTAGGAAATCTGCCAATACGAGACCTTGCTTCTGAGTACCGTCCCTAAAACGCACGCTTAGAGTGTTATTTTGAGATTCTTGTGCGCCTATGATGATCATATATGGGATACGGAATTTGTGATGCTTTTTAATTTTAGCTGAAAGCTTGTCATTTGAGTCGTCAAGTAGGGCACGATAGCCCTTAGCTTTTAATTCGTCAAAAACTTTTTTCGCATAGGGATTCACGTCTTCCTGAACACTCATCACTAACAATTGGGTAGGACAAAGCCATAGTGGAAATTGTCCAGCAAAGTGTTCGATTAGAATACCTAAAAAACGCTCCAAAGAACCAGCTATCGCCCTGTGAATCATAACGGGAATATGCATAGTATTATCACTTCCAGCATAATTTAAGCCAAAGCGCTCAGGCATCATAAAATCTAGCTGAACTGTTCCACACTGATGAGTTCGATCTAAGGAGTCCTTTAAATGGAAATCGATTTTGGGACCATAAAAAGCGCCATCTCCAGGATTCACTTTATAAGTTTCTCCCGCTCGCTCCAAGGCGTTCTTGAGTGATTGCTCGGCCTTATCCCAAACAGCATCATCACCAATACGCTTTTCAGGGCGAGTTGAAAGTTCGATGGCGAAACTAAAACCAAACAATGAATAAAATTTACGAATCATTCCTAAGACTCGAAGAATTTCATCTTCGATTTGCTCATGAGTGCAATAGATATGAGCATCATCTTGCACAAAGCTTCGCACACGGAATAGACCATTAACCACACCACTGCGCTCATATCTGTGCACGCGGCCGAATTCAGCCAAACGAATAGGAAGTTCCTTATAAGAGTGGCGCTGATTTCCGTAAATCAAGCAATGGCCGGGACAATTCATGGGTTTTACGGCAAAGTTTTGCTCGTCGACCGCTGTGAAATACATATTTTCGCGGTAATTGTCGTAGTGACCAGAAGTCTTCCAAAGTTTCTCACTCATAATAAGAGGTGAGATTACACTCTGAAAACCATTTTGGCGGTTAAGTTCATCGAGCACATCTCGAACGCTATTATAAAGAAAAGTACCCGCACTATGAAAAAATGGAGAGGCCGGAGCTTCTTCATGAAATGAAAAAAGATCCATTTCCACGCCCACCTTACGGTGGTCACGTTTTTTAGCTTCTTCAATTTGAAAGAGATGCTTTTGAAGGGCTTCTTCACTGCCAAATGCGGTTCCGTAAATTCGAGAAAGCATTGCGTTCTTTTCATCGCCTCGCCAATAAGCTCCTGCCACATTAGTGAGCTTAATGGCTGGAATTTGCCCGGTATGAACCACATGAGGTCCACGACAAAGATCCATAAAATCGCCTTGATAATAGACACTGACTTGTGTGACTTTTTCGTTGCTCACTAGGTCACGAATAATTTCAGCTTTATAATGTTCGCCTATAGATTCAAAGTGGCTAATAGCTTTTTCAACAGGCCAATCTTCACGCTTAAGTTTGAAAGCTGAACCTATGATTTTCTTCATTTTTTTTTCTATCGCAGGCAAGTCTTCAAGTTTGAAGGCGTCCTTGCGTGCGAAATCATAATAAAAACCAGAATCAATAACGGGTCCGATAGTCACTTGAGTGTCGGGATATAATTCTTTTACCGCTTGAGCCAAAATATGAGCTGTAGTGTGACGAATAATTTCTAGACCTTCTGGAGAGTCTGAATAAATAAGTTCTGCTTTTTCGGTGCTAGACTCGGGGAGCTTCATATGAAGATCGAGTACTTTTTCGCCTAATTTAATACCCAAAAGCACACGTTTAGTTTTAAGCTTTGGAAGCAAATCCAAACCTTTTTCAAAGGAACCCGATAAAACACACTGCGAAGATTCAAAAAAGTCCATATTTATAGTGGTATATCATGACGTGAAAGCGGGTAACAGGTCAACAGTGGATTCAATATTGGACAAAAATCAAAGCCCATTTTAAAGACTTTGGCCTATGAATCGTTCTATTCTTTTTTTCCTATTTTTATTTTCCCTTAGCCTGCAAGCCGAAAGGCCTAAAAAACTTAAGACTACTAAAACTTGCGAACGTGGCATGGCCTTTTTTGATGACCCTAATTATTTCGATTTAGACCCCTGGGCCGATATTAAAAAAAAGAAAAAGCGCCGAGCAAAAAATTCTAACGAGGAGAATAGCGCTCGGCATGTGTCCTCAAACGAGGGTGATAGCGATTTATCCAATGGTGGGTATGGCGGCGCTGCTCGAGACGAAGAGATCTACTTCAAATAATTTAGCGATTGAATAATTGCGCAAAATCAAAGTCGAAAAAAATTGGAAAATGATCGGAAGGATTCTTTTCGCGTTCATCCCAAGTTTTTGGTAGTGGCCTCACCGAATTGTCTTCGTTCTTATATCGATAAACATAAATCTTTTTCATTCGAGTTTTATCTTGCAGAAACCACGATGAAACTAAAATATGATCTATCTGAGAATACTCGGTCACTGGGTGAGGGTCTTCTTCGCTAGCTTTGGGGTGGTAACTATGTGTGACACGCTCAAGATCGCTGGCCTTGGGTTCGATAAAATCAAAAGGGTCGCCCATGTCTTTATTCTTTTGAATGGCCTCAAAAGCCGCCTCCGAACGTGCTTGGCCATTAAAATCTCCTGCCAATATATAAACGAATTTTGGACCATAGATTTCTTTATAGATTTCAATGAGCTTTAGAGTTTCTTCAACTTGAACCTTTCGAAGCATTTCCCCTAAGGGATCGCCCGGACGTGGCCGTTTACTTTTATAATGTGTTCCAAAAACACTTAGTAGCGGAAGACTCTCGGAAGTTTTACCTTTTTCTCGAATTTCAAGCACAGGCAAATCACGCGAAAAAATTCGAGTGGCTGCTCTTTTGGGAAAGAGAGGATCTTTAGCCAAACGATTTTTATGTGATAAAAGTTTCAAATCAAAGGGCAAATCTTTTTTCACAAGGAAAGCAATATCTATTCCTCGTGGGTCATTTCCCTCTATGAGCAAAACTCGATAAGCGCCCTTTAAATGCAAGCGATTAAAAAGTTCTAAGGCTTGAATTTTTTCAACTTCCTGACAAACAAGTATATCGGGGTCTTCACTTAATATGGTTTGAGCCAATTCCTTGATTTTGAAAGCCTCTTTTGGGCGAGGTTCTTCGACCATTCGACCTCGATGCCCCTCATAATCATAGACAAGTTTTCCCTGATATTCGTAAAGATTATAAAGATTGTAACTACCCACTTTTAAAGTTTTGATGTCTTTTATATTGCGTGTAGGAAATTCTTTTTCAAGTTTATAGGGCATAAGCATATCTTCGCAAAAAGGAGCTTGGGGAGGAGTTTTTGCAGCTAAACTAAACCCGAATACGAAGTTCAACAAAAGTAGTTTCGAAATATTAGCTAATCCCACAAATCCCTCTAGCTAATGGATTTAACATGTATGAGCTAACTCTAAAAGATTTAGCAATAAAAAGATCCAAAATTAGCCTTTAAGCTAACTCGGATCTCATGAGTTATTTTCGAGCTGATTAGAAATTATTCAGTATAGGCTGTTGCAGTAGAACTTGTAGTTGATGTTGAGCTTTCAACTGGGGCAGCATTATATTTGTCGTGATAGGATTTAGAATTTCCACGCATTTGATGTGCATACAAAACCAACATGCCCGCCGCATTATTACATTCCTCAAGTGTTTGAGCGTTGTGAAGTGCCTCTAAATTACTTTGAAGAGCCGGACCGTTATTATCTTTTACATATTGATTGTCGTCGGCATGAGTTGCAGTAACCGCTAACGTTTGCTCATAAGCTTGAATCGCCATATTCGCTATATTTTGATAGGAGCTGCCGCAATCTTCAGCCAATACATTTAATGAAGCAAAAAAACTGCTTATCAAAAATAGTTGTTTTATTTTGATACTAAAGTTTTTCATATTCTTTTTTCCCTTCTTAGTTCTCTTTCAGTATGCAAAAAAAATGTGACATGAAAGTGTTTGCCAAATGAAGATTGAATGAAATTTGAATTTTTTTATTGAAAAAATTTATTAACTGAATCGCAATAATATCTTCATCGAATTTTTATAGCTTAGAGTCCTTTTGCGCCAATGATGGATTTAAATCCTAATCTTTACCCTATATTAACTAGTGAGCTTATACTCTTATCTATAGACTAAAGTTATGGGGAGCCTGCGCCAAATAGCTTTGCTTTTGATGAACTTAGTCTTCCTAAGTTCGTGCGCTATTGTGGTGAGCAACCCCAATAAAAACAAAATAGCAGCTGCTCAATCATCGAGTTCCACATTAAGCTTTTTTTTTGAATATCTTGGTTTTTCAACAAGTAGCCGAAGTCCTAGTTTTTATGGTCTCACACCGAGATTTCGAAGATATAGTCACACCTCAACATTGTTAAAAGATGGACGCATTTTAATTGCGGGTGGATTCGATGGATATAATCAACTTTCTTCTTGTGAAATTTACGATCCCAAAAGCGGCCTTTGGACCATAACAGGATCATTAAATATTACGCGTGAAAAACATACTGCGACTTTGCTCAATGACGGCAGAGTTGTCGTAATAGGAGGTTACGACACTTCAAGTTACAAAGATATTCCAGAAATTTACGACCCTGCCTCAGGTAGCTGGTCTACGATCTCCACAATGGCAATTGGTCGGACAAACCATACAAGCACACTTTTAAATTCAGGAAATGTTCTCGTTGTTGGAGGTTCTAATGGTTTCGAATTATCTTCAGTTGAGCTTTTCAACCCCGTCAATGACTCTTGGACCTCATTAACATCTATACCTGGTGGAAATAGAGCTGATCACATCGCTGTATTACTTAACTCGGGAGAAGTTTTAGTGAGTGGAGGAACTTATGGTTCTGGAGCATTAAGAACTTCTAAATTATTTAATCCCATTACAGAAACATGGAGCAATACAGGGAGCATGATTGATACTCGAATCCTTCCTACGGCTCACCTTTTAGCCAACAATAAAGTTATAGTTATAGGTGGTTCTGATTATACAAGTACTCTAAAATCTTCTGAAATTTACGATCCATCCACAGGTCAATGGAGTGCAACTGGCTCCATGAATAATGCAAGAATCTTACATAATTCAATTCATCTACAAAACGACAATATCGTAGTGATGGGTGGACTTGAAACCATGACTTCAATTAATACTGTAGAGGTTTACACACCAAGCACTGGAAGCTGGGCACTACAAAGTCCTATGAATATTTCTAGAAGGAATTTTTCATCAGTACTTCTAGATAATGGAAAAATATTAGTTAGCGGTGGAGTCAACGATAACAGCATTGAAAACGTTGAAATATTCGATCCAAGTTTAAATACATGGAATTCCCTTGAAGCACCCATTGCAAGAGGATCGCACACCAGCACTCTTCTCAACAATGGAAAGGTGCTAATTACGGGCGGATTTGACAGTATTTTTGGAAATATTTCTTCCCCTCAACTTTTTAATCCAAGCACTGGTCAATGGAGCACCGCTGCTTCAATGACAGGCGTGCGATCCAGCCACAGTGCCACGACTCTAAATAACGGCAATGTTCTAATCGCAGGAGGAACTGCAGGAAGCGACGGACTTAACACCTCGCAGATTTACAACCCCACAACGAATTCCTGGAGCACGGGCCCCACCCTCAATTACCCAAGATACATGCATACGGCCAACCTCCTTAGAAACAATAAAGTTTTAGTGACAGGCGGAAACACAGACGGCGCCCATGGTTACATCACTTCCAGTATTGAATTATACGATCCTGTTCTAGGCACATGGTCAACAGCAGGCTTTATGTCGAAAGCTCGCATGGCACATACGGCTACTACATTGACTAATGGAAATATACTTATTGCTGGAGGTAGCGACAACGTACCCTCTTATCCAATTCAAACTCAAATTTATGATCCCAGCTCAGGATTATCTAATACAGCCAATATGAACATTGGTCGTATTGGTCACTCGGCTAACTTACTTAACAACGGCAAAGTTCTTGTTGTAGGAGGTTATGATGGAGTTTCACTATTAGATTCTGCGGAATTATATGATCCGGTTGCTAATACTTGGACTCCAACAGGATCTCTTGCTGATGCCAGAGAATATCATACGGCTTTACTTTTAAACGACGGACGTGTTCTCGTTGTGGGGGGCCTCACAAGCTCAGGTACAGGATCTGCAGAAATTTACGACCCCACTCTTGGCAGCTGGTCTTCAGCCGGAATTTTTGCTACTGAATACAGAAGTGATCTTAGCTCAACTCTACTAAGCAATGGCATTCCTATGATCATTGGAGGTACAGGTTCATTGGCTTCAGGAAGCGTGTTGTTTTACTCAGATTTTAGTCCTGTAAGTGTAACTTTAAGTGGTGGAACCGCTCCCTACACTCTAAATTTAAATTTGAATCCAAAAATCTCCACGCCAGCATTTCAAAACCCCATAGATTCTTCAAAAATAACTTTATTTCCATTAAGCGAATCTACTATTAATTTTTATTTCAGCGACTCAACAGGGCTAGCAACAGACTCCGACTCCATCATTGTTTCGCCTTAGATTAGAAAAACTTGGCTTCTTAAGTTCCTAATTGCTCTTGCAGAAGAGAGCTCTCTTTTTGGAGCTGTCCTAGGCGGCGCCAAGCATCAACCGTACTCACGGAGCGTTCTACTGGAGATTGCTCTAAGTAAGTTGAGCGTGAAAGCCCCTCTTCGTAGTGCTTCATCAGCAATCTTGCTTCTTCGAGAGTGAGGGTTTTAGCAGTAATACCACGCTCAATGGATTCACGAATTCTACGCACAAGGCTCGCGCGATCATATTCTACATAACCCAATACTTCGTAAATCTTATCGCCTTCAATAACATGATCAATAGTGTAACCCGTTTCAGAAATCGAAACGTGAACCGCATCGGTGTCACCAAAGAGATTATGGAAGTCTCCCAAAATTTCTTGGTAGGCGCCGATTAAAAACATTCCTAAATAATAGTCTTCAGTGGCTTTGAACTCATGAAGTTCTAAATATTCTTTGTCTTCTTTAATATCAATGAACTCATCAATTTTACCGTCGGAGTCGCAAGTCAGATCGAGCAAAATAGCTCTCTTATTGGGACGTTCCTGATGGCGATGAATTGGAATAATTGGAAACAATTGGCTTACAGCCCAAGTGTCGGGAGCTGATTTGAAAAGTGAAAAATTACAGAAATAAGCATCGCGAAGAAAGCGCCGTATGTTTCCAATTTCTTCGGGTTTACGTTGCATGTTTTCGCAAACCTTGAGCACTTTAGTACAAAAACATCGAAACAAACGCTCAAGTGTTGCGCGTTGTTTTAAATTGAAATACCCAAGGTTAAACAAACTAATAGAATCGTCTCGAAGTTTATAAGCATCTTGCACATGCTCGTTTAGATTTTTAATCGAAAGCGTTTCAAATAATCCCCGCATTTGAATGAGATTGTCATGGCTTTGAGTTTCTTCCTCAGAAGGCATATCGCACGAGTGCATAATATTCACATCAACCGTATTGAAAATCAAAACGCTGCTGTAGGCAGATATGGCGCGACCTGCTTCAGTGATAATATGCGGATGCTCAAGCCCCTTTGAATCACAAGTCTGCAAAATTTGCCAAACAACATCGTTGGCATATTCCTGCAAACTATAGTTCATAGAATTTTCCCAGTTAGTTTGGGATCCGTCGTAATCAACCGCTAAGCCACCGCCCACGTCGATGTATTTTAGTCCTGCACCCATTTCAGCGAGCTCTGCATAAATGCGAACGGCTTCAGTGAGCGAGTCTTTGATTGAACGAAGTGCCGAAATTTGAGAACCAATGTGGTAGTGCAAAAGCTCAAGGGAAGATAACTTACCTTCTTTTTTAAGGAGCTCGATACCTTGAACCATTTCCCAAGTTGTTAAACCAAACTTAGATTGAGCTCCTGAGCTTTCAGCCCACTTACCCACACCTTTGCTCTCAAGCTTAGCTCTAAAGCCAATACGAGGAACAATATGTAGATTTTTAGAAAGCTCCAAAATGGCTTCAAGTTCTTTAAAGCGATCGACAACAATAATGGCATTACAGCCTAGTTTTTGCGAAAGTAGCGCCGTCTCGATGTATTCGTTGTCTTTAAAGCCATTACAGATAATCAAGGCATTGGGATTGTCCATAAAAGCCAGAGCCACTAACAATTCAGGCTTAGAACCAGCCTCAAGCCCCAAACAAGTATTACGCCCGTGCTTAATGATTTCTTCTACCAAGTAACGGTGTTGATTCACTTTAATGGGATAGACGCCCTTATAAGACGCTTTATAGCCATACATACGAATGGCTTCGGCAAAACAACCTGCCATGGCCTTAACTCGAGATTCAACGATATTAGAAAAACGAAGTAAAAGCGGACTTCTCAATCCTCTTTGACGAAGATCATCAACGAGTTCTTTAAGATCGACTCTAGGGCGACTTTCTTCTGGACCATAAGGGGTGACTTCTACGTTTCCCTTGGTATTAATTCCAAAATAACCAGCCCCCCAGTTATTGATATGATACAACTCAGCGCTTTTTTGTGAATTCCAAACTTCCATTGAAGCCCCTCTTACTCTTAAGGGGCAAAACTAACAAGAAAATTGCTGATTTCAAAGCAATAGTTAAGGAAATTTTCTGGGTCCAAAACCCAAAGGTAAAAGAGTAGAAAAATCATACTCAGCTTTAATGGATTTAGGATCGGCTAAATAGATTTTAAAATTGGGACCACAGAATTCCACCATGGTCTGCAAACATAAAGCACAAGGCGGAACCGCGCCTTCTGTTACGATCATAATTGAAGTGAATTTTTTAGCACCTTCAGAGATAGCCTTTAAAAAGGCGGTGCGCTCGGCACAGATAGTGCCTCCGAAACTTACGTTTTCTACGTTGCAACCCGTGAAAACACCCAAATCACTCGAAAGGGCTGCCCCTACGCGAAATCGCGAATATGGGGCATGCGCCTTTCGACGTGCTTTGCAGGCTGCAGAATGCAGCTTTTTAGGTGCGGTTAATTTCAATTAATTAACCAACCGTTGCTCACCGATTTTTGGAAAAGAATGCTCTTCTTCAGAAGCAGTCGATCTATCCAAAGAACCACAAGCAGCAAATACACCGACAACCGCAAGTACTAAGTAAAGTTTTTTCATAAGTAGTTTCTCCCCTATAGATTAGACCCTCGGATTCATCCCGGGGGTTAATCGTGTTGCTCTTTTTTGCTTATCGGTACTTCGCGTTAAAACTTAAGCCTTTAGAGTCCAATTCACTATGAAGAATTGGTTAAGAAATTGATCAAAAAGGTGAAGCTGAATGGGCTAAAATACGTTTCATTAAAGCCTCACAAGCCGAAGGATTGGACGTCAATCTTATGAGCTTAAATTCGGGATTTACAGCCTGAAACTCTAAGAGTGTTTTTTGAGTAGTTGTTGGAATAAAGGGGATTCTGTATCTAAGGTTTCTCGATTAATTAGGTCTGCTTTTTCCCATTGAAGTTTATTGAGCTCATCAACAGGTGATTGGCCTGTAATTTTACTTCTGGCCATTGATTCCTCTATCATTCCCACAATGCGCAATGATTTATTTCGCTCGATTAAGAATTTTTGAGCTTCCCTCTTAGCCTCTTTTTGATCAGCATCGAGAATTGCATCTCTTATATTAAGTCGAGAATACTCAACTCTATGATCACTCAACATTTCTGGAGCCCAAAGTAAATTCCTTTTTTGATCAGCTAAAGCAAAACCATCTTGATCATCCACCAATATGCTTCGATTCAAATCAATATCTGCTGCCACTTTTCGTAAATCTTTTTTAATCAAAGAATCCACAACTTCTGTATCTGATTTAGAAAACACGCGAGGCTCTCGACCTTCTTGATTATGGATTTTAGATAAGTCATAGGCCGAACGTCCTGATGGAAGCCGAATTTGCTTTAACACTTCGACGTTTCTCTCCGTCAATGCCGAGGAAAAAAAACTGATTCTAATATCAGGATTTCTGCTTAAATGCTCAAGCATTTCAGGAACTCCATGGCCAATCCAATAAGAAGTTCCTTCAAAATTAACTAACTGTGCATTCAAGGGAGCTGGTTTAGATGAACTCACTTTAAAAATAAGAACCTCATCCAAATCGAAGACCACATCAGTCCAGGAAAAAGCTCGATTAGAAAATAGAATAAGAATAAGCCATAAGAGCTTCTTCATAAGTCTATTATATCGGAATTAATCTTTGGCTCTTAAAGTGAAAAGTTAACGCAATCTTTACCTGAATTCACATGCACAAGCTTCAATTTTAGGAATCCCCTTTGACCTTTAGTTTTTTCCGCGTTTTAATGTTGTCGTTCGGGGAGGACATCATGATCAATCAAAAACTATTAGCTCTTTCATTGGGCGCAATTCTTCTTACAGCTTGCGAAACCAAAGTAGAAGATGGCAGAGTTCCTTCGGAGTTTCTCAGCACGGCCAAGCAATATGAAGGCACTTACACTGGAAAAATGGAAAAAACCCCTGCTCA
>CAZSSP010000010.1:22737-68886 GCA_964609695.1 uncultured Bacteriovoracaceae bacterium
ACTTTTAGAAAGTAAAACAAAATAAATAGGTTCATAAAACAAAGACACAGATTAAAGTTCTAGGGGTTAGTAAAAGAATTATTATTTATTCATAAAACGAATCGTCACGCACTTTGCGATGGAAGGTGATGGCAAAACGATGGGCCTCGTCTCGAATTCGAGTGAGCAATTGTAAGGCGGCTTTGTTTTTAATTTTTGTGGGGTTTTTTTGCCCAGGAAAAAATATTCTCTCTTCGCTAGACTCCACATCTTCAGATCGAAAATTGCTTTGGGTGCGTGCTTTAGCCAAAGCCACTACAGGAAAAGTGCAGCCAATTTCTTTAAGCACCGCCACCGCACTACTGAGTTGCCCCTTGCCTCCGTCTAGCACGAGGAGATTAGGCCAATTTTCCACTCCCTTGGCATAACGCCGAATCATAATCTCTTTCATCGACTGAAAATCATCCTGCCCTAAAACACTTTGAATTTTATAATGGCGATAGGCTTCTTTGTTGGGAACTCCATTTTCGAAAACCACACAAGAAGCCACATTGGCTGCTCCTTGAAAATTTGAAACATCCACGCAATCAATTCGAGTGGGCAAAACAGGCATTTCTATAAGTTTTTGCAGAGCCAAAAGCGCATCCCTATATCGACTTCGTCTTTTATCTTCTTCTTCAGATAAAAGTTTGGCATTGTCGCGCGCCAATTCCCACAACTGACCCCAAACCGCTTTCTCACTCGCTAAATGGATTTCAGTGCTCGAATCGCTCTTCACGGCTTCCACCAAACTTTCGGTGAGCTGAGCTCTTTCGGGAATCTCTTCGTTAGGGGGCAAAATCACCTCAGCGGGCAATTGCTTTTTTGCATAATATTGAAACAAAATATTAATAAGAGGATTTTCCGAATCTAAAAATCTTTCTTCTAACTCAATTGGAAAATGATCTCTCCCCACCAGTTTTCCTTCATTAAAATGAAGCACCACTAAATCCCAATGAGTTAAATCAGCCTTGAAAACTTCAGGCCAAGTCGCCCAGACATCACGAGGCAAGTTGTCGCCCACGTTTTCCACTCGATTTTGCGGTTGCCTTAAAACTTCGAGTGCTCTTATGCGATCTCTAAACTGAGCCGCCAACTCATAGTCGAGCTTTTCGGAGGCCTCTTCCATTTTGATTTTCCATTGTTCTTCAAGCTCTGAGCCCTCACCTTTTAAAAAGCGAAGATAATCATTGAGCTGCTCTCCATAGGCTTTTTCATCAACATAATCCACGCAGGGAGCTGTGCACTGACCTATTTGATAGCTCAAACAAGGTCGTGAACGATTGGCAAATTCCGCATCCCGACAATCTCGAAGCAAAAAGACTTTAGCCGCTAAATCGATAGCCTCATGGACTGCCGAGGACTGCGTATAAGGGCCAAACAAAATCTCATCATCGCGAAGCTGGGGTCGACGAGCCACATAGGGTCTTGGAAATTTATGACTCATATCGATACGAATGTAGGGGTAACTTTTATCGTCTCTGAGCCTAATATTGTAACGAGGCTTGTACTTTTTGATGTAGGTGTTCTCTAAAAGTAGGGCTTCCAGCTCAGTTCCAGTAGCAATCCACTCAAAATCTTCGATTTTAGAGACCAAAACCTGGGTTTTGGGGTCGTGCTCCTCAAAATTACGAAAGTAGCTTGTCACCCTTTTTTTAAGATTTTTGGCTTTTCCAACATAAATGACCTTAGAATTGAGGTCTTTCATGAGATAAATGCCGGGGCTCAGGGGACAATCTTCGAGTTTGCTCTCAATCTTTGGCCTTTGCATAAATCCTCGATTTTCTACTTGATACCCTTCCCTATTAGGGTATCATCCAAAGCCAAAATACACACGTCGGTGTCGTTTTGAGAAAGCGTAGCTCTTCTCAAGAAGGATCCGGTCGGAGTCTCTGGAGACTTCGGACAATACCGGCGGAGGCAAAACTGGATTCAAAGGAGTAGTAAAAATGACTGCACAAATAACCATGAAAGATCTATTGGAAGCTGGCGTCCACTTCGGACACCAAACAAGCCGTTGGAATCCCAAGATGAAACCTTACATCTTCGGCGCTCGTAACGGTATTTACATTATTGATCTACAAAAAACTGTAGGCTTAGCTAAAACAGCTTTGGATTTTGTAACAGCACTTGGATCTCAAGGTAAAAAAGTTCTTTTCGTAGGCACTAAAGCTCAGTGCAAAGAAGTTATCAAAGAAGAAGCTGAACGTTGCGGTTGCCCTTATGTGGCTGGCCGATGGCTCGGTGGAACACTCACCAATTTTCAAACTATTGAAACTTGTGTCGACACTTTAAATCGTTTGGAAGAACGCAAAAACAATGGTCTCACTGAATCACTTTCTAAAAAAGAACGTGCTGCTCTTGAAAAAGAATATCAAAGACTACTCGCCAACCTTGGCGGTATTCGAAACATTAAAGATCGCCCCGGCGCTCTTTTTGTGATCGACCCTGTTCGCGAACATAACGCTGTTGCTGAAGCCCGAAAACTTCACATCCCAGTTATCGCAATCACAGATACAAACTGCGATCCTGACGATATCGATTACGTCATTCCTGGAAACGACGACGCTTTAAAATCTATTAAACTTTTTGCATCTTCTGTAGCGCAAGCTTACTTAGATGGACTGAAAGTTTACGAAGAACGCGCTCGTGCCATGGGCGACAAACGCGATCCTAACGCTGCTGAAAACATTATGGCGCGTAAGGCCGCAACTGCAGCTTCTTCTTCGGCTCCTGAAGAAAGCGGAAGCACTACCGACCGTGAAGGCCGTCGTGTTGACGTAGAAGTTGTTCGTAAAATTGTAGATAAAACTAATTAAGAACTAAAAAATTTAGAGGAATTGATTTCAATGGCTGAAATTACTGCTGCACTTGTAAATGAGCTTCGACAAAAAACCGGAGCGGGTATGATGGATTGTAAAAAAGCTTTGGCGGAAACCCAAGGGGATCTCGAAAAAGCTGTAGAAACTTTAAGAAAACGTGGTCTGGCTGCTGCAGCTAAAAAAGCTGGGCGCTTGGCTTCCGAAGGACTTGTTCAATCTTACATTCACGCCGGTGGACAAATTGGCGTTCTAGTTGAAGTTAACTGCGAAACTGATTTCGTGGCTAAAACAGAAGCTTTCCAAGGCTTTGTTAAAGATGTCTGCCTTCATATTGCGGCCAACAAACCACAATATCTAGTTCCAGAAGAAATCCCTGCAGAAATTTTAGCCAAAGAAAAAGAAATTGCCATCGAACAAGCGCGTGGCACAGGCAAGCCTCAAAACGTTTTAGAAAAAATTGCTGAAGGTAAAGTTCAAAAGTTTGCTCAAGAAAATTGTTTGCTAGAACAAGCTTTTGTTAAAGATCCCGACAAGCAAGTTAAGACTGTCTTAACTGAACTCATTGCCAAAATTGGTGAAAACGTTAAAATTCGTCGCTTCATGCGATTTGAATTGGGCGAAGGTCTAGAAAAGAAAAACGAAGACTTCGCTGCTGAAGTCGCTGCTGCACAAAAACATTAATTGTGCGCATGAAAGGTTAAATCAGCATGGATGTATCCTCGACTAAACGAATTCTTCTTAAAATTTCTGGTGAGGCTCTAGCAGGTAATAACGAATTTGGCTTTGATGCTAAGGTTCTCGATTACATTTCTAAAGAAGTTAAAAAAGTTAGAGATATGGGAGTTGAAGTTGGAATTGTGGTCGGGGGTGGAAACATCTTCCGAGGCATTAAAGGCACTGAAACCGGAATGGACCGAGCCACAGGGGACTACATGGGAATGCTAGCCACTGTGATGAACGCCCTAGCCTTGCAAGATGCTCTAGAGCGCCAAGATGTTTTAACCCGAGTTCAAAGCGCTATTCATATTCAACAAATTGTTGAGCCCTACATTCGTCGAAGAGCCACAAGACATTTTGAAAAAGGTCGAGTGGTTATTTTTGCGAGTGGAACAGGCAATCCTTATTTTTCAACTGATACCGCTGCAGCTCTTCGCGCCATGGAAATTGATGCCAACGTCTTAATCAAAGCCACTAAAGTGAGTGGCGTTTACGACAGCGACCCCGTTAAAAATAAAAGCGCCAAGAAATTTGAAAAAATCACCTACCTTGACGTGCTCAACAAACATTTGAACGTTATGGACAGCACTGCCATAAGCCTCTGCATGGACAACAAACTTCCTATTGTTGTTCTTAATATCAACGAAGAGAATGCTCTTTCTCGTTTCTTAAACGGCGAAAAAGTAGGCACACTCATTAACTAAAAAGGAAGTTTTTAAATATGTTTGATCAATTAAAAAAAGAAATCACTGAAAAAATGGAAAAAAGCATGGCTTCTCTTAAAGCCGAAATGACCAAAATACGAACAGGTCGAGCTAATCCCGCTCTCATAGAGCACATTAAAGTCGACTACTATGGAACTATCACACCTATTAAACAAATGGCCCAGATATCCGTTCCCGATGCTAAAACCATTCAGATAGCGAGCTGGGACCAAGGCGCCATACCTTTAATTGAAAAAGCTATTATCGCATCCAACATTGGCCTCACTCCAAACGTAGACGGAAAGCTTATTCGCCTTAACGTACCACCACTCACAGAGGAAAGACGAAAAGACATTTCCAAAAGTGTTAAAGGAATCGGAGAAGAATCTAAAGTGGCTGTTCGAAATGTTCGTCGCGACGCCAATGATAAAATCAAAGCCGCTAAAGACTTACCCGAAGATCAATCAAAAAAATTCACCGCTGACGTTCAGAAACTAACGGATTCCTACATCACTCAAATCGATGCCCTTATTGAATCAAAAATTAAGGACATCATGACGGTATGACCGTTGAAAGTGCCCCCCTTAGTAGCCTTCCCGAATGGAAGTTGGCTGCGCACGAAAAGCTTCCCAAGCACATTGCCATCATTATGGATGGAAATGGACGTTGGGCAACGACGAAGGGTTGGCATCGATCTCTTGGCCACGTTGAAGGCACTTCGCGAGTCAAACCCATACTCGACGAATGTCGAGCCTTAGGAATTAGAAATTTAACTCTTTATTGTTTTTCTTCTGAAAACTGGGGGCGCCCAAAAGAAGAAATCGACGTGCTCATGAAATTATTAAAAGATTATCTTCTTCGTGAGCGCCAAGAGCTCATGGACAATAAAACTCGTTTGAATATTTTTGGAGATATGAGCCTTATTCCAAAATCGACCCGCGACGTCATGGATGAAAGCATTGCGATGCTTAAAAATAACACGGCTTACACTTTAAATCTTTGCGTTAGCTACGGTTCACGCAATGAAATACTTAAAGCGACACGCCAACTTGCTCAAAAAGTTAAAGATGGTATTCTTAATCCGAGCGATATCAATGAAGAAGTTTTTTCATCTCAGCTTTATACAGCAGGCATTCCCGATCCAGACCTGCTTATTCGGACCAGCGGTGAAAAAAGAATTTCTAACTTTTTACTGTGGCAAATCGCCTATTCAGAAATTTATGTTACCGACATTCTTTGGCCCGATTTTGAGCCAAAACACTTGCATCAAGCCATCCAAGAGTATTTCAACCGTAAGCGTCGCTTTGGACTTAGCGACGAGGCAGTTCTTGAGGCCGTGAAAAATCCATGACGGCAGAAACAAGAACGCGAATTCGATACGGTTCCTTAGTGGCAGCTGCCGTTTTACTGATTTTATTTTTAGCGCCCATCCCCTTTGTTTATGTCACTTGTGCGGTCGTGGCTTGTTTTGCTTGGCATGAATTCACTCAGATGAGCCAACTTGATGAATACACTTCGCTTTATTGGTCTCAATTTTTTTTACTTCCGCTATGCATGTTTTTAGAAATTTTTCTTAAAACCTCAAGCTACTTCACTTTACTTCTAGTCATTGTGCTTGGATTTTCATTACTGGTTTATGAATTTCTAAAACGCCGAAATTCACACCTCAAACCTCTCTCCGTAGATCGTCTTTGGACCTTACTCAGCTATTATGTTTTAGGATTTTTCTACATATTTTTCTTATATGGATTCATAACACCAGTAGCTCGGCATCCAGGCGGTCGATTACTGGTTCTCGCCGTTTTTTTAATGGTCTTTGGATGCGATATTGGTGCCTACGCCATCGGTAGACGTTTTGGTAAAAGGAAAATTTGGCCAGGACTTTCTCCTTCTAAAACACTTGAAGGAGCCCTAGGTGGAGTTGGGGCTTCGCTTTTAGCGGGTCTTTTAGTTTACCCACTCATTTATTATTACAGCCCTCAAAAATACTCCTTTCTATTTATAATCATTGTGGCGTTGCTAGCGGGCCCCTTAGCTCAAGCTGGTGATCTTTTTGAAAGTGTTTTAAAACGAAGTTTTGGAGTCAAGGATTCTGGCAAACTCATTCCTGGTCATGGCGGAATTCTAGACAGAACTGACAGTCTAGTTTTTGTCTTTCCCCTTATCTATTTTCTTCTATAAACGGCTAGCCAAACGCCGCGTCAGAGATCTACAATTCATAGGATATGGATTACGTTGTTGGTTTTTTACTTCTCCTTGGTGTTTTAGTTTTTATTCATGAATTCGGTCACTTTTATGTAGCCAAGCTTTGTGGAATGAAAGTTGAAGTTTTTTCTATCGGGATGGGTAAAAAAATTCTCTCCTGGAAACGTGGCGAAACAGAATATGCCTTGAGCTTATTTCCATTAGGGGGTTACGTAAAAATTCTTGGCCAGGACCCCCGCGAAGAAATCTCTGCCAATGAGGCCCATCGTTCGTTTCAAAAAAAGCCTGTGGCTCAAAAAACTGCCGTTGTTTTAGCAGGCCCTATTGCGAATTTACTCCTAGCTTTTTTTGTTTTTACATTACTATTTAAAGTCGGGGTCAATAGTCCTGCCGCACAACTCGTGAGAGTGTTACCAGAATCCCCCGCTGCTGTTGCTGGATTTCAAGATGGTGACATCGTCAAATCCATGGAGCTCGACAATTTAAAAGTAAAGATAAGAGACTTGGGTGAATTACAAGAACAACTGCATAAATTTGTAGGTAAAGAAGTTACTCTAATCGTAGAAAGAGACGGACAAGAAAAAACGTTCAAATACACTCCGGTATTAAAGTCGCAACGCCATCCTAAACTAGGTATCATGCAACTGCGAGGCAGCTTTGACGGCGTTGAATACTTCGCTCCTGCTTCTTCTGTAGGCATCAAGAATGGCAGTTGGGCTAGCCTCCAACAAATCCCCCACCCCATTTTCATTGAACAAATCAAAGCGCAAAAAGATGGTGTTGAAAAAGTTTGGGATTTACAAAGTTATTCTGAACTTCAAAAAGCTTGGAGTGAAGCTGTAAACTTTCAAGGCAAAGATATTGGAAATTTATCACTAACGGCTTCAATTATCGAAAGCAATGCCGGCAATTCAAACAAAACTCCAGAAAGTCGAAACATCGCCATTTCATGGACAAGCCCAAGCAAAGCCCCTCCCAGCAATCTTTCTGAAGCCGGATTTTTCCCCACTGAAATGTTACTCACCGACGTGCTCGCAGATTCCCCCGCACAAAAGGCTGGTCTACTCAAAGGCGATCTTCTGCTCTCACTCAATGGTAAAAAGTTAGAAAGTTTTTTTAACTTTCGCGATCAGATTCAAGAATTATCTCATGCTGGTCAAAAAATAAATTTATCTTGGGATCGCAATGGAGAAATCATCACTAAGGATGTGAGCACCCAACTTATCACTGATTCTGACCCTGTTACTGAGACTAAAAAACAACGATTTCAAATTGGAGCGGCTTTTCTATCTCTCAAAGCTCCGGGAGCCATCACAGTTGTTAAAAGTGATTCCATTTTTGAGGCCATTTCTTTAGGCGCACACAAAACTTGGGACCTCACTGTCACCATGCTTGAATCTTTTTATCATCTAGCCGTGGGCGATATTTCACTTAAAACTCTTGGAAGCCCTATCATGATTGCTAAAATTTCAGGAGAAAGCATTAAACAAGGCTGGTCTTCATTTGTTCAAATGATGGCCTTCATCTCACTTAACCTTTTCATTCTAAATCTTATGCCCATTCCGGTACTCGATGGCGGGCACTTAGTGCTCTTTGCTGTTGAGTCGCTTATCCGTCGCCCACTGAGTGTTAAAGTTCTTGAGATTTGGACAACTACTGGAGTTGTTTTACTACTCATGCTTATGTGCGTGGCTTTCTTCAACGATTTTAATAGATTTGGAATATTCAAACTCTTTTCATCTTGATGAATTCAACATTGAAAACATTTCTCGCTTTAGACTGGGGCCAAAAGCGTACAGGTTTGGCCACAGCAGACCCTAGTGGAACTGTCATCACTCCTCGAGGACACCTCAAGCGAGCGCAAAACCTAAAGCGATGGGAATTAGCCCCTTCAGATATTTCTCAATTAAAAAAATTCATTGAGGACTATGAGATTGGTCAAATCATATTAGGACTTCCTAAATTAAGAGAGGATAAAGACACTCGCTCTAGTAAGGGAGCCAAAGAACTTGCTAGAGCTCTAAAGGATGTCTTTCAACTTGAAGTTATACTCGTCGACGAAAGTTTCACTTCACGGGAAAGCCAAGGCGCGCAAGACAACGATGCTCAAGCTGCCGCTATAATGCTTCGAGATTATTTCTCTGGAGATCGGCCCCAAGAAAAAGGCTTTATAAAAATACTCCTTGTTTTAATCATTCTCCTAGCCTCAGTATTGGGATTTCTATTCTATCGTTTCGAAGTTCGTGCCCATGCTCCAAACAAGGGCAGTTACACAATTGATGTCGCTCCTGGATATAGCTTTCCTAAAATTTTCCCTCAGCTAGGCCTTAACGATAGACTCGATATTTTGATGGCTAAAGCGTGGTTAAAAATGCATGGTGGAATGGCTAAACTTAAGGTGGGTGAATTTTTAATTTCAGGTAACAGCAGTTTTAGCGCCGCTCTAAATTCCATAATCAACGGAATCCCTATTCAGCACACCTTAACTCACAAAGAAGGAAATAATATTTGGGATTTAGAAATTGTATTTAAAGAAAAATTTCCTAATCTCGATAGAAAATCTTATCAAAAATACATTTCTAAAATAACTGAGATTGAGGATTTAAAACAAAAAATCCCTGACTCACACAAAACTCTAGAAGGTTTTTTATTCCCAGAAACTTATTCTTATCAAAAATACCAAGGTCCCGACGTGTTAATAAAACTCATGCTTACTCAATTCAAAAAGAGAGCACTCCCTATTCTTAAAGAGCACTTTTGGGCCGAGCAGGACAATGGAATTTATCGACTTCTTACATTAGCCTCTATTGTTGAAAAAGAATCTGGGAATTTTGAAGAGCAACCTTTGATTGCCTCAGTATTTTGGAATCGTTTGAAGAAAAAAATGCGACTTCAATCGGACCCCACTAGCATTTATCCTTTATTGCCTGATTTTGATGGAAACCTAAAACGTATTCACCTTGAAACACTGAATGAATATAACACCTATAAAATTCCTGAATTGCCCGTTGGACCCATATGCAACCCAGGCGAAAGTGCTATCAAGGCTGTTGTTCATCCTGCTGAGACAGATTACCTCTATTTTGTTGCTAAAAACGATGGAAGTGGAACGCATGCCTTCAGCACGGATTACGAGACGCATTCTAAATACGTGAAGCAATACCAGTTAAAAAAATAAGTTAATTCAAGCTTAGAGTTTATTTTCAAAGAGAAAACTCCCTGGACCCGTATGGGGGTCATCGTTCCGACTGGAATAAGGCCATGTCGGGAGCCTTCTCTTTAAAAAAAACTCTAAGCCAAAATGCCTTATTTTTAATCTTAATCACTTAACTTTAGAGCATGTGGCTAATCACTTAGTATTTTAGTAACACTTATTTACCTTTATATAAGGTAATGTTACCCTAAATAAAGGTATGATACTTTCAGGACTTTTTGGCAATGAATCGGCCCCCAAAGTGCTCTTGTACTTAGAAAACTATTCTTCGGGGTATCCCTTAGGAATTGCTCAAACATTCAAGGTCCCGGTGAGCCAAATTCAAAGGCAACTTGAGAAATTTGAAATCGAAGGAGTTCTATCCAGTCGTCTTATTGGAAAAACACGAGTCTACACATGGAACCCAAGATGTCTTTATCTAAAAGATCTACGATCGCTCCTCAAGAAGGCCATCGCAGTTCTCCCAGATCATGAAATTGATAAATACTTTAGACAACGCCAAAGACCACGACGATCTGGAAAACCTTTAGCCAAATGAAGATCACTAAAAAGATTTCCATTAAAGAACTTGCTGCACTTGTGTGCCAAAATCTCAAGAATGCCGATATTGATGCCTTCCTCTCAGGCGGTGCAGTCGTGTCAATTTATACCAATAACAAATATGAGAGTTACGACCTCGATTTTGTAAGTTTTAGTGACCGAAAAAAAATCAAGTCCGTAATGGAATCTCTTGGTTTCTCACAGAAAAAAACACGGCACTTTATACACCCTAAAACTCCCTACTTTGTAGAATTTCCTGGAAGCTCCATGATGATTGGAGATCAAAAAATCGTCGACTTCGATGAAATCAAAAGCCATGGGAACGTATTAAAGCTGCTGACTCCTACTGATTGCATAAAAGATCGTCTAGCGGCCTATATTCATTGGAAGGATTTGCAAAGCCTCGATCAAGCGGCACTTGTTGCGAAAAATCAAGGATTTAAAGTTAGGGCCATTCAAGAATTCTGTAAACTTGAAGGAAACATAAAAGCCTTTGATGATTTCAAAAACTACCTTTTAAAGATGAAGTCATAAATTCAAATACGAACCCAATTCACTGAACTTTAGAGTATGCAGTGAGTTGGCGAATGGATTTTTCTAGGACCTGACATGGCATGAGCAATAGCCAAACAAAGTATAACAGACGGGTCCAAGGTCCTAGATAAATCCATTTGCCAATTAGCTGCTCAGCGAATCATTAATAGAAATTAAGGATTCAGCCTTATTGACCGCTAATGATACACCCTACTATTTTCAAGCTTGTAGATCCTGGAGGAGGAGCTCATCATGATACGTCGTTTAGTGTTGCCATTATTTTTATTTTCTATTGGAAGCCTTATGGCTCAAAATACACCCGTAAAATTTAAAGAATGGAGCGTGGAACAAAAAGCTGTTTCAGGTTTTTCAGATAACGCTTGTATTGCTACGACTATTAAGAAGGAAAAAGAAGTCACCTGGCAACTTTCTCTTATAGTAGATGCTACTAAAGATTTAGCCCCATTTGCCATACTTTCTACTGATTCACCTTTAAATTTAGAACAAATCACCACTCTCACTGACGGAAGTGCTACTCAAAAATTTATCTTTTTAAAAAACTCAAAAACCGACAGCATTCATAATTTAAAAAGTTATTGGTTTGCACCCACTAAATTTGCGCAATTCAATAGACAATTGAGACGAGATAACACTTTAAAAATTGCTTATAAAGACGAAGCAGGAAAAGATCAGCGAGTTTATTTATCACTCTCTGGAAGCACAGCTGCTTTAAGCGATGTTTCAAAAAAGTGTGCTCTCAACAAAGAATTATTTTATCCAGAATTTTTTGATTATGTAGACAATCTCCCTGAACTCAACGACCCCAACTTTAAAGACAAAGGGACAGATTTAAGCTGGGAACATCTAGATGCCAGTTGGGCACAGTATCTAGAAGGCAGCCGCTTAAGTTCTGAGCTCAAAGCCAATCAAGCCAAAATGGACCCACTTCTTGAAGCTCAACGACGATATTTAGAAAAATCAGGAAATTTGAATCGCGACATTCAAAGCAGAACTCAGAGAAAATCCGATCTCGAAGCGCAAAATCAAACCCTTATTGCCGATCGAAGCAATAAGCAAAATCAACTCGCTGATCGTGGACGTGAACTGGAAGCTGCCAATGCTCAATTACAAATTAAAGAAGCGGCCTACAAACCTCTTCGTGAAGAAATTAAAAGTTATTTAAGTGCCGTGTCCGGTGCACGAAGTGAAGTCAATCGAATTAATAATTTGATTGAATCTCACAATTCAACAATTTCTGATTCACAAAGACAAATTGAATCTCTTAATTCACGATTGCGCAGAATTAGCTCCGACATTGACGACGAAGAAGCTAAACTCTCAAGACTTCGAAGCGATAGAGTTCAAGCTCAAAGCGATTTGAACTCCTTTAATTACGATTACGAAGTTCGTCGACGCCTCAATTCAGATTCTCAATATCAAACAGCTTTACGAAATACTAAAAACGCAGAAGATGCGGCTCGCAACGAAGAGCACGAACACCGTGAACATGAAGCCGACGTCAGAAGATTGCAGTCTGACCTTAGAAACTGTGAGGCAAGAAAAAAACCTGATGGCACTCCAGAAGATTGCAGTCACATCAGACAAGAACTTAGCCAAGCACAAAGACTAGAAGACGAATCCGAAAGAAAAATTAGAGATTATCAAGCGACTGCTAATTATAATAGAGCTATCGCACAACAAAGAGAGCAAGAAATTGAAAATACAGTAGCCGCTCAAAGAAACGAACTGGCCAATAGAGTCACTCGTATAGACCGCGAGATTTCAACATCAGAATCTGAAATTAGTAGCTTAGAACGTGAAGAAACTCGCATACGTCAATCTGAACTCCCCACACAAGAGAGAAGATTAAGCGATGCTCGAAATGGACTCTCGCAAGCCAGCGCAGACTTACAACGTGCCCAACGCGAACAAGCCAATGCCGAACGCGAACTCGCTGCTTATAAATCTCGGACGGATTACACTCGCATTGAAAATGAATATGTGAGTGCGGTCGATACTGTGAATGCATTAAGATATGCTATGGCGAAACTTGATGCTGAAATCCAAAAACTCAGCACTCAAATTTCTAAAAATAGCAGCAGTATCACAAAACTTCAGAGTGAAATCGAAACACTAATGGCCGATGCCGCTAAGAACGTAAAAGAACTTGAAGGTGTTGAAGCACAACTCAATCCTCTAAAAGCTGAGAAAGAACGCCTAGCAGGATTATTAGCTGAGTCACAAAGAGTGATGCAAGAGCAAGTTAAACTCTACAAGGCGACGCTTAAAAATACGCTCTTGCCCGTTCAATTAATGGATAAGACTTTTTGGAATTGGATGTGAAATAACTTATAAACTAGAACTAAGAAAACTAAAAACCCTCTGACGTCCTCGTCTCAAGCCGCCTCTAGCACTATGGCTAAAACGGTATGAGAGCTGCGGATTGTCAGAGGGCTTTTTATTTTCTCAGTTCTAGTTCAAAAATTAACTTAAAAATCCACTTCAAGAAAACTTACTCAAACGAGTGAAACTAGCTAGAGCTACAACTAAGAATGTTGCAGTCCAGATTAACCATTTCACTTGTTCAGGATGTTTCTTGAAATAATGCTTAGGAGCTTCAAAACGAAGACTAGGCCAATCCCACGATGATAAATCTCGCGCCCAATTCATTTTTTCAATTTGAAACTTCTTCGATAAAACTTTTGACGAGGTCACAGCCGCCGGATGAACTAAGTTAGGTTCACGATACAAAATTCTTGTTTCAGATTGCCACTTAGTAGCAGGCGCGCCTTGGTTGCTCATCTTTTCAACTTTAAAAGTGTAAGAACCAATACGAATGTTATCTCCAACGCTGATTTTTTCAGAGTGTTCTAATTTCATATTATTGAGATAAGTTCCATTCGTAGAGCCTAAATCTTTTAATAAATAAGCTCCCTCTTTGAATTCAATAGTGGCGTGTTCACGCGATACTTTTGAATCTTGGATAGGAATTTGGGCATTCACTTTACGCCCGATAATGTTTTTCTTCTTGGAAAGGGGGAAAAAAGCACCCTCAAGAAGACCAGACGATACACTTAAAGCAATCTTATCGTTTGCCTTAGCCTCTGTTTTACGAACTGATTTAGCTCTCATACAATACCCTTTCTACAACTCAACGCATTAAAAACTTCTACTCCCTAGGCATTGCAAAGGGTGGGCCACAAAAAAAATGAACGATTTCGCCTCGTCATGTGTCGATTTTTTAGCCACTGACAAGCATAATACGTAATATGGGGACTAAAATTAAATACCTAGCCTTCCTCTTAATTGCCTCTCAAGGGTCTATAAAAAGCCTAATTGCAGCCGACTCGATGTTTATGCCTTCAATTACAGCTGAAGCCCCACCCTCGCCCATAGGCGGTAAAGGGGTCTTCGCCTTAGGCACTTATAGTGAAACGATTGTGCCTTTTTCCTCAAATGCTTTTGAATCTAAAACCACAGGGTCTCAATCCATGAGATATCAGGTGCCAGTCGCATTAGGGGTAGAAGCCACTTACGGATTAACTCAAAGCCTAGAATTAGGTATCGCCAGTGGATACCAGCGCTTCGCAACTCAACAATTCACAGGCCGAGACACACTCAACAATAAGCAATACGACATTCTTCAATATTCTGGATTTCCTGTATTAGGGATTGTGAGAATGCGTTGGCAAAGAGTGAACTGGGCTCCTGAAGTTGAAATTGGAGCCGGCGCTCTCATAGGAAAAATTCAAACTCGAAGCACTCAACTCAACATTGCAAAACTACAAAAAGATGGACCTTTCTGGGAAGGCCACGCCAGTGTCGGTTCAGGTTTTGAATGGGGCGAAGATTACACCGTCCATTTTCACGTCGGTTACGCCGGAGTTAAACTCGGACAAAACTCATATAAGACTAGCAGCTACAATATTGAACAAAAAAACTTACAGCATGGTTTGTTCTTTAAAGGTCTAGTTCGCTACCAGTTTTAATGACTTGAAGTTTACGCCCCTTAGTTCAATTTGCGACGTTGCTCTGCAACCAATTCCAATGATGAGTTAAGAAATCTATGGCGTTGGGATGTTGGCCATCATCAAACGACATCATATCGTGAGGTCTTTCAATATCTCCCAATACCAATCCAAATCCCATAGATTCTGTAGGCACAATTCCATCATTACGTGGATCTAAACCCATTGTGTTTTGAAAATGAGTTATAAATTGAAAACCAATTCGCCCTAAAACTCCACTAATCACATCTTTGTTTTCAACGAAGGTTCTATAACTAAAAAATGGGATTCCCTCTAAAACAGGAGAATAATCTTCAGAATTGGGATCGTTATAAATTTTTAAAGCTTCCTGTGTGAGATCTTCTAAACCAGGTTTTAAACCAGGATAGTTTTGCTTCAAAAATCCAGCCAACGGAGTTCCGTAATGAGGTGACGAAACACTGCTCTCCGTAATCACTCGAGTTGAAAGCGGAACATCATTTCCATCGGAATCTTTAAAGGTTAAATGAGCTGTCGCATAGCGGATCACTAAACCTCCCATGGAAAAGGCCATCAAATGACATCTTGCCCAGTGATCCTTCGAATTGAGTTCTTCAAAATATTTTATAAGTTCATGAGCGCGTGCTTTAACGTCGCCCTTAGAAGAAACAGGAAAAGCGACAAAAGGAATTCCGGATTCATTGAGTTCTTTTACAACTTGAGTTTTTAGATAATCTCCCAAACCACCCGCCCCCGGAACATAGCAAAAATAATCTGCCGCAAATGAAGAGCACGCCAACCCCAATAGAAGCTTAAGAACGCTTGATGATTTCATCAGTAATTCTCCCCGCTTCTATTAAAACCAAAGCCTATGATTTTAACAAGGCATTGACCAACAGCGCCAATGGCTAAAAGGTTTTATAATGAATTTGAGGGAGCTTTGTTAAGAGTTTTTAACGAAAACAAAATTCTCAGAATTAAATTAATTAACGGTTTCTTTTTGAAGTTCAAAGGCGCGCAGGATTTTTTCGACCTGCTCATATTTGCGAGGGTCTGAAGTCATTTGAAGATAAGCACGAAGATCTTCTATGGCCTGAGTGTATCGACCCATTCGAGCCATTAAGAAACCACGTTCTTTTAAGGATTCACCCTTTTCGGTTGGGCATATTTCTACCAAAGCAGATAAGACCCAATAAAGGCGAGGAAGGTCTTCTTTCTCAGCATATATTGCACGCAAATTTCGGAGCATTCTCGAAAGTATGTCTCGTGGGTGCGCTACACGAAGAACCTCGGGACCGAATGGAACAAGTCCACGTGTCCATTCTTCAAGTCTTTGTTTACAATCATCAACACTTAGAATTCGACCCCCTTCAAAGGAATCAATAAAAAGTTGATTATTATTATCAAAAAATTCTTCATCATCAGTATTGGGCAGCATTTTTACTAAAAAGTGCCCAGGAAAACTGATGCCTACAGTTTTAAGTCCAGCCAATCGCGCTAGGCCCATAAAAACTAAACTTAAGGAAATAGGAATTCCCTTACGTCGTAAATAAACATCATTTAAGAATGAATTCTTTGGATTGTAATAATTTGTAGTATCGCCCTGAAATCCCATTTCCTGAGAGAACATGCGTATAAAGGCTGTTGTTTTTTCTCTTAGACGAACTTTTTGAGGTAACTGAGTTTTGATCTGATCCGCTAAATGCATGTATCGACGATGCTCTAAATCAACATCCAGCTCTTCGTATTCCAATTTAGCCAGCAAGAGCCCCAAAAGTATCGGATCCCAATCATCATTTTGTGGATCTCGAACACGCTCAAGCAAGTCACCCAAACGATCAAGAATCTTCTTTAATGAAGGGTGAAGTTCACTCATAGCGCCTGGTGATCTTAAATCCACTCAAGTCCCTAGTCAAAGACACTCAAGCCACAATAATAGACCCCGTTTAGGTCCTAAAGGCTTCAAATTTTATGCTATTTTGAAGTTCACAGCTATGAAAAGATACGGACATTATATCAATGGCTCTTATGTTCAAAATGAACACTTTGTTGAAAGAGTTTTTCCTGACCCCCTACACGGCCCCTCAGCTATTGCCATATCAACTTTAAGCCTCAATGACCCCACATCGGACGAGCTATTTAAGGCAGCCCTGATCGGCGCCCATGAAAGCTGGCAACAAGTTCAGGAAGGGTTTTTCCCACTTGAAGAACGATTAGAATTCTTAAAGCGATTGGCTCTATCCATCGACAAACACCAAGAAAATTTTGCCCAATTGCTCATGAGAGAAACCTTTAAGCCTATTAAACTTGCCCGAGTAGAAATTTCGAGGGCTTTGAACACACTTAATGTATGCATCAAAAGCGCTCCTCAATTTTTAGAAAGCAAAAGATTTGATCACAATAAAGATTGGAGCCCCAATCATAAGATCGAGATTCAGCGAGTTCCCCGGGGAGTGATACTGGCCATTAGTCCCTTTAATTTTCCAGTTAATCTTGTGGCCCATAAGATTTTTCCTGCCCTAGCATGCGGTAGCCCTGTAATATTAAAACCCAGCGACAAAGCTCCCTTAAGCTCACTCTATATGATGGATCTATGCCATCACGATAGACTTCCGGCCGGAATGCTTCAGCTTCTTCATTGCGAAAATGAGGTGACAGAAAAACTAGCCTCAGACTCACGAGTCTCATTTGTTTCTTTTACTGGATCTTCAAAAGTTGGATGGAATTTAGCAAAAAAAACAACTGTTCCTTTTTCACTGGAACTCGGCGGCAATGCCCCAGTCTTTGTTGATGAAAACACTGACCTAAAAACTGCGGCAAAAAAAATTAGCGAGGGTGCTTTTATGCACGCCGGACAATCTTGTATTTCTGTTCAAAATGTCTACGTTCACAAGAATATTGCTCAAGAATTCACAGTCCTTTTACAATCTGAGGTCGAGAAATTTCCTTACGGTAATCCTGAAAACGAAAATGTACTCTGTGGAGCGCCTATAAATATTGAGTCCCTAAATCGAATTAAAAATTCCTTAGAGCAGCTAAAAAATCAAGGTGCAAAGATTTTAGCTCAATCAAAAAACTATTTAGGAAATCATGAAGACGTTGCAAAATATTTTAGTCCAACTTTAATTTCAGAGATTTCAGAATCTAGTTTTTTTTGCCAAGAAGAAATTTTTGCTCCGCTCATGAGTTTAACGACACTCAATTCATTCGATGATTTTTTAAAAATTGCAAAATCCAGAACTCATCGCCTTCAATGTGGAATATTCACTAAAAACCCCGATCACATTAAAAAAGCTCGAAACCTAGATTATGGTGGCATCCTTATCAACGAAAGTTCAACTTTCCGAATCGATGCTCTACCCTACGGAGGTCAAGGACTGGCTGGCGTTGGGCGAGAAGGCCCCCTTTATGCCATGGAAGATTTCACGACATATAAAAGCATTATTGAAAACTAAACTTCCTATTTGAGAATTTTTAGAAAACTTGAAGCATTTAGAGAAATAGAATTTCCCTTTCTTTTAGCCAAATACAAAGTGGCCGAGTGAGTTTTAGACATAGGAACTTCAATCAATTTTCCTTTACGAATTTCATCCTCAACCATAAACTTCAAAAGTATGGCCAATCCTTGAGCACCCATGCAAAGGCGTTTTTGCAATTCCTGACTATTGGCCTCGATTTGAATGTCGGGATCGATACCTAAAGTGTCCAAAACATCTTGAGCAGGATTTTTAATATAGTCTTTTCGAATGGAACTGATGTAATTCACCGTCATATTTTGCTGTGACTTTAATTTTTTATTTTTGAGTAAAGATATAAGACTGGGATGAATCACAGCCACTAAAGGAAAAGAGAGAAGCTCCACGTATACGAGTGATGCGTCTTTGATTTTTGTAAAAAAGAGCCCAAACTCTATTTCTTTGGAAATTAATTTAGAAGCTATCTCTTGAGGCGCTCCCACGAAAATACTGGGTTTGAGCTTAGGATGTATTTTTTTAGCTTCAACTATTTTATCTACTAAAAAATAATTAGACAGATGGTCTGAAGCCCCCAAATGAAGAGGCCCCTCGCAAAGCTCCTTTTTTCCAGCACATAAGTTTTTTACATCTTCTAAACTCTCGAATATTTTTTCACATTGTGCAAAAACCTCTGCCCCTACTTCCGTGAGCACAACTCCAGACTTCGAACGTTTCAATAGTTTCACGGATTCTCTGGCTTCGAGAAGAGCGACAGCCTTACTCAAAGACGGTTGGCTAATTCGTAAATGCCTAGCGGCAGAAGTAAAACTTCCCGCCTTGGCCACATCATAAAAATATTTAAGATGACTGAGTTCCATGGACTTAGCCTAGCACATCTATTCCTTATATGAATAGATGTTGTTCCTAATATGTATTATCTCTATACATAAAAACCTTTTATCTTCATCTTCACAGCCACTCACGAGAGAGGCCACGGAGGATGAAAAAATGAAAACAAAACTTTTAAAAACTTTAATAGGATTAGCGATAACTTCTTCAGCTTTTGCTGGAGACTTTAGCGTTCCCACAATGAACGAAAAAGACGCCCATATCGATTTGGCTCAAGTTCAACAAGTCATCACCCTTAAAAAACCAAATGCACAAAGCGCCACTCGTGTTAACTTAGTCATACAGGACTTAGGCGGAAGCACAGACGTTTCTCCCACCATGGGACTTTACCTTAGCTTTTGGAAAGACGGGGAAATGGGAAATGTTTCAGCAGTTTTTAATCTTTCTCAAGTATTTAGTCTCATTGACTACCATGTGCTGAACAACGGCGACTTAGTTATTGAAGTCAAAGAATACGATGGCTCAAAAGGTATGATTAAAAATATTTACCAAATTAGCTATAACGGATTCTTGAAAAAATTCGAAAAAGCACAAATCAATGAAGACTTCCAAAACAAATGGGTCGATGGCGATATCCAAATGTACCCAATCCCCTAAATCAACAATTCAACTCAATAAAACAAATACGCCCTGACTGACGCTTCCAACCCGTCAGTCAGGGCTTTTAAATTTTTTTAATAAGTAGATAATTCTTTGTAGAGCATACGATGCAAAAGTGCAGCAAGTTCTTTGGGCTTATCGGCATCGAGACCAAAAACCTCGCGCCAACGCTGGCGAGATATCACGGCGCGAGCCATAGAGCGATGCCCTCCGGCACTGCCCAAATAATCAAATAATTTTTTAAATAAATCTCCGCAGTGATGGATATATCCAGAGTTTCTTCCAGAAATAATAAGTTCTTCATTTAAAAAGCCAGCCACAAGAGCCCACTTAGCTCCTTCAAGTTGCATTACAAAATCGGCAGCCTGAGCAATCCATTCTTCTTTTTGCACTTTCATCAAAGGTAAAACAGCAATACTGTTTTTAAGTTTTAAGTGAGTAGAAGATTTTCCTAGAGCTCTCAGATAAGCCACTGGCAATTCCGGTTTTTCGATTCTTTTTATCAAACCAATATTAGCCAGCGAATATAAGGTCAAATAAGCTTCGACATCATAAAAGGACACTTCTCGATGAAGCGTTAGAGTATCACTTTTTATTCCGTAGAGTAGAGCCGTGGCCAAACGCAGTGAAGGCTCTAATCTTTCTGCTCTTAAATATTGAGTTAACATTGTAGCTGTAGAACCCAATTCGGTTTGAATATCGACAAAAGGAACTCCCTTAAGTCCTTCTTCTACGCGTGGATGATGATCAAAAACTGCTGTAATTTTGGGCAACTCTATTCCTTTAAAAAAACTAGGCTGACAATCCACACAAATAATTTTTTGATATTTTTTAAGTTCATTAGGTTTGACTTGCTTAATTTGTATATCGAGCAAGTTCACCATGGCCCTATTTTCAGGACGAGAAATGCGACCAAAGCTTATAATAGGAGAGCTGGTCGCATGACGTCCTAAAATTTTACGTAAAGCTAGAGCCGAAGAAATTCCATCAGGATCAGGCTCGCGTTGAAGCAAAAAGGCCACGGAGTCATCTTTCGAGATGAGGGCCTTGAGTTCTTCTAGACGATTACGCACACGCATTAGGTGAAGCTCTTGTTCTACTCCACTTCCTAAAAGACTACGCCAGGACACTTCATGACGAGTGTCTAAATTTGCTTTTGAATGTTTTTCTTCATGGTTTCTCAGCTGAAGAATTTTTAAATCACTTTTTTGAGCTAATAACTCACCCACCAAAGCTCTTGTTTTTTCTGCGGACTTTAAACCCACAATCGCGAGTGAGGGTTCTTTTGTTTTTAGACAATCCCAGTTTTTACAAACACTTTTAGAATTTTTTGTGATTCTTTTTGCAGGAAGAGTCCAGCCACGACCTTGAATCCATACTGAAACATGAGATTTTGGTGGAAGAGATTTGACGAGAGATTCTACGGGCCAAGTTTCATCACCTACAACGAGGATATTCTCTGGACGTGTCATCTAGGAATGAGAAATTATCATCTTGGCATAGTGAGTCAACGAGAAGTATCTAGGTCTATTTATCCTTTTTTTCTTCGCCTTGAGCAATAGATTCACGAACAATGAACCTAATGATTTTACTACGTTTTGCCCCGCCCAAAAGGATCTTCATATCTTCATGTAGAGTAGGATCGTTGACCAAAGCCCCCAGAGTGCCCTCGCCCTTATCCACCTTAGATAATATGCGACTTAAGCTTTTTATGGCCTGTCCTAAATTTTCATCTTTATTACCATTGAGCTTATCTGTGAGCTGCTCAAGATTCGCCATAATTCTTTCGAGCCTTCCCGACTTATTAATTTGCTCAAGAGCCGCATTGATTTGAAAGGCCGCCTTCGACAATGACTCAACGGCATTTCCTCCTGTGGCTAAGTAATCTTCAAGCTTCTTTTCTTGTCGACGCTTTAAAAACTCCCCATCTTTTAAGGGTTCATAGGCTTCAGTTCCGGCCGTTAATACAACCACCTGATCTCCCAACATTCCCGTGGTGCTTGTTCCAGCTAAAGTGTCTTGCCTTAAGTGCTCTTTATATTTTTTCGAAATAGAGAGACTTACGTCCACACCTTTTTCATCTTTAGGTAAAGTTTTTGCAGACACTCGGCCAATCAAAATACCCGACATATAAACGGGAGCTCCTACGTTTAATCCTCGAGCATCTTCAAATCTAATTTTAAGGGTGTACTCACCTTGGAAAAATCCAGTCCCCCCGATGAAAACCACAAAGCCTGTCATCACCATAAGAGCGACAAAAACAAACATCCCAACGATAAAATTGTTCTCGCCTTTGCTGTTAGGCCTTTCCATAATTGCCTCCTGTTACAAACGAATGAAATAGTTCGTTACTTTCTTCTTTTAGCTGCGACACTTTACCCTCTACAGCGATTCTGCCGCGGAAAAGTAAGCTTAATCTCTCAGAGGTCGCATAAACGGTGGGAATATCATGAGTCACCAAAACCCCACCCTGTCCATTTTCTTTTAGTAAATTGATCACATCTTGAATATTGCGAGTATTAAAAGGATCTAAGCCCGCCGTAGGTTCATCATATAAAATCACTTCTGGATCGAGCATCAAGCCACGGGATAAGCCCACACGTTTTTGCATACCGCCCGATAAATCCGAAGGAAGAAGTTTGTTGGTACCCGACAAACCGAAACGCTCTAGTGTTTCATCAATTTTCTTTTGCTTTTCTTTACGCGACATTTTTGTGTGAGCATCGAGAGGATAGAGCAAATTTTCTTCTACAGTGAGAGAGTCAAATAAGGCTCCTCCCTGAAAAACATAAGCCACTTGTTTTCGAACTTCATACCACTGGTGCTCAGAATAATGAGTGACATCTTTTCCTTTAAAAAAGATTGTCCCTTCATCGGGTTTCTCTAAACCAATGAGCGCTCTTAAAAAAACACTTTTTCCCGAACCGCTTCCACCAATCAAACTCACCACTTCTTTAGGGAATAAATCGAAATCTAAATGATCATGAACTCGCTTAGTTCCAAAAGTTTTTGAAAAACCTCTGACTCTAAAAAGCGGTTCTTGCTTGCTCACGACTATAAATCCCCCGCTCGAAAAGCATTTTCAAATATCCAAAGCATTTTTGTTAAAATAAAATCAAAGGCAAGAACCAGCACTGAAGAAATCACCACGGCTCGAGTTGTTGAATTCCCCACGCCTTGAGTTCCACCAGAAGTTCTTAAACCTACAAAACAGCCAACTGAACCTATAATAAAACCAAACACTGTTGCCTTAAACAAACCACCGCAAACATCACGAAGGTTAATGATTTCAAACGATTTAAAAAAATAATCGTAATTGCTCAAACCTAGAGTGACAGACCCAATGAGCATGCCTCCAAATATACCGAGCATATTAGCCATAATCGTAAGCAATGGAGCCGCAATCATGACTGCAAGAATTTTAGGAGCCACAATTTTTTGAATAGGATCAGTTCCTAAGGCACGAATAGCATCAATCTGCTGAGTCACTGCCATAGATCCAACTTCAGAGGCAATACCAGCTCCCACCCGACCCGAAATCATAAGCGCTGTAAAAATCGGACCCAATTCTCGAACAATAGAAGTGGCTACAATTTTCGGCACATAGAGTTTGGCTCCAAAGCGCGCTAATCCAAATCCAAATTGTAGAGTCATCACAGTTCCAGTAGCGAGAGCCGCAACAGCGACAATTAAAAAACTCATCACACCAATGCTATAGAGTTCATTCACAATAGAAGTTCTGGAAGGAGGCCGCCTCAAATAAACACGAAATGTTTGCCATACCATTTCAGAAAGTCCCCCCAAAAACAGAAGAGCTTGCATAAATGAACTACTTTTTAGCAGACTGATCATGGTGATACTCGCTCCGTCCGTAATGAAAGCCTTTAAGCATATTTTCATAAGAGGCCACGTCGTCGCTGCTTAAGTCATGAGCCTTTTGCAAATGAAAATCAAAAATACAATCGTCTTTTCGAACTACTGTTGAAAGCACATCGACTGGAACTCCATCCATCTTAGCTTTCACGTGCCTACGAAGTGCCGCACGACCATCAATGATCAAATCTTGATTCTCTAAAACATCTAATCCCTGCAATGGCGAATGAGCAGATTTCATCAAAGATTCCAGAGAAGCTCCATCGTAGCGTCCACAGAGAGAACTCACACTAATCATGGCAGAAGTTTTTTTGTTTAAATAAACTTTGTCGGCATCAATTTCTTTAAATTTTTCTAGCATCCAATCCGCACCCGGACTGGGAAGTTGATAATTGTTGGCAGATTTATCTTCGCGCAAGGGTCCCCCCAAAGAACACGCAAAGACAAAAGGGACTAAAGCTAAAACACTGATGTTTTTCATATGTGGGTCTATCTTTTTATCGGAAGCCCCGGGCAAAACATAACCTATAGCTGGGATTTTTACAGATGCTTAGCGCAACGCATCTATTATTATCGAGCAATTTGAACACGCAAACCGTCTCGCAGAGGCAGAACTACGGCCGTATTCCGAGCCGGAGTCAAAATTCGGAAATCTTTAGGAGCCCCCATTCCAAAATCAAGATCCAAAACGGGAAGTCGTGAAAGGTTGGTCACCAAAAAACCTGTTTCGGGGTCGGCCACATGAAAGTTTTCAAGGACTTCTAAACCTTTAGAAATCCGTAATTGCTCAAGACATTCTAAAGATTCTTCACAAGCTTTAGCATCGATGGCCCTTACAGCCCTATTGAGTGCTAAAGCTAGATCTGCAACCGAAGAGGACTTAATTTTTTCTTCACTTAAACGTATCGAAGCTGCACGAATAGCATTACCAAAATATAGAGGGCTTATATTTGGAAAAACTCTTCTATAATCATAGGCACAAGACAAACTATATAATGTATCAGGGCTTTTAAATTGAGATTGAGTTTGTGTAATTTGTTTCCAAAGATGCGCGCTCAAAATATCATTCACCGAAAGTCTCACATCAGTTTGTGCACAAGCTTCATTGTATAATTTATCAATTTCTTGTTTTTTAAAATCAATTATTTCCCATTCCACTCGATCATCATTTGCGGGACGAGGAATCTTTGAAAGAGCAAAACCCGTTTTATGGAATATCGATTCGACATCAATGTCTTTTGTGTTATTAGCCATTTTAGGAGTTAAAATCTCTCGATTGAGTTCGGGTTTATTAAATGGCATTTTTCTGTGAATTCGCGACCAAGTTGTTAAAAATAAAAAATAACTAAATCCATCCACTACACAATGAGAGATGCTCACACCTAGATATGTCTTTTGGGCCGCGTGAGTTAAGGTCACTTCTATCAATGGACAATGAGGCACGCTTTTAGCACGCGAAAGCAAAACATCGAGACTCTGAAGATCGTCAAAATCGACTTCAGATTGCAGCGATTGCTGATGCCAAGCAAGGCTGTTTTCAGTTTCAAAAAATTCGAGCGTATGAGAATTAAGATTTCTAAGTTGCGATTTTAGAGGACTAAATTCATTGAGACATGCCAATAGAGATTCTTTCAGCGCAGGGGCCTCGAGTTGCCCCTCAAATGAAAAAAGAAAATTAATGGGATATCCACCCCTACCAGTAAAAACATGATCAACCGGAGAAAGCCTCATAGAATTAGCAAAGTCTCACTTTAGGCTTATCCAGACAAATAGCCCCGCACGCATCGCAGCATGATAGGGAATTAAAATTTAACAAAGAAAATAAGAAAGTGCCCACGAATGATGGCCAACTTCAATCCCTTAAAAAACAGCAAATAAAATTAATTAAGTTCCGTAACTTAAGTTTTCTCAGAAACTGACGAAAGAAATCAGGAGTCGTTAGTTCCTGATTTCTTTCAAGACGATACAGATGACTAGTATCATCTGTATCGTACGCAGTATTTTTAGGACCAAAATTAAAGCCTCCAAGTAACACATAAGTGCCCCCTTTCAGCTGTAAATCCATCCTAGTTTCATAACCCATTCGTGGGCCTAAAAACCCAAGCGAAAACTATGCCTAATTATCAATTTTGAGAAAAATATACCGATAAGACTATAGCTATGGATGAAAAGAGGAAAATTCTATTCGTTTGTTCAGATTCTAAATTCCCCCTTCCCTCTAGCCGAATCAAACCCAGTTATTACCTCTACAGCAATCTCACTTCAGCCAATGAATGGAACAAAGAAGAAAACATAAAAATTAAAGCCATCTTTATTGATGTTGATGCCGTGGCTGGGACTTTATCTTTAGATGACTGGGCCACCAAAGCCTGGAGAAATACTTTCAACGAACTTGTTGTGAAATGCATCGGGCCTGATGGTGAAGCACCAACCTTAGTCGCATACACCAGAGAAGCCACATGGGACACAGCCACACTCGCTATAAAAATTGGTGTTCGTGATTTGTGTAAATTGAGCAAAATCGAAGAACGAATACAATATTATTTAGCGCTCGATAGCGAAGAAAAAATTGAAATCAATACAGCCCCAATTCCTATCACACAGGGACAAGAGATTAGAGACAATCAACCTGTCAAAACTATTGCCCCACACACCATTCCCTACCCGATAGAAGGACTTGAGGGAAACAGTTTAGCTATAGAATCCGTTCGAAACCTCATTCGGAAATGCGCCTCATTAGAAACTTCTGTACTCATTGAAGGCGATACTGGGACAGGGAAGGACCTTGTCGCAAAAGCTTTACACAATTACAGCAGGCGCGCTCAAGGACCTTTCATTACTGTGAGCTGCGGAGCCATAGCACCCAACCTTATTGAAGCCGAACTCTTTGGTCATATCAAAGGCGCTTATACGGGGGCCGATAGAGAACGTACTGGATTAATCGCCTCAGCCAATGGGGGAACACTTTTTTTAGACGATATTTCATCTTTAGCACCTGATTTCCAAGCAAAACTTCTACGAGTGCTCCAAGACAAAAAAATAAAGCCTGTAGGCTCAAGCCAAGAAGTTTCAGTCGACATTCGACTTATTTCTAGCAGCAAAGAAAATCTTAGTCTTTTAGTTGAAAAAGGACTTTTTAGAGAAGATCTCCTCTATCGAATTAAAGTTATGGATATTATTTTACCTCGCCTCAGTGAACGTAAAAGTGACATACCCCTGATTTGTAATAGCGCCTTAAAAAAACTCGCCCGCAAAAACAAACGACCTCTTCTAGAGCTTAGTTCTGGAACTCTAGAGAAACTCATATTCTATTCATGGCCCGGAAATATTCGAGAACTCGAAAACATACTCGAACACGCTGCCACTCTAGCTTGGGCAGAAAATCGCAAACAAATTGAAGTTCACGATTTACCGGCAACTATGCAAAGTCTTGAAAACGTATCGCTTCAACTCCTTTCCCTAAAAGATGCTGTAAGACAGTTCGAAAAAGACTATATTTCCCGAACTGTAAAAAGATTAGGGGGCTCTAAAGAGTCGGCCGCCGAAACTCTTGGATTGAGCTTAGCCACTCTTTATCGTAAGTTAGGCTAGAAAGAATTTATCAAAAAATGAAACGTTCCAAAAGTTACTGGGAAAGTCTTAAATTATTACGTGAAAATTTTCTAAATCCTCAAATTGGAAATCAATACTGGAAAAGCTATGAAGACTTAGCTCTTTACGATGAAAGTTTTGGCGAGCGCATTCGCTGGAAAGCGCTCCAAGTGATTGATGAATTAAAAGTTAGAAATTTTCCTTCGCAAGTTTGTGAAGAAATCCTCGACTGGGGTTGCGGCAGTGGTGTTTTTATTGATGCCTACTTAGATCAATTCCCCGAACATAAACCCAGCTGTATTTACCTTGAAGACCATTCTGAAATTGCTGTTAATTATGCTCTCGAAAAACTTTCGCACAAATACCCTCATCTTGTATTCAAAAAAGGCAAACCCTCTTTTGAAAAAAAAACTCTCACGCTTATCAGTCACGTGCTCAATGAGTGCAGCGAAAAATCACAAAGTGTTTTAAATACTATTGGTGAACATAGCGAAGCCATGATTTGGTTAGAATCTGGAACGGCCGTTAACTCTAAAAATCTCGGTGCTATGAGAGAAAGATTAAAAAGAAATTTAAAAGTCTGGGCCCCCTGCCCTCACCAAGAACGATGCCCTATGCTCAATCGTGAAAAAGATTGGTGCCACAATTTTGCAAAAATTCCTCAAATTGCTTTCCACGATGCTTACTGGGAGGACTTTTCAAAAGAATTGGGCATTGATCGCCATAGACTCCCCTATACTTATTTGGCGCTCCACAAAGCCACTCCTCAAAGTTTATTTGAAAGACGACATATTGGAGAAGCTCGACTTTACAAAGCTTGGGCCGAAACTCTAATTTGTGAAAACGATGGGCAGGCCCATGAAGTGCGCATTCAAAAGCGTGATCAAAAGGAACTTTTCAAACAGCTGAAAAGAAACCCCTTCCCTCACACTTTCTGAAACTTTAATCTCTTAATAAAAATTTAAGTTAGAGCCAAGTGATGTGAATATTGAACCCACCATTGCTGTTGTCGACATGCACTACGCAATCTTGAGTTACAGATTGACCCATTAACGAAGAAACAATGTGTATTTCAGTAACAACTTTCTGTCTGTCCATAAATCGTGTTAAAGGCGTTTCAACAGCGCACGAGCCTTTAGAGATATTGATTTGACTGATTAAGCTTGCGGTTTGGACTCGGGCAATTGCACCTACCGGTGCACCAAAGTAAATGTCCTCATTGTTTGATGGTGCTACAACAACGTTATTCGCCGCAAAGCTTGCAGCACACACTAAAGCTCCAATTAATAAAATTCCTTTTTTCATATTCCCTCCGGGATTGAGTATATAGCAGTGATTTTTTTGCGCAATATCCAGGGGTAATCATTCTCACATGACGCGCATTATTACCCATGAGAATACAAAATGGAATATGATCTCTCAAACCATTTTTAAAAATCTGATTTTTGCAGTCGAAAGTTCGTATCCTGACGTGTCTTTAGAAAATGGTTTTATTGAGTATCAGTCTGTTAAGTGTTTTAGAAACATTCATCGAAATGCTTTTAGAACCCAGTGGCGGCTCCTACGTGATAGGATCTTGTCACTCGACGTCCGCAACAACTCCGGGAATCTCTAAGCCCACTTCAGTTATGGCCACCGCCGAAGCCTCGCTGAGTCCGCTCACGAACATCCCCGTAGGTCAGGTAACACTCCCTAACCCCACAGGCAAAATGCCTGTTGAGGTGAAGTGGGTGGTGGTCACCAAAGTGCCCATAGGAGGATATTTAGTGGGTGAAGAAATTTCGCTCGATGGGCTAAACGGTTTTACAACACACACCATGAGTACAGCCACCCCCACAGAGGTGTCTCTAGTGGGAACATCTGCCAACCCCGGAAGCTTCTATGTAAGCAATAAAACCAATGGAAGTTATTTAACTTTGGATTCTAGCAAATTTAAAGTAAAAGCTTATATTTTTACTAGTGACTGAACTCATTTTTAAATTCAGTTTATTGAAATTATTGTGGCTTAGGAGTTTGAAGGATCCATTTACATGAAGGATCTTCAATTTTCATGTGACTTTTAAATGTTTGCATAGTTTTTTGTTCACGGGCATAGGCAATTTGCTGTACTTCATTCATGCTAAGATTCTTTTTTCGAATTGCGTAATCCTCATAAGTTGTACGAGCTGACTTCAAATGATCTTCGTAAAACGTATAGCAAGTCATTCCATTTTGGGCGACATTTTTAATCGCTTCCAAACTAAAAAATTCTGTATCCTCATCAGCATCCAAAATGAGTTTTATTGGCACTGAGGGCGCATTCGACATTGTTTCAATTCCATTTATCTGAACCTCATTATGGGCTAAAATATTTGAACTTAAAGAAGTAATAGAAACAATAAAAAGTAAAGTAGCAAAACTTAGGTTCATTAACTTATTATCGCTGTTCAAAGGAAAAAAGTCTAAATTACTTATAGTCAGATAGTTTTTTTTTAAAGATAATAAAGCATTTCCAAAACTTAGCAGACCTTTTAAGCGTCCGTTTTTTGTCGTCTATTAAATAGTGAGAAATCTGCTGAATCTGCTAAATTATTAAAATGTCTAAAAATTTAAGACTTTTAAAAATAATATTTATTTTTAATTTTATATTATTTAGTTCCTTAGCCATCCCCAATACTCCGACAGCAAAATTATTAGAAACCGATATTCATAGCCGAGCTGCAAGAGTTGATATCCTTCAAAAAGCAAAAAAAATCATAAGAGCCATGTATTTCATTGTCGGTGACGACGACAGCGCCCGAAGTGGACTAGCACTCGCAAGAGAAGCAGCCATAAACGGTGCCGAAGTAAGAATCATTATCGACGATATGTTTAATTACATAAAAGCTCCCATGCTACGTCATTTAAGCGACAAAGGAGTTCACATTCGCGTTTACAATCCCTTTCGCTTCGTACAAGCCTTAAATTTTGCTTACCTTAATAGAATGCATGATAAAGGTCTTAGTATAGATGGATACTTAGTACAGCAAGGTGGGCGTAATGCTGAGGATGCGTATTTTGGTGTAGATAAAGTCCGCCCAAATTATGTAGATCGAGATGTCGAAATCGAATCAGAAGCTTTCGCTAAGCAATTTGATACTTACTTTGATGAACTTTGGGAAAACGCAGATATTGTTGCCGAAGCCAGTTTTAGTAAGGTTAAAAAAAGAGATGTCTTAAAAGCAGCCGCTATGCTCGACATCGCTTTAGAGCGAACCAAAAAAGACTTTACCCCTGAACAACTTCGTGAAGCACTAAAAGACGTTCCAAAATTTGAACTTGATGAAGAACCTTTACTTCTTCGAACTGATTCCGATTCAACTGTAATTCGCAAAATAGCCAATCAATTAAAGCTCGTCAGAGAAAGTGTTTTTGCTGAAACACCCTATTTTGTACCTGTTCCAGAAATGATGGAGCAATTTCGAGATTGGCATGAAAACAGAATTGATGTCCGCTTCACTACCAACTCACCAAGATCTTCAGATGGAGCCATTGCGGCAGGAGCCTATGTGAATGATCGAAAAAAAATAGCAAGAACTGGAATTGAAGTTCATGAACTCAAAGGACCTCGTACTCTCCACTCTAAAACCGCTGTACTTGATCGTAGCATTGTACTCAATGGTACGGTCAATGCGGATCCAAGATCGTTGTACGGAATAAATTCGGAAATTGCCGTGCGTATGAAAAGTAAAGCTCTAGCCGCTGCAGTTTTAAAAACGATGGATGCTAATGTTGATAATTCTGTACTCGTAGCCAAAGACGGACTCTTTTTTCCAAAAAATGCAAAAGCGTTTTCTAAACCAGAGGGTTTTCGACGAAATATTGAATTTACCTGCGGGAGATTACTCTCACTACTTCCACACGTGAGAAGACAAATTTAAACATATTAGCCTTGATTCAAAATTGTCCATATAAAACTAGTTTGCCAATGTGTTGAGGAAATTTTGACGCTAAAATTCTAAAATATTGAATGGATTGCCAAATTCCTGACCCTAAAGCTTTTAGATTTGCCTAAAAACAGTCGAATAAATAAGAATGCTACTCTACTCAAGGAAGGCTCTTTTTTTAAGAATTTCATTTTGCCTTGCTTCAGTTTCTATTCACTCACGAGAAGACACAAAAAAAATTACTCAGTTCTCCGAACTCTCACCTCGAATGCGCACAACGCTTGAAGAAATCATGGATAGACTTGCCGTAGCTCAAATGGAAGTTTCTCAAAGCTTTGACAAAAAAAATCGGATACAACGCTACAGAAACATCCTTGAAGTTGAACACACCGATGCCGACAATGCTTTTATTCGCATTCAAAAAGATCCCCAAGGTTACCAAATAAATCATGTCACCATCAGCACTGGTCTCATTAACAATCTGCTCAAGAAAAGCACTTCCGAAACAGAAGCGTCAGAACTTTTGGCCGGTATATTTGCACACGAATATGTTCATCCCATTGAAGTTAGGGATCCTGCAGGAATTGGAAGTAGATGGGGTGAATGGCGCTCTAGCCAAGCTATCGAAATTCGTTCTGATACTCAGGCCATTGAACTACTTAAAAAAGCTCATCTACCTGCAAATTCACTCTTAAGAGCTCTTGAATTTATCTTACCTGAAATCTCTACAGACAATCACAGTGTTGATCAAGCAGCCCTATCTACATTGCAAAGCCATCCAGAATTTCGCTTTAGAAAATTCATTCAAAGGCTTGCGTTGAGTTACGACCGTTATGAAAATGGCGAAGAAGAAATTATTCCTTTAAAGACAACTCTCAGTAAAAGCGAAAATTTTCCATCCGTCACAAAAGAAAGCACAGACACAACATTTAAAGAGTTTTCTAGCATCGCTGAGACTCTTAACTTCATTGAATCCTTGAAGGGAAAAAAAACTACTAATTTTATACGAAGTTCTGACCACTTATCTGAACAGTTGACTCATGCTGTCTTATCTTTAAACGAAAAACTTATGACAGTAGAGCCAACCTCTTTAAGCCATTCAGAGGTAGAACGAATCGCAAAGCTAAACTTAAATTTAGGTTTACAAAAAAACTACCCTCATCTTGATTTAAATATTAATGAGCATTCCGCAATTGGGAAGCTCCACAAGAATACTTTTTTAGAACTCATCGAAAAAGTTCCCCTTTATCAAGATCCACGTTATCAAAGCCGAGTCATTCCACAGTTGAAGCAGCAGTGGAGAAAAGCCAAAATGAGTTATGAGATTTCTGAACAGGTCCAAGCTTCACGTATGGTGCTACCCCAAAAAAATTTAGTCAAAGAATTTGAAGCTGAGTTCCTAAAGATGATACACGAGCTCGACTTTCCGACATACCCAATCTCTAAACTCGATATTGAGTATCAACTTCCACTTTACGATCTATTTATGAAGGAAAGGTGGCCTAAACTTTCAGATGAAAAAAGATTCAATTTTTTTGTCGACGCAGACAACTTTAGTTTTCCAGTGCCAACAAAGGGAATGAGCGATGACTTCTACGATTCTCATCTATACGCAAAGCCAATGCCCAATCAATATTATGTAGATCTCGAAACTAAGGTGCAATCCTGGCATGACAAAGTTTTTTCTGTGAAAACACCAGAAGCCTCACTTGCAAGACACTCTATAGCAAAGCATTTTTGGGACAAGCGTGGTCATTACGCCACTTGGGAAATTCTTCAAGGAAAAACATCACAATTCGACTGGGATTTCGTTTTTAAAGAACTTGGAATTGAAAAAAGCGAGGGTTTAAGAAAAATCGCAAGCTCTGTAAAAGAGTTTACAGAAAGTTCTGATTATTTAAAATTTATCGAATATCAAAGAAAACTTTACCCAGATGACAGTTCCGGTAAATCTCTAAAAAATCGTACCCGTATTGAATGGATGTCTAGCGAACTTCTTCCATGGATCAAAGGTGAGCACAACGCTCATATTACAGATCCTAAACTTAGAAACTATTGTCAAAAATCTTCAGCGGTGCTTAGAACTTACTTAAGAAATCCTGAAATATTTCGTGAAGAATATTTAAACAAGTTAACGTCGCAACTCAATTTGTTAGGCCCCGATGTAGACGCAAATGACTTTGGTCGTGCCCACAATACCACGATGTTAAATATTGTTGGAGCCAATTGGCCTGACTTTTGGGGCGAACGAAGTTTAGAAGAAAAATTTGCGGTAAATTTAGTTCTTGTTACTGATCTTTATGGGCTTGCGGTTGATCAATCCAGCATGAGCGAAGCCTCAAAGAAACGCCTTCTTAAAAAACTCTACCTTGATCAATTGCCTGACTCAGTATTGACAAATGAATTTAAAATTAAAGGGCGAACACAAAGACCTTGGCCAGTCTATAGCGAAACAGAACATCGCCTCGAACACCCAAAACTCACTAAAACACTCATTCGCCATGGTCTCGTTGATTCTTTTAGCCATTTACTCTCCATTAAAAGTCCAATTCTCTATCCAGATGACACAAAAAGTAAAACTTCTGAGCTCACCCTCCACCTCAAATTGCTGGAGAGACATCGTGAATTTTTAGAAAAAGAACTTAGCTCCATTCAAGAACTTCACCCACAAAAACAAGCTAGTGCGCTCAATGCATTTTGTGAACGAGTCTATTCACCTTTAAAAGAGCTCACGATTTCAAGAGACTTTTATGATGATTTAAGACAAAAAACTCTTGATGTTCTCAAGAAATCCGATGCACTACCCAAGGAAAAAATAAAGATTTTTAATCATCTGAGTTCTGGAGGAGGTTTTGCTGCCAGTGATCGATATTGGGAATTTGAATTATTTCCTCTTCTTAAAAACGAAAGTATGAGCAACTTAGAACCCTTGATCGACTGCCTCAAGCACAATGGAATAAGAGACTCTGCTCTTCGTCTCAAGGCTTCTACTTGGATCACTGAAAAATTCATAGCTAAAAACTCACTTAGCAAATTAGCTCAAGCGCTAGATACATTTGATTTAATGATGCCCGGAGGTTCATCCCAAAAAGATGAAACCCTAGAAAAAATTGCTTGGAATTTATCACTATCAAGACCCAAAGATTTAAAAATTATTGAAGAACACAAATCGACCAATTGGCGACGCATCAACCCACTCACCATTAACAAAGCTTCAGCAATGTCCCAGTACATACATGATTTCACTCGTGAAGAAATTATGGAATGGATGAGCTATATTTCCAAAGATCCCCCAGGTGAACTGCCTGAAAGCATAAAAAACTTTTTAAGAAAAAGAGCCAATGATGCCGAAAAAAATAGCTGGGTGGGTCGTACTTTAAGAGGCAAAAGCGATTTCATTGACCACCCAGACGAAGCACTTTTCCAAAAAATTGAGAGTCTGGTCAATAATCTTTCCGCTCAAGAAAAAATACCCCTCTTAGAACTTTGTCTTCATAGCGGCGTCTCTCCTTTAAACGCAGATCCACAAATGAGATCCCTTGTCATGAAACATTTTCTTAAAATTGAACCTTCTAGCAAAGAAGGCCAATATTTGGAGGCATTTTTAGATTCTATTCCATCTCATGAAGTGGGATCAACATTGGCATTTAAAATGAGTCAACAAGCAAAGTCAGGTCTTAAGGAAAGTTTTCAAGTCTTCAAAGCACCTGGGATAAAAGCTGGCCAAGGTGCTGCAACTTTTGATTTACTCGGAGCTGAGAACTCACCAGCACTTCAAGATTTAAAAGATAATGCAAGACCAATGGACAAGGCAGAAATCATTGAGCTTCTAAGAAAGGAACTGACCCCTATTGAGAAAATGCAAATTGGAGAATTAGTAGAGATTTTAGGCAGCGCAAGTTTAAAGACAGTGGTCTTAGCAAAGTCTCGTATCGGCGGTGAGCTTGTTATTGCAGTTCAAAACCCGAGAGCGGAATCCCAAGTTCGCACCCATCTTAAGTATGCTAAGCGTTTTTTAGAAAACCTTGAAAAGCGAGGGCTCATTGAACAAAGCAAACTTGTAAAATCATTTGTTGTGGCCCTTGAAAGACAGCTTAAAGAAGAGCTGAAGATGAAACATGAAGCCCAAAAAATTTCTCAGGCCAGCAGCGTTTTCACTAGGGTGAATCACACCATGAAAGCAGAACTAGATGGTTGGAAGCTTAATGTTCCGCAGCTTAAATTAGGATTTAAAGCTCGCGATAATATTCTTTTCATGAAAAAAGCCAACGGGATGACCTTTGATAAGTTAAGTCCTGATCTAAAAGAACACATTGGACCCATCTTAGTTAGAGCCAATCTTAGGGGACTTTTAAGTTATGGTTGGATTGATGCCGATCGACACATTCGAAATCAACTCATAGATGTTGATACAAAAACACTTCACCTTATCGATTTCGGACAAGGAGAAAAACTCGTCACTGGACATTTCTGGCAAAACGACGATCGTACCCACCTTATTGATCTATTAGCTTCAATTCAGGAAAAAAATTCCAAACTGCTAGTTGAGACTGCGGTTAAAATGTCGAAAACTTCTAACATTAAAGATCGAGATAGTTTGATTCAAAAAATTAGTCCTATATTTCAAGAGCAAGATTTTAAAAAACTCTCACTAACTCTACTAGAAACACTAGCTGAAAACGGGATTGTTTTAGAAGATCGCTTTTCCGTAGGTGCCATAAAAGGTCTTCTGACTCTCTATTCGGAGCCATATGTAAGCCATGAAGTGTTCAAGAAAATTTTGGCTGAAGAGGCTTTGATTGCAGCCAAAGCACGTCTTCCTAGCCGCATGATTTCCTCAATTAAACAAAATGGATTTTCAAAAACTTGCAAAGAAGCTTTTAGTCTTATTCGTGGGCAAAGGAGATAGTTAAAGAACTATACTAGTTTAAGAATTATCTACACGATTATCAAAATATAAATTGACGTTTAATTTTCATTTCTTTGATTTCACAATCACCTTACAACCCGCCATTGCAAACTTCTTCATATCGAAAGGCATTTTGCTTGGCATTTCCATTTTTCCCATTTCCGCCATGACTTTTTTATTAACTTGATTACGGTGAGCTTTAGACTTGTAAACTACAAATGCAAAGACTGCTGTCTCGTCACTTTTCAAATTACACATTTTCTTGAAACCGAGGCCGTGTTTTGAAAAATCATCAATGACAGACTCATAATAACTTAGAGCCCCATGCTTCATCCAAAGTTTAGATCCCCAAATAGCCATCTTCTTATAGGACCTTATGTTTTTGCGTTTAATGGGTATTAGGTATCCGTCTAAATATTGAGCCATGACATTCCTCCATAGTTACACTGAAGATGATTATAATGCGTTATCATCTTTCATTAGTCCCTCAATAAAAATATTTCCTAAAGACACGGCAGGGCACCCCCTTCCTCAGGTCTTCGCCCGACGGGCTCGACCTTCGGGAACCCCGAGTGTCTTTAGGAAATATTTTTGTTAAGAGGCTAAGCCACGTTTAAAATTGAGTCTCAAAGTCCGAACTTTAACGAACAGACTAAGAGTTAAAATTTAGGGAATAAGTCCCACTAGAGTCAACTCAGTATTCAACAAGTCGATAAATCTTTGGCATTGGACCTCGCGTGAATTACTTATCTTTATTTTTTCGGTACGCATGTCCAAGATCCACTTTGAACTTATTTTAAACACAGTATTAAGTAACAATTTCGATTTTGAATGATCACGTTGATAGCCCTTAGAAAAAAAAATTTTTCCGATATAAGCTCTAACGGGTTGTAGAAATTCATGCGCATTATCAGAGGTAGTTGATTCTAAGGTTCCAGCAGTTTCAGCAAATCTCCTATTTTCCCTTCTTGGATTTGTCCCATATAGTTTATTGAGGCTCGTTTCCATTATAAGCGGGTCCCGAGAATAAAGAGCTACTAACAAATCACTGAACAATTCTTCATAAGAGGATCTTAAGAAATCACTATCATAAAACATTTTCCTAAGCTCGTTTACCGGTATTCCTAATTTAGTAGCCATTGGATTGAGGGTTGTTTCAATATTCGAATACCAATCGGGGGAATCATAATTGAACCCCGCTGCTCTCTTTGCAGCTTTTTCTTCGCCAACGCTTGCAGCTACCCAACTAACAAAAGAATCATGAAATATGCCATGTCCTATTTCGTGAACAAAAATTGCTTCGTGATCAAGAACGGTCCAGTCGCCTTCCTTAGTGGGCATTCTATCAAGCTGGATACATCGACGAACACAACAGTAACCTGACTCAACTACACTTCCTGCAATACCAGTTGTGCTAGGCGAAAATATAAGATCTCCAACTAAATCGGACTCAACAAGCTTTTGTGTAACAGTATTTAGCCACTCTATTCTTCGACTAGTAAAAAATTGGCTATTTGGTAGCATTCTCAAGAGAAAAGCGCAGGTAGGTAAAACCGCCCAAGAATTTTCCAAACTGCACAAAGAAATGACGAATACAACAGTCAGCCTTATGAAAGGTATGAATATTTTGGCAGAGTCACGTTTCACAGAATTAATACGGCCCCTTTTCTCAGAGCTTATCGGCTATTTTAAGCTAAAATTAAATATTACTCAGTAATGACCACCATCTTTAGAGCGGCAAAAGTATCGCGATCATAAAACCAATGTCTAAAATCTGACTTTTATCGTCGAAAGTCCAAGCTTTTGGGTCGTTGTAATCAAAAGCAAAATAAAAAACGTGGAGCTTAAAACTAGTGAAGCTATTTGGGTTCCATTAATCCCTCAGTGAAAATATTTCCTAAAGACACTCGGGGGTACCGGAAAGTTAAACCCTTTGGGCGAAGCTTAGTTTGTCGACTGCGCAAGAGCAGTGGCCATAGCTTCTCTGGCTTGGTCACGTAGCTTTGAATACTCATTGAGCTGAAATTTTGTAGCATCAATCGGTGGTAGTATTTTCGCATAAAGAGTTCCGGGTGCTTTAAGAGTCAACGACCCCTTGGGATTAATGTCGCCACTATTGTAAATTACGAAAGGAATAATTGGCACTTTTAAAGATATGGCCGAACGAAAAGCTCCACTTTTAAAAGGCCCGAGCGTTCCATCTTTAGAACGTGTGCCTTCTGGCGCCATCCAAATTTGCAAACCTGAGGAGAGACGCTTCGCAATCGCCTCAATACTTTTTTGAGCTGATTTTTTATCGCCCCGATGAATTTTTATATAATCACTAATGTAGAGTCCCCAACCAAAAACTGGAATATTAAAAAGAGAAGCTTTGGCTACCATTCGCAGAGATCCAGAAAAAACTGCATAGGCCACAGGTATATCGAGAAGACTTTGGTGGTTACCAATTATTATACAAGGTTTCTTGGGATCATAATTCTCTAAACCCTGAACTTTTACGTTGAGCCCAAATATTTTCAAAAAACTACGATTCCAAGTTTGAATTGACCAATCCTGAATCTTACGCCGACCGGGGACAAAGGGAGGGGACACCAAAACTAAGACGGCAAATGTGACTATGGTTAAGGGAATAATAAAAAGAATGAATTTTACAAATTTCAACACCGCAACAGAATAGTGCTCCGCTCAAGAATTGAAAAGACTCAGTAATAAAATTCCACGAGCTTATTGGGGCTTGGAGCTTATCCTGTTAGTATAATTCCGTGGAGGATTTTCAAAATGGCCATTGACCCAAAAAGCAGTTTTATGCGCAGTCTCTGTATCGGTGGAATAAACGAAGACATCATCTTCCCTTATCCCAAAATGAAAGATGAAGAAAAGCAAACTTGCCGATCGGTGCTCGACACTTTGGACAATTGGCTCAAAGACAAAGATCCTCAATTCAGACAATGGGACGCCAAAGGCGAACTTCCCAATGAAATTCTAGAAGAGATGAAGCAATTAGGTCTCTTTGGACTTATTATCCCTGAAGATTTTGGCGGAATGGGTTTTAGCACTTCTGCTTATTCAAGAATGATTCAAGGCCTAGTTTATCACGATGGCTCAGTAGCTATCACAGCTGGAGCCCACTCTAGTATCGGAATGCGCGGACTTTTGATGTTTGGAAACAAAGAGCAAAAAGAACGCTATCTTTCAAAACTCGCTTCCGGCGAAATGATTGCCGCATATTGTCTGACCGAGCCCGGCTCAGGATCAGATGCTGCTTCGATTAAAACCAAAGCCATAAAAAATGGCGATGAATGGCTCCTTAATGGTCAAAAGCTCTGGATCACTAATGGTGGTATTGCGGATTTCTTCACTGTTTTTGCTTCTACAGAAGGTGACGGCGGAAAGATGACCGCTTTCATCGTTACCAAAGACATGCCCGGCGTTAGCGTCGGTCCTCACGAAGACAAAATGGGCTTGCGCGCTAGCTCCACTACAACTGTGCATTTTGACAACGTTAAAGTTCCTCATGCCAATGTCCTCGGCGAAGTGGGCAAAGGCTTTAAAGTGGCCGTTAAAATTCTCAACAATGGCCGCACTGGTTTAGGGGGCGGTTCCATTGGTGGAATGAAACGCTGTATCTCAATGGCCGCTAAACATGCCAACGAACGAAAACAATTTGGTCAACCCATTGCTGAATTCGGTTTGATTAAAAAGAAAATCGGGCAAATGGCCGTAGATTGTTACACCACAGAAGCTGTTGTGAACATGGTTTCTGGACTAATTGATCAAGGCTACGAAGATTACGCCGTTGAAGCTGCTATCAGCAAAGTTTACGCCTCTGAAATGCTTTGGAAAACTGTCGACCAAGCTCTGCAAATTTCAGGCGGTAATGGCTATATGAAGGAATATCCCTACGAACGCATTATGCGTGATTGCCGAGTGAATAGAATTTTTGAAGGAACCAACGAAATCCTTCACCTCTTTATTTCCTTAACAGCCATGAGCGATGCTATCGATCAACTCAAAGAATTAGCTTCAACCGTTGGAAACATTGGCCAAGTTTTCTCCGATCCAATTAAAGGATTTGGAGTTTTTGCCAATTATGCTCGCAAACAAATTAAGTCTTCAACGGGTGTTGGCCAATCTACAATCTCTAAAGCTCACCCATCATTACGCGCTCAATGCGTGCTTTTCGAAAGCCATGTGCGCAAAATCAGCGCTGCGGTTGATCGAATTATTCGCAAACACGGTAAAGCCATTATCGGCAAACAATTTGCGACAGAACGACTCGCTTCTATCATGATCGACATGTTTGTATTCGCTTGTACGTTAAGCCGGGTGTCTCAATCTATCGAAGAAAAGGGTGCGGAAGCAGCGCAAAAAGAAATTCAGATTCTTGAAACTTTTGCCTTCCAAGCCAACGATAGAATGCTCAACACTCACCGTATGATCGACGAAAATATCGATGAAAACATCAAGGACATCGCCATTTACATTTGTGAAAACGAGAAATATGTTTGGGATAACCTTTAATTATCAATTTCGATATTAAGGCCCTAGGAGAAGCCAGATGAAAAAGCATTTGATTCGTGTTTACCCCTCTAAAGAAAAACTAGCTCGCGAGGAAGAATTTGCATGGAAACTTGCTTCCATGGCAACAGACGACGTCAAAGTAGATGCCGATGTTATCGAAATGATCGGAAATAGAATCATAGATAACGCCTCTGTGGCCATCGCAGCCATGAATCGAGGCCCTGTTAAAAATGCAAGACTTCAGGCCTTAGCTCATCCCTTAACTCAAAAGGGAAGTACCGTATTTGGAATGCCCAACAATCAACACTTCGATTGTGCCTGGGCCACTTGGGCCAATGGAACTGCTGTTAGAGAATTGGATTTTCACGACACTTTTCTGGCCGCTGACTATTCTCACCCTGGCGACAACATCCCCGCTCTTATTGCCGTAGCTCAACAATGTGGAAAAAACGGAAAAGACTTAATTCGCGGTTTAGCCACTGCTTATGAAGTACAAATAAATCTGGTTAAAGGTATTTGTTTACACAAACATAAAAAAGACCACGTGGCCCACTTAGCTCCAGCCGTAGCTGCCGGGATAGGCACCATGTTAGGCCTCAGCACTGAAGTGATTTATCAAGCCGTGGGTCAAGCTCTTCACACTTCCTTTGCCACTCGACAATCTCGCAAAGGAACCATCTCTAGCTGGAAAGCCTATGCCCCTGCACATGCCGGCAAATTGGGAATAGAAGCTGTGGACCGCTGCATGCGCGGCGAAGGCAGCCCTGCTCCTATTTATGAAGGAGAAGACTCCGTTATTGCTTATATGCTTGATGGGCCCAAAGGCTCCTATGAAGTACCCCTTCCTGCAAAAGGTGAAAGCAAAAGAGCCATCATGGAATCCTACACCAAAGAACATTCTGCCGAATATCAAGCACAAGCTTTGATTGATTTAGCTTTCAAAATGAAAAAATCTATTACGAATTTTGAAGACATTGAAAGCATTACGCTCCACACCTCTCACCACACTCATTATGTGATTGGAACTGGTTCTGGTGATCCTCAAAAATTTGATCCTAAATCCACTCGAGAAACTCTCGACCACAGTATCATGTACATTTTTGCGGTAGCCCTCCAAGATGGAAAATGGCATCACGTTAATAGCTACACCCCTGAAAGAGCCAACCGAGAAGACACAGTTCGGCTTTGGAAAAAAATCAAAACCCAAGAAGACCCAGTTTGGACTGAGAGATATCACGATCCCGATCCCAGCAAAAAAGCCTTTGGCGCTAGAGTAGAAATACTCTTTAAAAATGGTCAAACTCTGGTCGACGAAATGGCTCGAGCCAACGCGCACCCTGCAGGTGCTCGCCCTTTTCAAAGACCACAATACATACAAAAATTCCGAGAACTCACTGAGGGCTTAATTTCTTCTGAGGAATCTGCTCGATTCTTAGGCTTAGTTGAGAGACTTGAAAGTCTAAGTGCTGCTGAAATTCTAAACCTCAACGTGCAAGCGCTCCCAGAACTTCTTCAAGGAAGCACAAGGGACACCAAAGGCATATTTTGATGAAGATCAGGGGAATTTTTTCCACTTTAAAAGTTCCCCTCACTTTAATCTCATTAATTTTTTTCTCTCAAATTTCATTTTCAAAAGATCCCGTCACTGGATCTTACTTTCTTTTATTTGGAGCTAGCGGCGGAGTTCAACGAATTTACCCCACTAACGACCCCGTATCTTATAAGAGAAGCGTCGATGCCCAGATTCTTGATTTAAAATTTGTGAGCTCAGGATATCTTTCTAGATTCACTTTAGACTGGGCCTTTGGTCTTGAACATGTTCCATTGTTTAAAGACGCTCTTCGCTCGCCCAGAAAATCTTCTACCGGATTGTTTGGAGAATTTAGCCCTCGATTTCGTTTTGGGACTTTAGGAACTTTTCAATTCGGACCCACCGGAAAAATTATTGTTAGCAAAGATCCCACCTTTGCCGTGAATCAACCTTCAGAACAATTTATTTTAGCTCAATTGGGGCCTCAATTTGTTTATGACATTCCCTTCCAAGACAAATATCTCGCCCGCATTGAAGTGCTCACCTTAGTCGATGTGAACGTGCCCTTAAGAAAACTCTACAGCATCATCATGGGTTTACAGATTGGATATTTATCGGACACTTTCACGGATAAAGAATTTGCTGGGGAAAGAGTGGCCGAACAAAAGAGATTTTATTTAGATGAAGTCGAGCGTGATGTGAGTCATCCTTCAAAAAATCTCATAAAACTCACTCTTCGTAGCGATTTGCTTAGATTCAACGCTGGGCAATCTGACATAAGCAAAAGAAGTAAATCTTATTTGTATAAGGTGGCTTATTTTCTCAACACCAATCCCAAAACCTGGAAGCACTTAGATATTTTTGGACACACTGATAAAACAATTCTGGAACGTAGCCAGCCTTCGCTATCTAAAAATCGCGCCGATGCTATTCAAAGTGCCCTTATTGAAGCCGGCGTAGCACCCTACAAAATTTCTACATTTGGAAAAGGAAGCACTGAACCTCTTAAAGTTTCTAAAGATGGACCAGAGATTGATGGTTCCAATCGTCGAGTGGATTTAATTTTTAGAGGTGTTTCTAACGAAACTTTCTTTGAAGAAGATTTAAAGAAAATTAGACTCTTTAAAGACGAAAGCGAAGAGCCGAGCGAAAAAGACGACTAAATTTTGACTCTTGTTTTAATTTAAAGTCTTTGCCAATAATTTTAACAAAAAATTAACAATATTTAATATCATCTTACAAAAGCCTTACATTCAAACTACAGACATAACGACTCTATGTTTCGTAAAATAAAAATATGCAAAGCAAAGCTTATCCTGCACCTCGAGACAACGCTCCTATCAACTGGGTTAACGTGGTTTATCTCCTTGGAGTTCCATTAGGAGCCCTCACATTAGTCCCTTGGGCCATTTTCCATGGATATGCTACACATGGAATTTTGATCTATACGGCCATCCATTACTTCATCGACACCTTTTCAATAACAACAGGCTATCACCGCCTTGTATCTCATAAAAGTTTTGAAGCACACCCCTGGCTAAAAGCTATTCTCATGTTTACTGGCGCAGGAGCCATGCAGAATTCAGTTTTAATTTGGGCTACAGATCACAGAATTCATCATAGTTTTGAAGACACCGAAAAAGATCCCTACAATATTAAAAAAGGTTTTCTATGGGCCCATTGGGGTTGGATGTTTTATAAAGACAATCCTGATTACATTAAAAAAGTTCCTCAAGATCTCGCCAACGATCCCATCGTAGCTTGGCAACATAGAGTTTATTTACCTCTAGCTCTCTTTGTATGCTTTGGTATTCCAACTATAGCGGGCTGGATGATGGGCAACGTTATAGGTGGTTTTGTGTTTGGTGCTGTTCTTAGAGTTTTCGTTTCTTCTCATTGCACATTTTTGATCAATTCCGCTTGTCACTATTTTGGAAAAACAACCTACACAAAAGATCTCACAGCTCGTGACAATTGGTTTATCGCCCTATTCACTTGTGGCGAAGGATTTCATAATTTTCATCACAAGTTTCAAACAGACTATCGCAACGGACTTCGATGGTTTCACTGGGATCCAACTAAATGGGGAATCAATCTTTTTTCTTGGTTAGGTCTAGCTACAAATTTAAGAACCGTGAGCGACGATAAAATTCTTCAAGCTCGCCTTTTAACAGAACAGCAAATTCTCTCAGAAAAAGGCGCCAATACTGAACGTCTGAATTTTCTAAAAAATGCATTGATGCAAGTTCAAGAGGAACACAAAGCTCTTGTTTTAAAATTTAAAAGTTTGAGTCAAAACAACGAAAGCAACGTCATCGAAATCAAAAGCAAACTAAGAAATTGCAAAAAAAGACTTTCTCAAAGTTATAGAGAATGGAATTTAGAACGTAAGTTTTTACTCGCAAAAGTGGCCGCTTAAGCGTAGTGAATACCGCTCTGTTCACCCATTCTTTTTAACCAAGAAGAAAATTCTTTATCTTCTAGGAACAATTTTGAACTTGGAAGATTGCGGGTGCTGAGCGTGATTCCATAAACTGCCACATCAGTCACATCTGGCGTATCGCCTCCCCGAAAAGCTTTTCCAGAAAGCCCCTTATTCCATTCATTAATATAATTTTTAATGGCCTCAGGTGGATTAGGTATATTGTATTTTTCTTTAGATTTCTTGGCCACCATTTTCATCACAAGAGCCCCAGAGTATTTTACAGTTTTCTTTTGAATCCATGAAAACTTGCCTTGCTTGGTGATGTAATCAAAGGCCTTCAAGGCGTTTGGAAAAGTATCATAAATTAAAGGTGGAATAGTTTTTACATATTTTTCAGACCACTCTAACCATTTTTTTTGCTCTTCAAGTGCTGCTGGATTTTGAGCAAAAAGTTTAGGTCCAGAACTAAACTCAGTGTCGATATGTTCTAAAATTTTATTGGAATCATTCACCTGGAAACCCTTAGAATCCATGTAAACTGGAACTTTTTTATAATCTGAAAAACTCAATTCCTTTTTATTGAGTGGATGAACTTCAATCTTTTCAAATGGAGCCTTTTTAACTCCCAAACCCACTCTGACTTTTAGACAAAAAGGACAAACTTCATATTGATATAATTTCGCTTGATTCATGCACCAGAAAGCTAGTCGAAGTTGAAGTTGAGTGCCAGAACGGAATTACAACGCATCGCATTGCCTGTCATTTACATTGATTTGTGCTCAATAATTGCGCCTCAAGCAAAACTCACCGTATTATAGACATTATGAAAGCTCGTTTTAAGCTTTTAACTTTAAGTCTTTTATCTTTGTTTTTACTTTTGAAATGCTCGTCTACGAGTGGGCCCAGAACTATATATTCTGACGATTTACCTGGCACTTATATTTTCTTTGGTTTTAAAATGGTCAACGAAGGCACCATGGATAAAACACCCAATGCCTGTAAGCTTGAACTCGTTGAACTCGAAACCAAAAGACGCATTATTGTTAATCTTCAGAAAGACCAAAGTACGGTATTGGTTCCAGTCGAATCTGAACACTATAAAATTCATGAACTCAATTGCGGTTCAGGATTTCGCTACAGAATCACCAATATATTTGGGACTAAAGATGGAAAACTACAAGCCCACAGCAATCGCATTAACTACATGGGATATAGTCAGTTTATATTTTCAAAATCTGGTGAATTACGATTTCAATGGAAAACAAAAACATCAGCGGATTACCTAAAGAGATTATATCCAAAAATGAGCGATACGGCCAAAGACAAATTGGTCAACGCCTTCACTAATAATCCCATTACCGAAAAAATCTTGAATCTTACAGTTGATAAAAGAAATTTCGGCGTGACTTATACAAAAAATGAAAAAGTTTCGAGCGCACTCGTTGAACAAGCCATGACCGATTTTAAAAAGAATCTCCAACGCTGCATCGATGAAGAAGAAAACACAAACCCACTTAGAATTGGAAAACTCTTTTATAAAGCACGATACGACGGCATGAAAATGGTGAACCTCGACGTGGTCACCGATCTCTCTACTTACTCTGACAAGTATAGAGGTTGCCTACAAACAAGCTTCAAAGCCTTTGTACCGAGCTTCCAACAAGAGATTGAGTTCACTGTAGAGCTTTAA
>CAZSSP010000011.1:0-57438 GCA_964609695.1 uncultured Bacteriovoracaceae bacterium
GCACCAAAGTGCCAAAAAGCATTCCAAAAGAAGCCAAAACTAAAAGCATCAGCAATTGCTGATTGCTCAAAGGCTTATAGGGCTTAATTTCTGGAACACTCATGCCTTGACTCATGCAGGAGTGCTCACTCCATCTAAATATTCAGTTTGCGAAATCCAATCTCTTCCTTGCAACTTGGGATGCGAAAATTCATGAGGACCATTATGGACTACAGGAATTTTATCAAAGTTATGGAAAGGAGGAGGAGAAGAAATCGTCCATTCCAAAGTTCCCACTTCCCAAGGATTGGCGCTTGCCACGGCACCACTTTTTATTGATTTCACCAAATTATATACAAAAATCAACTGGGAGAAAAAGGCAATAAAAGCAGCAATGGAAATATAGCGATTCATGTAGATAAGATGAGAAATGAAATTATATTCGTAAGGATTATAAATTCTTCTATGCATTCCCGCATATCCCACAACGAACATTCCGCAGAATATATAAAGAATAGGAATAAAAGTTGTCCAAAAATGGATTTTTCCTAAACGCTCATCCATCATTCGACCAAACATTTTTGGAAACCAAAAATAAGTGGCTGCCAAAGTTCCAAGAAGGGCCGCAACGGCCATAGTCAAATGAAAGTGACCGACAACAAAATAAGTGTTGTGAAGAAGTAAATTTGTAGGAACTGCACCCAAATGCAAACCCGTTAATCCACCCACACCGAAAGTAATCACTAAGCCCAAAGAAAAAAGCATAACTGTGTTTAAACGAATGCTTCCTCTCCAAATAGTTCCCAACCAATTCAAGAAAAATATTCCTGAAGGTATAGAAATCAAAAGTGTCATTGTCGTGAAGGCGCCTGTTAATAAGGGCGACATTCCAGTCGTAAACATATGGTGACCATACACAACGGTAGATAAGAATGTGATGGCGACAAATGATCCCGCCGTCCACTTCGCACCAAAAGCAGGTTTTCTTGCAAAGAATGATAAAAAGTCAGAAACCATTCCCCAAGCAGGCAAAATTACGATGTAAACTTCGGGGTGACCAAAAATCCAAAACAAATGTTGATACAAAATAGGATCGCCCTGAGCTCCTACTTCAGAAATTGAAGCTGCTAAATAAAAAGTAGTCCCAAAAGTTCTATCTAAAAGTAGCAACAATAAGCCTGCGGCCAACACAGGAATGAATAAAGCATTGAGCAATGCTGTTAGAAACAAACCCCAAATCGTTAAAGGCAATCGACTCCAAGTCATTCCTGGAGCACGCAAACGAATGACTGTGCTTATATAGTTGATAGCTCCCATAATTGAAGAGTTACCAATTAAGAAAATCGAAATGAGCCAAAGTGAATGACCCCAGCCTGGCGACCATTGAGAATGCGCCAAAGTAGGATAAGAAGTCCAACCTACGCCAGATCCCCCCATGGGAACAAATAGGGAGATAAACATGACAACCCCGCCGGCAAATGTGACCCAAAATGAGGCCATGTTTAGCCATGGGAAAAGCATATCTCTTGCACCAATCATAAGAGGAATACAAAGATTGCCAAAAGTTCCTACCAAGATAGGAGTGATGGCAAAGAAAATCATAATTGTGCCATGAAGTGTAAACAAAGTTGTATAGGCATCGGGAGGAATAATTCCTTCAGAATTTGGAAAAAGGAGCTTTCCAACAAGAGGAACAGGCACTCCAGGATAGGCCATAGCCCATCGAATGAGCATCGACATGAATGCGCCTATAAAGGCCCAAAATAATCCAAACCAAAAAAACTGTTTGGCGATCATTTTATGATCGTATGAAAATATGTATTTAGAGATAAACGATTTTGGCTCTGAGTGGAGATGATCGTCGTGCTCGTGAAATAAATCTTGGTAACTTTTAACTTCGCTCATAATACACCCCAAGCCCAACCCCAATGAGTTCTTAAATCATTAGGGTCATACATTGCTGCAGACCATTCAGACATCTCTTTACTCCATGCTTCGTAATCGTCGTTTTCAACGACCTTCATAAAACCCTTCATTTTATAATGTGAAGTTCCACACAAATGCATACAAGCAATTTCAAAATCACCTGTACGAGTTGAATCAAACCACATTTTAGTAACACTTCCTGGAATAGCGTCTACTTGACGACGCACATTCGGAACCATGAATCCGTGAATCACATCTTTAGATTTAATTTGTAAATATATAGGACGCCCCTTAGGGATTCTCATTTCATTTACAGTCACAATATCGTCTGCTGTATTAAATTCCTGATCGGGTCCAGCGTATCGAAAATTCCAAACCCATTGCTGGGGCATGACTTCAATCTTAACCACATCTGGACCTTGAGGAACGGTCATTAAATATCTCTTTGTATCGAGAACTGAGAAATAAATTAAATAGCAATCCATAAAAATGAAGAAAAGTATATCGACCACCATGGTGAGCTTCTTTTCATTCTTACCAATTGTGTAAAACGCTTTGTGGCCTGGACGCTCGCGATATTTAATAGAAAATACCAACACGAGAATACACAAAATTACGAAACAAATGAAAGCGCCCCAAGACACATATCTAAAAACATCGTCAAAATGAGATCCAGTAGTCGATATATTTTCGGGGGGAGCGTAACGTTGCCAGAAACTTAAATTGGGATCGGAATCACGTCCCAATGTATGCACCTGTAACACATCGGCCTCAGGATGTTGTTTATGAAGTAATTCTTCTCCATCCTTTGCATTTAAATGAACAATAAACATTGCCCAAAAAATCAAACAATAAACGATTAAGTGTTTCCTCTTCATTTTATGATGCACTCCCAATGAGTTTGTCGAAAACCCATACGCCTAATAATAAAGGCAGATAGACTAAGGTCGCAAAGAAAACGAGCCTTGATTTTGCTGGATGTGGAAATTTTTTCATAGACTTTGCGCAGAGCGCCAGGAAAAAGAAACCTAAAGCCGCTGCTGAAAGAAAATACAATGTTCCGGCTAAATTAAAAAAAGAAGGTAAAAAACTCACAATAATTAGCAAGCAAGTATATAGAAGAAGTTGCTGACTAGCATTGTGCCATCCCATAGTTCCAGGAAGTGTTTTGAGTCCGGCATTTTCATATTCTTCCTGTCGATACATCGCAATGGAAATAAAATGTGGAAGTTGCCAAAGAAATAAAATTCCAAACAAAATCCAAGCCGTGATTTCCACTTGATTGCGAACCAAAGTCCATCCCATCATGGGAGGAATCGCTCCAGGAACTGCGCCCACAAAAAGCGCCCACATCGATTGGCGTTTCATAGGCGTATAAAGGGCCACATAAGAAACAAAGGCTAAGATTCCCAACAAACAAGTTAACTGATTGCTGAATCGAATGAGTAACGCCATCGCAATTAAAAACAACAAAGAAGCAAATGCCAGCGCAACGTCGGCACTCAATCGTCCCGTCGGCAACGGACGATCTTTAGTTCTTTCCATGAAGGCGTCTACATCACGCTCAATATAACAATTAAAGGCATTGGCAGAAGCCACCAGCAAAGCTGTGCCCAATAAAGACATGGCACAAGCAAAAATATTGTGTTGTCCTGGGGCTAAGAAGATTCCTATCAGTGCGGTCAACACCACCAAGGCGCTTAAACGGAGTTTAGTAAGGGAAATTAGATCTTTAATCATTAAGCTCTCGGCCTCATTTCTAAAGCTCTAAATTTAAGCACAATTAGCGAAGTCCACAACAGCATTGCAAAAAGAACATGCAGTAGAACACTTGAATTGGCAAGATGAGTTCCAATAAGCTTAGCCCCTAGCAACATTTGGCAGGTCAAAACTAGATGAACCATCACAACATTTATTCGAATATTACGGGCATTATGCTTTCGCGCCCATTTTAAAAAGGGAACTGTTGAAGCAATCACCACAAAAAAGCTCAGCACACCCCACAAACGATGCTTCATATGAAGCTTGGCCGCCAAACTTGAGGGCCAAAAAACTCCCTGCCCAGAAACATCATCTAAACAAAATATACTATTCTGCCAGCCCAAGCCGCACGCCATGGCCGCTCCAGTATGACGGGTCAAGGCCCCTAAAAGAAACTGAATGATCACAAAGAGCAATGCAATATTGAGATAAAGAAGTACTTTATCGGGAACCTGCCTAAAATAAACAACACCTTTAGCGCTACTATTACTTAAGAGAAGCAACCAAAGGATATTGGCCAAATAAAGCTGGCTCGTCATCCAGTGCGTGGCTGATACATAAGGAGAAATTTTCTCTAAAACTGTAATGCCACCCAAAGTGGCTTGAACGAGGACTAAAAACAATGCCGTGATAGACCAAGCCCAAACTTTTGGAAATTCGCTTCGATTTTTAAAGGCAATAAAAAATAAACTTAGAGTTAAGAGACCCAAAAAAGACCCGAGCAATCTGTGTGAATGCTCAATGGCCACACCACCCACCATTTCAGGTAAAAATTGCCCATGACAAAGAGGCCAATCAGGACAAGCCAAAGAAGAACCAGAATTCTTCACATAAGCCCCAAGCAGAACCATGACATATATAAGGAGAAGATTGATCCAAGCAATCTTATGAAATAATTTCAAATCTAATTTCATAATGAAGCCCCGTTTGATGGAAACCATTCATATAAAAAGAAATAAATCAGCACACCCGTCACTGATGTGTAAATCCATAGAGGCCAAATAATTCGAGCTAATCGCTTGTGCTCAAGAAATCTCTCCTTAAAGGCTAAAAAAAACAAACGTAATATAAAAGGTAAAATCACTACGGCTAAAATCACATGGCTCAGCAGCATGGAAAAATAAAACACTCGAATTAAACCCTGGCCTTGGAAGCGCTGCGAAGGAAAATTAAAATGGTAATAAAGATAAAAACCCAAAAAGAGTGCCGACACCAAAAAAGCAGTGCTCATAAAAATTCGATGCCACAAAATTTTCTGATTTTTTATAGCAAAAAAGCCCAGCACTAAGAAAAACGCAGCAATGGCGTTTAATGAAGCATTAAGCTTGGGTAGAAAGGCCGCTGTTAATTCCATGAAGCAGGACTAAGTTAGTCCTTAAAAAATCTTAAGTCTAGAGTGTTGAAGAACTTTGAAACTAAGCCTAAACTCCTCGCTTATGGATGCGCATTCAGCGACACACACTTCAACTTCACCTCAACGCACGCCCGATATGTTCAATACAGCTTCTCATGGAAAAGTGGGAATGTGGATGTTTCTGGGAACTGACGCACTTACTTTCAGCGGATTTCTTATTGGATATGGAGTCCTCAGAGCGAGAAACCCTCAATGGCCCGACCCTGCTCATTACTTAGGAATTAGCTTGTCGGCCTTTGCCACTTTTGTACTGATTTGCAGTTCTGTAACTATGGTTATCGCTCAAGCTGCAGGTGAAATTAAAGATTCAAAAAAAATGTTGCGCTACCTTCTTTTCACCATTCTAGGAGGAATTATATTCCTCTCCATTCAAGCTTACGAATACACACACCTGGTTCATCATACTGGAATGATTTTCTCTGATTTCAAATCGGGCCCCCCCCAATTTGCTTCAACTTTTTATGTGATCACAGGTTTTCACGGCTTCCACGTTTTTAGTGGAGTGGTCTATCTCTGTATTATGGCCGTAAGGACTTGGCTTGGGAAATACGACGACGGCAATGTTAATCACATAGAAATATGCGGTCTATTTTGGCACTTTGTCGACTTAGTTTGGATTCTTGTTTTTACATTCATTTACTTAATTTAAGAGGACGTTCAAAATGGCACACGCAAGTTATTCAGAAAAAGTTAAATCTTACATGAGAGTCTTCGTTTATTTGCTCATTCTCACTTTTGCAGAATTAGCCGTTGTTTATTCTCACGCGTTTCCCCCAATGCTTACTAAAATTTTGGTTTGCGTTTTATCTCTTTCTAAAGCTGTATGTGTTGGATGGTGGTATATGCACCTTAACCATGAAACTAATGGATTAAAACTCGTTGCCATATTGCCTTTATTTATTGCTTTCTTCTACGCCACATATCTTGTTATAGATGCTCCCTACCGTCCCGTTTCTCCTTATATTGGAGAAGCTCCCAGAGTTTATAAGGGACACGTAGAAGAAGCAGGGCATAGTGGTGAAGCTTCACATGAAGTTAAGCACGAAACGGCACCCGCGACTGAAGCCGCACCCGCTGCAGAAAAAAAAGAGTAAGTCTTTTTGAAAAAGTATCTTTTCATCCTAATGGCCATAATTTCACACACGGCTTTAGCTTGTGTGGGTTGTGGACAATCACAATCCTTTACACCGAAAATTTTATTAGTGGGAACTGGCTTTGTTATTTTGCCTCTAAGTTTTGTAGCCTATATTGCCTGGCGACTTTGGAAAGATTACCAACATAACAAGAATAATGAACGCACTTGAAGTCAAAGACCTCCACTTTAGTTACTCTGATCAAAAAAATAAAAAAGAAGCTCTTCAGGGGCTAAGCTTTTCTTGTCAAAAAGGCAGCATTCATGGGTTGCTAGGGCCCAACGGGAGCGGAAAATCTACCTGCTTTAAAATTATCTCTACTCAAATTTCAATCCAAAAAGGGGACGTTCTAATTCTTGGCAAAAATTTAAAAGCCAACTCAAAAGAAATTCGAAACGACATGGGCATTTGTTTTCAATCGCCCAGCCTCGACCCACTCCTCAGCGTTGAAGAAAATTTACTCCTTCAAGCCTCACTTTTTGGAATTTCCAAATCTCAAGCCTCTTTAAGAATTTCGGAATTAGCAAAAATTTTTTCACTCTCCGACAAACTCAATCTTAGCGTCAAGCAACTTTCAGGCGGATGGGCCAGAAGAGTTGAGCTCACTAAATCGTTATTACATTCTCCTAAAATTTTACTACTCGACGAACCCACTACAGGTTTAGACCCTTTAGTTCGCCGAGAATTTTGGAGAGAACTCCATAAACTTCGCCATGAGGGAGTGAGCATCATTGTGACCACCCACCACATGGAAGAAGCCGAAATGTGCGATGAAATTAGTTTTATCCATCAAGGAAAGTGCGTGGCTTCAGGCACTCCTGCGCAACTCAAAAAGGAAATATCATCGGATGTGATTAATCTTACATTTGTTGAAATGAATCCAACGCTTCTTTCTAAAATAAACTCTATTTCAAAAGCCGAAGAATTAAGCGCTTTAAATTTCCGAGTCAGAACCGATAACGCTCAAAAAATTATACCCACTTTCATGAGTGAATTTGGCAACAACTTAAATTCTCTCAGCTGGGACAAAGGAAATTTAGCCGATCTCTATTTCTTGAAAACAGGAGAAAACTTATGAGTGGAATGCTTTCGGCTTTTGTGGGTCTCTCTAAAAGAGAAATTATACGATTCCTTCGTCAAAGAAGTAGACTCATCGGCGCGCTTATCACACCTTTGCTTTTTTGGGTGCTCATAGGTTTTGGAATTGGATCATCGTTTCAAAATCCAGCAGGCTCAGGACAAGGTGGATATTTACAATTTTTCTTTCCCGGAATGCTACTGCTCAGCGTTTTATTCACGGCAATTTTTTCTACTATTTCCGTTATTGAAGATCGTCACCATGGTTTTCTTCAAGGAGTATTAGTTTCTCCTCAACCAAAAATTGTTTTCCTACTTGCTAAAGTCTACGGAGCTTCTTTATTGGCAACAATTCAAGGCGCCCTACTTTTAATCCCAGCTCCTTTTATGGGGATACACTTAGGATTAGAAAATCTCATCGGAATATTTACGCTTTTATTTCTAACAGCTTCGACACTCACAACCTTAGGCTTTTTGTTGGCCTGGAAAATGGATTCTGTAGCCGGATATCATTCGATGATGAATATATTACTATTTCCGATGTGGCTTTTGTCGGGCTCGCTATTTCCATTAGAAAATCGGGGTCCTTTCTTTTATTTGCTCTCTAAAATTAATCCCCTTAGCTATGCTGTAAAAGCCATTAGGGAACTCTTTGAGGTGGGCTACACTAGTTTTAGTTTGGAAAAAATTGCGGTCTTGGGAATCTTCTTTTTAACATTCTTGGGTCTTTCATATTTCTACCTAGAAAACGAAAAAGTCGCTTAAAACGCTAGTTGGCACATAAAGTACCTCCAATCCGCTGATCTACCTTTCCTGGCAAAAATTGCCGTCCATGAGCCATTAAGGCCCTTACAAGAATTAGGCTAAATGAAGTTGCCACAATGCGTTATATGGGCTAAGTTCCCATGGCTCATGGCTAAGCTTATAAATATAGCTTCATCGCAATTCACAAGATTTCTAAGCTTAGTTTTTATTCTCTACTTAAGTCTTAATTTAAATCTTAAAGCTTCTGAAAATTCATCAAGTTTAGTTCTTAAAAGCAGTTCTTGCGAAAGTTTCCTAGCTCTATTCGAAACGCAATGGCACTCCGCCATTATCGCAGGTCTACAAGGCGACTCCATGGAAGAGATTGCCAAGACCGCCGGCATTGAAACTTCATTAGCTGGAAACGACACTCGAGTTAAATTTTTAGATCGCGCAACAGCCGATGAGCTCGTTCATCAAGGAATCAAAACTCCTTCCGACATTCAACAAGCCGTTTTAGCTTTTCCTGTTTTAGATCCTTCAAAAAAATTGGAATTTATTGAACTCATCACCGAGCGAATCGTAAACGTTTTAGATTCGGGCCATGATGTTTCAGATTTAGTCAAAGTTGCCGAAACATCAAAGCGTTTTGGCATGAAAGTGAGTGAATATATTCAATTCCTCAACTATTGGAAAAAAAGTCAGCAGCGCGACCCTTATTTGAGTGAACTCAAATTTGCCATTCTCTACAATATCATGAGAAACACCACGGAAGCGGCTCTTAGAATTTCTAAATACAGAACCCTATCAGCAAGAATCACGGATCGCTTAAGAGGCCGAAAAACCCCTCAAAGAGGACCGCAAATTATAAGGCTTTCTGAAGACGAAAATATTATTAGCATTTTAAACAATTCCACCGAGTCTGCGATAAATACAGAAATCACTCAATATTTAGAAAGTATCTCACCTGCCGGTAGACGCTATTTTTTCTATCAAAATTATAAAAAAATGAATGCTGCCGACGTAGATTATTTCCTCTCTCAATACGGCCAAGAATTAGATGCTGAATTAAAATTAAAGATTCTAGAACATCAAAAAACTCTTTTAGCCATTCATGAACATTACAACATACGTATTTCAGAAGCTCAAAGAATCATTCTGGAGCTCAATGGAAAACTAAGTTTAATCAATCAAAAGATTAGCGGCCAAAACGACACGACACTTAACACTCTTCATCCAAACGAATGGAAAGCATTGCTTGTCAATCTCGACGTACTCACTGGTGGATTCTCAACTCAAAATGTTGCCATAGAAAGATTGTTATCAACTTACAAAGAAAGACTTAAACGTGATGAATTTTTAACAATAGTAAGTAAAGTTAAGAAAATCATTTCACGATTTTCTAGCGTAGATGGTCAAATAGCAGCCATTAAAATACTTCAAAAATATTCAAGATGGGTTTTTTTAGAAGACGAAGACAGAAACACTTTAGTTGAGTGGATGCTAAAGGAAACTAAAAGTCATTCCAACTGGACCAGATATTCATCGGAATTTCTAGAGCTTTCTCGACAACAATGGGGACGTGATCCCATAAAAATTCCCGAAGCACAAAAAGAACAACTTCTTAAAGATCAAGCTGACACAAAATCTAAATTGAAAGAAATCAATCAACTCAGCGAAAATTTACGTCTAGAAATCATCGATGTCTTGAGAGCCAAGGGCTTATAGGCGTATTAAACAGTATTTTTTTGTGTTTTAACCAAAACTTAACATTCAACATCAATTCTTTAAGCTAAAATTAAGCTTAGGCTTAGGGGTACGTTTTGTGTTGAGCTTGAGATATCGATACTGGTTATTTCTCTTTTGTTTTATGATATCTCCAATTTTCCTTTCCGCCAAAACAAATTCTTCAACAGATTACCTAAAAGAAGAACAAAAATTTATTGTCTCTGAAATTGAAAAAGCTCTCCTTGAAGACCCTCCTCAATATTCAGGAGTTTGGAATTGGCTAAAAAACAACTTTATTTTTATAGAATCGCAACTCTGGAAAACTCCGGAAGGGATCGATCTACTTGCTAAAATTCGCGATCTCAGCCAAGCATCGGGACAGCTACAAAATAAGGATTTCTTTTCATATTTTTCAAATCAAATAAAAACGGCTCCTACGAGACATAAAGAATTTAATCAATTTAAGAACGAATACTTTAGTATACTCGATTCATTTAAAAGTCCTATATCGCAAATGTCTGATGAAAAACTGAGTCAGAGTGAAAAAGATTTAAAAGTTTTGACCGACACACGTGTCCAAAAAAAACTTAAAGAAATCAATGACGCTCAGAATTTAATGAAAGCTGTTGCGAATTTGTTAAGCTCAAACGAACTGGATACTCCTTCAGATACAAAAAAATTAAGTCCTGAAAGACGATTAGAATTAGAAAACAAGCTCAGTCGATTATTCAAAACAAACAAAGAATTAGAGACCGATCTTGCTAACATAAAACAAAGAGTCCTTAACGAAATTGAAATCCAAGACATAAAAACTAAGAAGAAAATTCCACTAGATCCTGCTCAAGCTCAAAAAGAGCGTCGAGAGCTTATGCTTAAACAATTAAGACGGCACTACGACGCAGCCATGCGTGAATTTGTGTGGCGTTTCGGGCCAAAAAACTTGGAATTTGAAACTTCTCGAGGACAAAGAATTCCAATAAAAACTAAAAACCAATTAAGCTTGTTAACTTTCGAATACAATCCAATTTCATCAGACGACTACATTTATCAAAGCAATATTCTTAATCAAGGAGCTCTGGGAAAAACAAACGAAGTGAATGGTTTTAGTGTCTTTCAACATGATACCATCGCACATGCTTCAGAATTTTCGTATGGACGAGATATAAATCTAGTAGATACTGAGATTAGCGATAGAATTTGGCTTCAACAACACTTGGAGGCTGTTCGTCATTCTATTAAAAACATAAACAACCCTCGATCAGATCTTGAAGCGAAGGCTAAATACTCCAAAATTGAATATGAAAATTCACCCAGTCAACTATGCCAAGAAATGCGTGGTCATATAAGTAAAAAACCAAAAATGTTTTTTAATATTCACAACCTGGATCCGGAAAATATTCAACTCGCTCATTTCATTTTTTTTAAAGAGGATCAGCTTCGACAAAGAGACTTAATGGCTCAATCCTCAAACAAACCTAACATCGGAAGAGCCTTAGACGAGCTCATTCAAAACGCTTTTGTATACGATAAAAAACAGAGATTCAAAAAAACTACTGATGGCGAAGATAAATGGACAAACATTTTTAAAGCCGAAGAAAGTGAATCAGCTTATATTTCAGATTTCAACGACAGCAAAGAAGGAAGCTCAACACACAGCTATTTAAATGTGTTGAATGAAGATAAAAATCAAAAAATTCCTGATAAATTTTACTTAAGCCCTTGGGATGCAGACGATTTAAATTTGCATAAGGATTGGACTTCAAACAATCAAACGTCTGTCGATCAAAAAAAAGGGATTCTACGAATTGAGTCGAAAGAAAGACAGGATTCGCGAAACCGATATCACTCAGCCACAACTATTGAAAGAGTGCCCAATTATCACTCAGACATTATTAGAATTCCCATGCCCCTAGGATACGAACTTGATAAACTTGAACTCTATCCAATGGAAGAAGGATATGAACTCTATTATCAAAACAATCATTTTAGAAAAAAAGAGCCTCTTGTTCTAGGAAAAGATTATATTATCAAAGTCAATCCTGACCAGGCTTCGGCATTTATTGAATTCAAACAAAGACAGGCTTCAGGGACACTATTTTTACCTCAGTATCAGGTTAAAAAGCGTTCCAATATTCCTAAAGTTAATCCTTTAACAAGTTTAGATAAAAAACCCCTATTAGAGCTTGAAAAAATCTGGAGAGAAGCAGGATTTGTAAATTTCGCTGATGCTTTAAACAATTTAATCAAGTCTGAAAAAATTTACTTAGCAGACTTTGATGACTTAATGAGACGCAATTCTGAATATGCCTGGAAAGCAGAAAAGGTTAAACGCGTTGACGATCCAAAAGCAATTTCGGATTTAACGCCTTTTTTAAATGAGAAAGGCGTATTCTGCACTCAATGTACTGGTATGGAAGAATTCACTCGGATTTCTTACGGAATCGCTTTAGGTGACAACACAGACTATAGAATGCAAAGAAGAACAGTTATAAAAACAAAACACAATCCTGCCTTTGGAAAAGAAGAAGAAAGTTTTAGTTTAGGAACTCAACTCCATTCGCTAAGTACACTGAGCGATAAAAATGGAGCCATTACTAATATCGTAGACAACACTCCAGCATCTCCCAGAGAAAGAGAGTCGAGTTCAGGCTTTTTTTCAAACCCCTTCAGATCCAATCCCTTAAGTGATTCTTCTGAATTTGGAGTAAGGACTGAAAGCAAAAATTTAAATTCCGCTAGAAAAAGAGATGCTCGACAACAAAATATATCTCAAAAGGGATTAGGAGTTAATCCTTATTCTGAAATTTCAAGCAACAAAATTGAGTTTTCTGATTCTACAAATGACCTCGATGATGATCGACTAAAATCCGATGCCAATAGAATGTTCGGCACAAGCCACTCAAACAATAAAAATGCAACAAATTCTGAAAAACCATCATTGAATAGAATGAAAAAATGGCTAGATTTATTAAAAAGTAAATTCAAGTTAACTTCGACATCAAAAAGCTCTCCAGATTCAGCCTCTCCAAATAGCAAAAAAATTAATATTGAAACTAAAAGCAACACCAACACCTCTCAACACGTGGAAGCTAGCGATGAGTTCGAAAATCTAAACTCCGATGATATTACAAAGGCAGATAAAATGCCCGATATTAATAAACGCAAATTATTTGAAGAAGCTTTAGAAGATTCTAAAAGAAATAGAGATTCCTACCTTGAAAGATTAAAATACGACATTGAAAAACTTGAATCCTCTCTAAAAGTTAAAGATCCTAAAGCTAGAACCCTGAGTTCAAGTGAAGAAAAATATCTATCAAAAAGTAAATTCAGAGAACTAATGAGCCCTCACCTTAGGACAACTCGACTCAGCGAACCCATAAGTAGAATTTATTCACTTTCAAAAGCAATACACAACTTTTTAGAAGGAAATATTGAATGGAAAGAATTAAAAGTTGATTTGGACAATCGATTTGGCATAAAAATTAATCACCTCGGAGAATTCACACAAGCTATAAGCCAAGAAGCCAAACGTGTTACAAAAACTTTAGAAAGTGTCTCAAAAGACCCTAGATTTAAAAAACGCATTCCATATTACAATGATGAAAATTTTCTAGACAGCTTCAAAGCTCTATCAAATCGTCTTGAGAACATTGCAGGCACATTAGACATAAAAGCATTAATGTGGGGACAATCTCAAAACAAAGGCACTTTGCCCGCTGGCAAAGACTCGATGCCACTTAAGCCCTGGCAAAGAAAATATTTCATTCGAAACAGTGAAAATTGTGAAGCTTTACTTAAAAATATAGCCGCAGGGCTTTAAAATCTACTTATTCAAAAGAGCGGCATCGCAACGAGGATGGAGAGAGTAAGCATCTTTGGGATGCAAGACTTCTTCGATAGCAGCATCGTGGACCTGAGACATTTCAGCATCTGTCAATTCTCGATCACCCAACTTGATCTCAACTTCAGCACCCTGTTTGCGCATAGCTTTAATCCAATTTATTCCGCTAGCGACTTTTCCACCCCACCAGTCCATAAATCTAATAAAGAAATGTTTTTCCTTAGGAATAAAAAATCCTATCCCCAAACATTTTAAAATCATGCGTTCTATATTGTTTACACTTTCTCTGAAGTATTCCTGAGTTTCTATATAGGCAGCAGAATTCTTATATCTTTCAGAATTGGCCCTTAGAGTTAAATCCGTACCCGCTGCTAAGATCGCAACAAATATCGAAGCAAACATCCAAGCCTTACCATAGGTCAAATATAAATGGTCATTAAAGACCCAACGTTCATCGGGATGTTTTAAATCATAAATACGAGCCAACCATGGAATGTTGGCTAAAACCATTTGATAAAAAACAGCATTGTTTCTTAAACTTTTTGCTCTGATTTTAAAATCACCGACTTGAATTTTAAAATAATCGAGTCCTAATCGGAGGCGATCTCGAACTTGACCCCAAAGCTCCCATGCACTTCGAGCCGGTATCATGAGCAATCCATTCAACAAAACTTGAATGTGAGTCATAGGATTGTAAAAACCTAGAGCGTTGTTAGGATCAAAAAAACTAAAACCTTGGTTCGCTATATAGAAAGCGTAGTTAAAACTGAAAGTGATGGCTGAATGCTTAAGCATTTGAAGAGCAACACTATAGCCACGATTTCTCCAATTTCGATAAGTCTTATTATAGGCACCGATTCCACCACCCCAGGCAAAAGTTACAGCAGCAGGTGCCAGTCCAGTATAAGAACCTAAGCACGTAGAAAGAGTTACTTGAGTCGCTCCACAAACGGCTCCGAAAATTAAATTTTCCCCGTCCGGCTTTACGTAAGTGGCATTTTTATAAGCTTTAAACCAAGCTCTTGTGAAAACTTTGGGCTTTTTATTAACCTGCATTTTTTGAATATTGGCATCGTCATCAACCCAAACGTAGACTGTCCCACGCAATCCAATCTTGTGTCGATCGCCATTGGGTTCAGCTAAAGTGGGCACCTTGGCATCAAACAACTGGCGACCACCATAGAGCGCAAGATGTTTAGATTTTGGATCGATTCCATGAGGCAACATAAGAAATGCTGTTCTAGAGGCTCGATGAATCACTCGAATCACAACTTTGCCATCTATATGAGTGATCTTGGCATAACCGTGCGCTGTTTCTACATCCTTAAGCTCTGAGCGCTCTAGACGATCCATAAGATGGGCCATAGCCACTTGCTTACGGATGGCTTCAATATTTCCCGCGCGATAGAGTTCAATGTTAGCCTTTAACTTGTCTAATTTAGCTCCACCATATTGATCAAAAAATCTTTCCTCAGCATGAGGGTTCATTGCAAAAATATCAGCATAACGTTTAACGTTTTCTAATTCGATATTGGCATACCGAGCATCGAAGTCTTTTAATAAACCATCGGCATAAGCTTGAGCTCTTTCATAAAGTTCTCCAACTTCTTCAAGCAGTTTTAACTGCTCAGGAGAAAACATATCGGATAAACTTTGAATGGGTCTATTATTAATAGCTTCTTGGGCTTTTTCAGCTTCCGCGAAAAACCTATCCTGAATTTCACGAGCTAATTTATCGGCTTCTTTTTCGCGTTGCTTTTGTTCCGCTGGAGTGAGAGCAAGAAACTCAGCATTAGGTGCTACTTCTGTAGGATCTTTAGCTTGAGTTGGAATAGAAAAGGGCAGAATTTGAAGTGCAGCGAGCACTCCTAAAAACAACAGGTTCAATCCGCTGTGTGACTCCCTTTTCACGGGATGAACATTCGCAGTTCACCTACCGCTTGTCAAAAGTAATTCTTATTTTATATATAAGATTTACTTATATATCTAAGTGCTCTCTAAATTTGCAAAAAGCCCAAAATGATCTGAACAAATTTCGCCATGTTGATGAAATTTAAGCTCTATTTTCTTTACTTCAGGTATCTTACCCCAGGCATACAACCTATCTAACTGGCGCGGAGAGCTAGACCATTGCGCCATTTCAGGCTCAACGTGCATCGTCTTTTCTAAATGGGCATAGGGGTTGTTTAAAGCGTCCCAGGTGTAGAGAGCTTCCCCGGCCTGCAGGTCTTTGAAGCCTGCCTTTTCCAGAGGAATCAAAGACTCTTCACCCGTCTCACAATTAAAATCACCCATTAGAAAAATAGAATTAAAATCTTTCTTTTTATCTTCAAGAATATCTAAAAGTTTAGCAATTTCTTTTCGCCTTCTCTGATCGCCCTCACCTGCCTTAGAATGATGGAGGTGCAAATTCACAAACAAATATTTGGAAGCTAAAAATTCACCGCACACAAACAAAGCCCCTCGACATTCCGATAGGTGAAAACAAAAAGGAAGCATCGATTGTTGTCTTAATCCCCACGCCTGTCCCGACAACAGATGATGTTCAATTTTTACATTTTTCAAAAGCCCAGACCAAACACAGGCCAAACCTTCGTCTAAAAAAAAAGGATAAGAAAGCATCCCCAATTTCACGCCATGATTGACTCTAGAAAATGCTCCCTCAAACATGAGTGCTTTTTTAAGGGAATCTAAACGTGAGACGACAGGATTGAGTTCCTGAAGTGCGACCATCAACAATGTGTCCTGGCGTTGATACTGCGCTTTTAACCTTTTTAGATTTTGAACTAAGAGATCAAAACGATCTTGCCTTTGAAATACACTTTCTACAGGCAACATCGTGTAGGGATTTCTAAAATTTAATCCGTGCCAAGTGTTTAGCGTCAGAAGACAAAGTCTCACTGACGCTAGATTAGTTTCTCAAAGCCATTAAGTAAAGCTGTCTTAGATAGCGCCGCGACCTTCTAAAGACACAGTTTCCTGCCATTCATCATCGGCATAGATTCCAAAATCACAATGCTCCACACCTTCTACAGCCGGATAAAAATTAATATGGATTTGGCAAGTCGCACCCGCTGCTAGAGGTCCTGAACACTGATCATCAAAAGAAAAGTTTTTCCGGCAAAAACTTATTTCATTGGTATTTACATCGACTGTATGATCTTCATTATTAGTCACTCTTACAGTTTCAGTGTGACTTCGAGTTCTAACTTTTACGCGCCCAAAATTAACATACCATGGCTCCACGCTGAGATTAGCGTATGAAGCTTGAGCGCCTAAAAGTGCTGTCACTAGAACAATTGATTTTTTGATCATGAATTCCCCCAATGCCATTAACTTTAGGGGAATAAAAGTTGTTTGGGAAGGGGGTGATCGAAAGCTAAAAGGCAGCGAAACAATAACGCGGCGCCATTCTCTTAAGCCCAGTCCACTAAGCTCGATTTGCAAAGAAGCCTCGCTCGTTGCAGAACATAGCAAGAGACGACAACAGGGAGCGGTGAATTATGGAAGAGCGTATAACATCCATTGGCGAAGAAATTTTTGCTCTATCCCGAAAAGGTGAAGGCGGGATATTCGATAAGAACTTCTGGACTGGAAAAATGATGGACTGGTCCATGAAAAATCCGTCATTTAAAGTGGAACTTTTTCGCTTTATAGATGTGCTCCCCTCTCTAAAAAAATCCGATCAAGTCGCACAACATGTAAAATCCTACTTTCTAAGACCCGATCTTGAACTCTCACCCTGGATTAAAACCACCTTGAGTGTAGCCGCCATGGGAGGCGTTCCCTCAAAAATTGCTTCCGCTTCTATTAAGCGAAACGTTCTTTCGATGGCTGAAACCTTCATTTGCGGCCGCGATGCAGACACTGCCGAAGCCTCTCTCAAAAAATTATGGGTCGATGGATTTGCCTGGACTCTCGACATACTTGGCGAAGTGGTGGTTTCTGAATCTGAAGCCGACAAACACTTCGAGCACTACTTGAATCTCATTAAGGAGCTTCCTGCAAAAGCTGAAGCTTGGCCCGCACAACACGTTCTCGATGAATCCGCCCTTGGGCCCATTCCTAGAGTCAACGTGTCCGTAAAATGCTCCTCGCTTTTCTCGCACCTTGATAACCTCTGTTTTGATCATAGCGTGAATGGCATTAAAAAACGTCTAAGAATTTTAATGACCGAAGCCAAGAATCGAAATGTCTTTTTGCATTTAGACATGGAACAAAACGATCTTCGCGGAATCGTCATGCAAGTCTTCGAAGATTTAGTGCAAGAAGAGGAACTTCTAAATTATCCTCATTTTGGAATCGTCTGCCAAGCCTATTTAAAAGACGCTCTCAAAGATTTAGAGCGATTGAAAAATCTTGCCATAAAAAGAAAAGCGCCTATTACTATTCGCTTGGTCAAAGGTGCCTATTGGGAATACGAATATGTTATGGCCTCTCAAAGAGATTGGCCCATTCCTGTTCTCGTTGGTAAAAGTGCCACCGATAGCAATTATGAAGCTTGCTCTCGCTACCTACTTGATAGCTACCCTCATTTGCTTGGAGCCTTTGCTTCTCACAACGTCAGAAGCTTAGCCCACGCCTTTGCTTACGCAGAATCCAAGGGACTCCCCAAGAGTGCCTACGAATGTCAAATGCTCTTTGGCATGGCCACACCCTACAAAAAAGCCCTCAAACAAATGAACATGCGAGTTCGTGAATACACTCCCGTGGGCGATCTCCTCCCGGGCATGGCCTACCTAGTGCGTCGACTTTTAGAAAACACTTCCAATGAAGGCTTTCTAAAATCCAGTTTTATTGATCTCGCTGATACCAAGAAATTATTAAGCGCCCCCAACCCCCAAGAACAAAATCCCTTCACTAAGGAGTCCAAAATGTTTCACAATGAAGCCTTTCTAGATTTTTCTAAAGCCGAAGTTCGAAGCCAAATGAATGAAGCGCTCCGTGCTCGAAAAAGTTCTTTTCCCATTAAAGTGTATCCGCACGTTAATGGAGAAACACTTAAGGACTTGCCCTCTATAAATGTGAGTAACCCTGCCGATCACAAACAAAACACAAGCATTGTTTATATGGCCAATAATAAAGTCGCCGACATGGCCATTGAAACTTCAAAAACGGCAATGAGAACTTGGGCGCGCTACACTCCTGAAGAAAGAATTGCCATAATTCGTTTAGCCGCCAATCTTATTCGAGAAAGAAGATTTGAGCTCGGAGCTCAACTCGTTCTTGAGGTTGGAAAAAATTTCAGAGAAGCCGATGCTGATGTCGCTGAAGCCATAGATTTTTGCAATTACTATGCGCATCTTTATGAAAAAATCGAAGGCCCTCAAAAAATGGGAGACGCCCTAGGTGAAGAAAATAAATATTTTTATCGCCCGCGAGGTCTCACACTAGCCATCAGCCCCTGGAACTTTCCGCTCGCTATACTTTGCGGAATGACAGTGTCTTCCTTAATTTGCGGAAACCCCGTGATTATGAAACCCTCAGAAGAATCTAGCGCCGTAGGCCAAATGCTCTATGAAATTCTAAGAGAAGCAGGCGTGCCCAAGGAAGCTCTTCAATTTTTACCCGGTAAAGGCGAAGAAGTGGGTGCTTATTTAGTAGAACACTCAAAAACACACATCATATCTTTCACAGGCTCTCGAAATGTTGGCTTATGGATTATGGAGACTGCTGCAAAAGTTAAAGAGGATCAACGTCACATTAAAAAAGTAGTCGCTGAAATGGGCGGAAAAAACGCCATGATCATAGACGACGATGCCGATCTCGATGAAGCCGTAGTGGCCGCACTTCAATCAGCTTTTGGTTTCCAAGGCCAAAAATGCAGTGCTCTTTCTCGAATCATTATCGTTGAAAGCGCCTATGAAACTTTTAAAGCGCGCTTCATAGAAGCCCTCAACTCAAGAACCTATGGCCCTGCCGAAGACCCAAGCGCTCAAATCAATCCCGTGATTTCCGAAGAAAGTCAAAAACGACTTCTAAAAGTAATCGCCGACAATCAAGATAAAATTGCATATCAACTTCCACTCTCAGCAGAATTACAAGCAAAAGGTCATTTTGTTCCAGTTACCGTCTTCGAATCTCAGGATTACAAAAGTGATCTCGGTCAAAAAGAATTCTTCGGCCCACTGGTCACCTTGTTTAAAGCAAAAAACTTCGAAGAAGCATGCCAACGATTCAACGATGTTGATTATGCCCTTACCGGAGGCGTCTACACCCGCAATCCCGCGCACATCGAATACGCTCGGGGTGTTTTAGAGTGTGGCAATCTCTACATTAATAGGGGAATAACAGGCGCCCTAGTTTACCGACAACCCTTTGGTGGTTTCAAATTGTCTGGTATTGGCGCTAAGGCCGGCGGCCCAGATTATCTATTACAATTTTTAGAACCCGTAACGGTGACCGAAAATATCATGCGCCGAGGATTCTCCCCAGAACTAACCTGATTTTAAGCCCTTCTTGAGAGCAGAAATCACATCATTTTTTGCGGAGAGGGCTTTTTCTATGGCATTCTTCAAAACAGTGCTTTCGAGTGGCTTAACAAGATAAGCCGAAGCGCCCGCCTGTATGGCTTTCATAACTTCATCTTTTTTGTTTTCTCCAGTCAGCATAATAAAAGGTAAATTTTTAATCTGATCTACAGCTCTTATTTTTTTTAAAAGATTCAAGCCCGACAAATTGGGCATATGCCAATCACAAATCACAAGTGTAAAAGGTGACTCTGCAGCTACAATTTTATTCCAGCCCGAGGCTCCATCAATAGCCTCTTCTACAGAGTCATAACCCAAATCATTGAGAAGCTTTCTTGTTATTTTTCGAGTGGTCGCAGAATCATCAATCACAAGAATTTGAATTTTTTTCTCCACAAGATTCCCCTAAGTTTAAATTATAAACGCAAGTCACTCTAAATTCCTTTAGAGTCATTTTTTTTATGACTTGATGAAATGATCTTTAAAAATTTACTTTTTCTTTTTAACGGCTTCTTCCATGGGTAGCATGGCGTCTGTAGTAACTTCAGACATTGGCATCACTCCACCGAAATATTTTAAGAAAAATCTATTGGCACTAAAACTTTTAGGTCTTTTCGCAATATCTGGAAATCTGTTGGGGAACTTTAAAACCAATTCTTCAAGAGGACTTCCTCTATACAAAGAAAAAAAGTTAGTCCCGTAAGAAGGATTAAAATTATTAGCACCTGGGCCATGAAAATTATAAGCACCCTCTCTTATAGCCTGCTCATAAATTGCGTTTTGTAGTTTAGAGAGTCTTTCGGAAAAAAGATATTTTTGAGCAACTTCTAACTTTTCGCCAGTTAAAGATGAAACCTTATCTAGATCGCCCTCTATAACCCAAGATTGCTCACTAGCATCTAATGTTTTAGTGAGTGCGTCTTTTCGCTGAGCTAATAAAGCCGCATTTTCGGATTGAGCATTAGAAATAGTGGCTTGATTAAAGAAAATACCTTCTTCTGAAGCCACTAAATTGGCTTCTCCAATTTTCTTAACACTGCCCTTGTGAGCTTTAAGTTGATGCAAATTTCCATGAGAGTAAAATATACTATTCACGGCTTGATCCACTTGAGCCATGGTCGAAATAGCTCCCATGCTCGCTTGATTAGCCATAGCCACATCTCCAAGATATCTATCGCAAACAATACCGGGTGGTAGCTTTGGATGAGCCGTAACCTTAACTTCGTCGTCAGCTGAAATTTGAAAATTGCTTAAAACTAAAAAAAACAATAAAAAATAATATGTATTTTTAAACATCTTTATCATATCGAAGTTCCCTTAATTATAGCCATTTTTCGCTATCAAATGAGACAATTTCCTGACTCAGCACTAATTAACAGTTTAAGCTCCTTAACATTAAGAAGCCAAATTTGGCTATTTTTTTCAAAAAGATATGAAATTCCAAATTCTTCCAAGAGCTTAGAATTGACGAAACTCACGCGCCGCAATAAGAGATAGGGCTATGGAAAACACCCTTCCTAGACCAAAGAACAACTTTACAGAAATCTTCGAATCTAAAGCCTTTTGGTTTATCGTTGTATTCACCCTTTTTTCGTTGCCCCTAATCATGAGTTTTCGAAAAAAAGCTCCCGAAAATTTACCCGTTCTTGGTCAACTCAGCGATTTCAAACTCACCAATCAAGATGGCCGTCAAATCACACTTCGTGAATTTCAAGGCACCGTCACCGTTGTGAATTTTATTTTCACTTCATGTCCCGATGTTTGCCCCTTAATGACTCAGCAAATGGCTAAAATTCAAGAACGACTTAAAGGCACCGCCAAGAGCATTCAACTAGTATCAATTTCTGTAGACCCCACACACGACACTCCCGAAATGCTCAAAGCCTATGGCACAAAATTTCATTCAGACTTTAAACTCTGGACTTTCTTAACGGGCCCCATGCCCGAAATTAAAAAACTCGTCGTGGATGGATTTAAAACCGCTCTCGACGGCAAACCCAATCCTGACCCCGAAGATTATTCTGGGCTCATGGACATCACTCACAGTGAATACTTTGTATTAGTCGACCAAGCCTCTCAAATTCGTGCCTATAGAACAGCTAAGACCGAAGAAGACCTCAACAGAATTGTTAGAGAACTAGCTATTCTTGTGAACACTTTCCCCCCAAAACCCGCAACCCTACCTGAAGCAGAGAAAAAATCATGAGCTTAGAAAATTTTTTAAAACCCGTTCTTGGAGAAATTCCCAATATTGCTGAGCGCGACGAAGTAGAAGTTTTGCGCGATCTTCCTGCTGAGACCGCATTTTTTGCACTCAAAGAAGCCGACAACGACATGTTGCTTTGGTTTTTTGAAAACGCCGACGTAGAACAAGTTCAAGCTGTGCTTGATTTAGAATGTTGGAATGGCGATAATTTCCAAGCCGAACGTTTCTTAAATATTTTTCATTTTATCTGCAAATGCAGTCCCGAAAAACTTCATGAATACATGAAAGACCTCGATCCCGAAATTATCGTCCGAACTCTGATAGAATACACCGACGTCTTTAATTTCGATCCTCAAGAACCTCCTGCGGTTGAAGAACATCGCCTGCTACTTTCACCCGACAGCCTCTACGCCATTATCTTTAAAAGCGAAAACCCTGAGCTTCGCGAAAGCCTCATGCAATGGCTCAATAAAATTTCTGCCGTGGATTTACAACTCATGCGCCGTCACCTGGAATCTTGTCGTTGGGAGCAAAAAACAGAAATCGAAGAATTTGCCTATGGAATTAAAAAGGGTCGCCTCGAAGACCTTGGCTTCCTCGATCCTCGCGAAGCCGTGTCCATGTATAGTCGTGGCGATGCTCCTTCCTTTAAAAAACAATTGCTTGAAAATCCACTTCCCTCAAAATCTAAAGAAGAAAGCCTAGAAGCTTTAGAGAGTATTGAAGGAGCTTTTGTTCCAGAAATTATGCGAGAGCCACTTTCAGAATCTGAAATTTTTGCCGAAGCTCTCAAAAAAATCACAGCCCCATCACTTAAAGAAGTTCTCCTTATGGAAGCTCTTCGCAGTATGAACATTTCTATTATGGCCGACGATCTCATTCATGAAGACTTAGCCACTATCCGCGAAGCTACTGATCGCTCACGCCGATACTTAGACTTAGGACTATTTTATCTCTCCGAAGCCAACATCGATCGTTGCTCTGAAATTCTCATCACTCAATCGCTCCACTCTTGCACCCGCTTAGGCTGGCTTTTAGTTCACGATCTCGTGAAAGCTGCAAAAATCATTCGTGACTCTGTGCCACTTCATTATTGGAACTCTCAAGACAAAGCTCTGTTGGAAGCTCTACAAGGGCGCCATCCTGAGCTCAACCCAATGCTAGCTAAAGACCTTGGTCTTTCTAATGACAACCTCATAAGCCTCGAAGCCGTGCTCAAAGTGGCCGAGAGACTCAACCAACTTTCAGCCGCAGGACAATTCTTTAAAACAAAATTTGCTGAAACTCTTGAGCTCAACTCACGCCCTCTAGTTGAAAACGAAACTCTTTTAGCAAGACTCTTCTCAGCTCTCGCCCATCAAGTCACAACAGGTCAGTTTCAAGCCAAAGCCGTGACTCCAGAAGTTTGGGATAAATTCGTACAAATTAATTTAGAAAAAGAATTAAAACCCGCTCTTAAAATCATCATTCAAAATGCTCCTAGCTCTGCTCAAGCTTATCTCGAAAAAAGATTCACTGAGGCTTTCAGCGAAATCGAAACTTATTTGCAAAATAAGAAAACATTTCCTGACTCTCGATTCTTTAAAGCTTTATTATTAGCCAATACATGAAAAAAATTCCGCAAGTTATATTTAATTTAGCCCTGAGTTACTGGATTGGTTCTATGGCCTATTTTTCATTTATTTTCGCCCCAAGAGTTTTTAGGGTTCTTGAGCGCCCCACTGCGGCCCAACTTCAAAACGCTCTCTTCCCGAGCTATTTTTATTCATTACTAGGAGTTAGTTTTATTGTTTTAGGAATTCTTATTTGGAAAAGAGCCCCCAAAGTTCTACAAGCCCTAGCCTCTACTTCTTCCGCCATTTTTTATTTTTCTGCCGTTCAACTCACCCCCAAAATCGCTCAACTTTCATTAGCTGGAATGGGTAGCAGCGAGGAATTTCAACGTTTGCACAAACTCTCTGTCACAGCCAATGGAACAGCTTTTTTTATCGGATTGGGAATTTTAATTTATATTTCAGTTAACGATAAAAGCTTAAGGCACTAAAGCTCATCAAAAATAAACTTCAAACACTGAACATGTAGCAACACATCCCACCGAACCCGAAGGCATTGGGGCAATACCTAACCATTGAGAGCCACTTTTTCGAACTTCACATTTATATCCATTGGGACCCCCTATAATTTTCTTTTCTCCGGGTGGGTTGGAATCAGGAATATTTGAGGTGTCATCATCCATTGCAGTCAGAGCACAAGTTGTAACTGCATTTGGATACGTGGAATCGTTTATAAGATTTGTTCCTGAGCTTTGTGAAAAACCAATACTTAATTCATATATTTTTCTTAATTTAGGGGTTGGAAGCGTTGTGCATTTAACTTTTAGATTGGAATCTATTCCACTCACGTAGCTACCGGGCAAGCAGTCATTTGTAACAGAAGCTTTCCAAAAATTTCCTATTTCAAAATAAGTGTATCTAGGTTTCCAAATAATTCCCCGACTGTTTCCATTAGGGTTTTGAATAATAACATTGGCAAAAGTCACGTTGCCTGGATTACTCACACTGTTAATTATGGCAAAGCCCAAAGACTTAAAGGTGCAATCCGAAGCCGTGCAGGGACTCCCTGATTCATTAAAATAAACAGGACTGCTTGTAGTTCCAGCAATTTTATTTCCTTTGAGATCTAAAATTTCGCTCTCAAAAACATAATTAGAGCCCACTTTTGCTTGTAACTCTGGGTAAGCACTCACGTTCACGCTGGCTGGACAAGAATAAGTCGTTCCAGTGGCAGGCAAGCAGCTGTTAAACCAGCTTGTTTCACTTCGCATTTTTTGAATAAAGTCAGTGGCACTATTTATATTTCTCAGCGGAGCCATCATATCTTGCATCGAGGCCAAAGATGCGGCTTCACGTCCACGAGATGAAACAACGTTCACTTGTTTGAGCAGTTCAGATATCATTATAAAAGCTAATGAACCCAAAAACAAAACCATCAATACTTGGACAATAGTGAACGCTTTCTTATTTAAGTGTTTCATTTTGTTTCCTCTGACACTGCTAATGAAATATTTCCCGAAACACCGGCTTTTAAGCGAGCTCGACAAGCCAAACGCTTATCCGAAGTTTTAAAACCAGCGCGAGTTAGAGTGTCTTCTTCCACCAAATTGGCTTCTTCTAAAAATTCACGCCCTTCTAGAATATCAACACAGCAAACCCCGCAAGAACCCGCTCTACAACCAAAAGGCATTTTAACTTTTTGAGCTTCTATGGTTTCGAGAAGACTGACATGCGGAGATTGCACATCGAATTCATGCTCTCCACGACGAGTTTTTACTTTAAGATGCAGACTCATTTTTATCTTCCTCAATTTCGAGCTCTGTTCGAAGATCTTTGAGTAATGAAACCACTTTCTCTAATCGCTCCACACCAGCTTCCATTCGCTCTTTAAGCAGAGGATTAGATTCATCCATCATGGCCGTATAACCTCGAAGTGATTGCACAGCTGTGCGCACTTCGTGCGAAATCAATCTAAATAAAAGTTGGCGACTCCCCTTGTCCTGAAGTAAATCCCCCTTACGAACAAGTTCAGCGGCAACCAACACACAATTGTCTTTATCAAAGTGGTGAGAGCGCAATTTGTAATTCTTTAAATGAGCTTGGGCTTCAATTGTATTATTATTCCCAAGTAGTTGACGAAGAATAGCGGGCGGACCCATTTCATCATTGGAAAAGGGCCAATGTTTTTCGACTTGCTTTACATCCAGCGTGTCATCTTCTCCAAGATTGGAAAGTCCGAGAATACTTTGCATTCGTGAATTGGAATGAATGAGCTTACCCGTTGAATATTGAAATATCGCAATCGGTAGCGAAGGGTTCCAGGAAAGTTCGTCTAAATAAGAACGAACTTTCCTGGATGAAATACGATGATTAGGGGACAAACTTGTAACCTACACCGCGAACAGTGGATAGGCATTTTGATTTCTTTTGAAGCTTCTCACGAAGTGAGCGCATGTGAACGTCGATCGTTCTACCAGTCACAACCTTATTTGGGCCCATGACTTTTAGAAGAAGATCTTCACGAGACAACACTTCATTAGGACGGCTCATAAGAGCACTCAAAAGACCAAATTCGGTGACTGTAAGATATACGTCACGATCAAGAACTTTCACAGTGTGAAGAACTGGATCCATTTCGATACCTGAAAGTATAACTTTCTCTTTGCTCACCTTAACTGGGCTGAACCAGTTGCGTGAACGGCGCATACATGCGCGAAGACGTGCAATAAGCACTTCTACTTTGAAAGGTTTAGGAAGATAGTCGTCGGCTCCCTCATTGAGGCCTTTAACAACGTCTTCAGCTTCACCGCGTGCAGTGAGCATTAAAAGAGGAATCTTTGAGGTGTCCTTACGGTCTCTCAAAAATCGTGTAGCTTCGTATCCATTCATATGACCCGCTAAGTTGATATCTACAACAATAGCTTCTGGCTTTAATTCTGGAGTTGCATCTACGAATCGAATTAAGTCTTCGGCTTTAGAGAAGCAACGAACTCTATATCCTTCTTTTTGTAAATTGTGTGTAAGAATTGCTTGAAGATCGAGATCGTCCTCAAGAATATAAACGACGGATCCATTAAGATCGTCTTTAGGTGCTGTTTGATTTTCCGGCACTGGAAAATCACGTTTTTCTGCTAAGTTACTCATATTTCCCCCCATTACTTTATCTATCGACAATTTTTAAAAAGACTTTACCAAACCACTATAATGAAGAAATTCACCCCAACCTAATCATTGTTGTGTGAAGAAAATGTTAAGAAAGGGTTAAATTTTTAAGCCATAAATTTCATAGGCTTAGAGAGAATAATTAAGAAATTCTAACAAAAAAACACTCAGAGCAGTGTGGCAATTATTAAGACACTTAGATTGAAAAACTTCCCCAAAAGCCAAAATCTCTTCATATCTTCACAATGAATTATTGAGCAAATTTCTTTTAATATACCGAGAAAACGTTATGATAATTTATGGGCCATTTTAGAAAAGTCTCTCAATTATATACTTATTTAACATTCTCAACCCTACTCAGTTTTCCAATAAGCTCCTTAGCTAGAAAAACTGAAATCCACGACAAAAAGATTCTTGAAGATTTAATGATTGTAAAAAGCGATGACTTTAATAATCAAAAAAAGGTATCCCCTTCAGCTCCTCAAAAATATCCACCCGATTTTTTCCCCAAAGAACTCGATAACTGGAAAAGCTTTTATGCAGAAGAATACGCTTCAGAAGTCATCATCAATCTCCCCTCTGACTTCTACAAGAAACACAAAAACATGGAAGGTCCCCCATGCCTTGTCATCTATAATGAAAGAACTCAAACTCATGAACTTTTATATCCACGAAAAATTTCAAACGATGGCTTAAGCTTTAGATATGACAATCCTAAATCACCCATTAAAATAAAAGCATTTTTTTGGGAAGATGAAACGGCACCCCTTTTTAAAAAACTTAAAAAGACTGGGAGTTCTCCTTCTCAAACTATATTTGAGGCCCAATGAAGAAAATTTTTAATTTTTCATTTTCAGCTATAAGCTTCCTATTTATTTTTCCGAATTTCGTAAACCTTTTAAATGCTGCTGAGGAAAACATTATCCAAATGCCACACGTCTTTGGTGCTAGCAGTCTTAAAAGTCTCCCACTAGATAACGACACTGAAGCTAAAGAATTTTCAACTTTATTAAACACCAAAAGCCGCCCAAACTCCGTCGAATTTTCAGGAAAATTAGGAACTAAAGTTTACCTTTTTGGTAAAGACCCAGAAACGCGCAAATGGATTGTTCAACTCAATGGCCCCTACCATAGAAGTCTACGATATTTGGTTAACGAACAACAACTCAATCAACTCGCTTATTTTAATGATGAAGCAAAAAATAAAGTCGCCACACTAGAAGATGTCCAAGCACTTAAAGAGGAAGACCGTCCCATTATTGAAGCCAATACACCTAAAACTCCTCCTGAAAAAAAGAAAAACACAAAATGCAAAGTGGCATTAACTTTTGATGATGGCCCACGCCGAGACACCACAAGTCGCCTCATGAGCTTTTTGAAAAAAAATGATGTGAAAGCCAGTTTCTTTGTTACAGCAGACAAAGCAAAAACAAACCCCGATATTCTCCAAAATCAAGCCAACGCAAAACATTCTAGCGGAGAAGCTTTATATTTAATTGGAAATCACTCTAAGAATCATCCCGATCTCAGAACTCAAAATGCTCAACAACTTAACTCCCAAATTTTAGCTTTTGATCAGAATGAAACTTATAAAAATTATCTTACTAAAACTGGATTTAAGAAATATTTCCGCGCACCTTACGGGGCCGTTAATTCTAATGTCTTGTCTGCTGTAACTCGCGAGGGTTATTCCGTTCCTCACGTGGGTTGGAATGTCGACTCTAACGACTGGAAATCAGCTAGTGAAGTATTAAAAGCGGGAAGATTACGTCCAGAAGTCTCATACAAAGCAAGTAAGGAGATTGCCAATGATGTCGCAGCTCAAATTTTAAAGAAGTGCCAAGATCCAGTTTTAAGCCAACAGGGCATCATTGTACTAATGCACGATATTCATCCGTTTTCAGTGAGTGCTGTAATTGGAGTTCCAGGTTACACTGAAGGCATCGTCAATAAATTAAAAGACCAAGTGGAATTCATAAGAATGAACGAAGTTTCAAGAGCCAATCCCGTTTTAATGGGAACAGACTTGACGAATGGAAGCCCCTCAAAAGGAAATTCCACTAAGGTCCATTCCAAAAATGCCAGCGGAGTTAAACAAAAATGAAATTAATTAAAACTAATTTAATAAAAATCATAGGACTCTCATTCAATTCTATTATTTTTTCTAATCCCGAAAACATTATTCAAAAAACAAAAATCATTAACGCTGCTCTTCTAAAAATCGAAGATGGAAAAAATATTCTTTTTGTAGCTGCAAGCGAAATTCTCACGCCAGGCCCAGATAAAGCCAAGTTAGCCATTGTAGAGCCTCCCTCCATGAAAGCTAAAAACTACTTCCTTCCCCAAGACTTTGAAGGCGAACAAATTGTAGCCATACTCCCCTCATCTAATAAACAGGAAGTCTTCTTAATCACTCAATTGCGCAAAGCGGGCCTATCCACACCGAACCTCATTTCGTTTAATATTGAAAAAAATGAATTTAAAACTCTTCAAAAAGAGATACTTTGCCCCAATACACTCAATTATAAAATCCAAAAGGGTCTATTGACCTTAGATTGCGGTCCCGACCCCATGCATCCTCCAAAATCTAAAAAATTGAAGATTAAAAACCCTAATTTTATAGCCGATCTCAATGCCTCAAAATTCGAATGGGTGCCCAAAAAGCCCAATTCTATGGATGAGGCCGAGGCCCTCATGCTCAAATTAGAAAAGAACTCTTTTTACTTGAGTGCAGAGGCTTTACTCAAATAATGCGCCATGCGTTACACTTAGCCCAGATCCATGTCTAAGGGATAACTTGACTCGGTCACTTACGACACCATACTGGATCTATGAGCGACATCAAAATTAAGAAAGTCGAAATCCCACAAACAGCCCCCGTGCTTCCTTTGCGGAATGCGGTGCTTTTTCCGATGATGAAAATGCCAATTTCCGTGGGCCGCCCTCGATCCGTCGCTTCGGTCATTAAGGTGGGTGAGAACGGACTCATAGCCATCGTTACTCAAAAAGACAAAAGTGTGGATGAGCCCAAACTCCAAGATCTCTATTCTTATGGAGTGCTGGCTCGAATCGAAAAAATTCAAAAAATGAACGATGGAACACTGACTGTTCTTGTTCATGGTTTATCGCGCATTAATTTTCTGGGCGAAGCCAAAGCCGAAGATTACGGAGAGCTCGACGAAACTGAAAGCTTGGAAGCTCGCACGCTCGTGGCTCGCATCGAAGCTGTTCCAAACGGAATTCAAGATCCCGACAATCTCCCCATTGAGATTGAAGCCTTAGTTAAAAACATTAAGTCCTTGGGCCGTAGAATTATTTCTCTTTCTCCAACGATCCCCGATGAAGCCGCGATCTTTGTAGAAAGCATTAACGATCCAGATTATCTCGCCGATCTTATCGCTTCTTATCTCAACGTTAATGAAAATGAAAAACAAGATATTCTCAGCACTGGAGACGTTAAAACTCGTCTCGAAAAAATCACTCGACTTCTCAACAAAGAAATCGACATCCTTGAGCTCTCTAAAAAAATTCAAGGCGACATCAAAGACGAAGTGCTCAAAAATCAACGAGAGTATTATCTCAAAGAACAAATCAAAGTGCTTCAACGTGAATTAGGCCAAAAAGACGAAGAAGAAGAAATCGACGAACTTCGTGACAAAGTTAAACTTTGCAAAATGCCTGATGAAGTTGAAAAAATTGCGATGAAAGAACTCGATCGTATGTCGCGCATGTCGCCCAGTAGCGCTGAACACGGCGTGATTCGCACCTATGTTGAATGGCTCATTGAAATGCCTTGGAGCAAATCCACCTCCGACAATATGTCGATTGAAAACGCAGAAAGCGTTCTTAATCGAGATCACTACGGACTCGATAAAGTTAAAAAACGTATTCTCGAATATCTATCCGTCTTGAAATTAAAATCCGACATGAAGGGCCCCATTCTTTGCTTATCTGGACCTCCTGGGGTCGGTAAAACTTCGCTTGGAAAGTCTATCGCCAGCTCTTTAGGACGTGAGTTTGTAAGAATTGCCCTTGGTGGTGTTAGAGACGATGCCGAAATTCGTGGTCACCGAAGAACTTATGTCGGTGCCATGCCTGGCAGAATCATCCAAGCCCTCAAGCGTGCTAAAACTAACAACCCAGTTATTTTGTTAGATGAGCTTGATAAAATGGCCTCAGATTTTCGTGGCGATCCCGCTTCAGCCATGCTCGAAGTGCTCGACCCCGAACAAAATCACACTTTCACCGATCACTACTTAGATGTTCCATTCGATCTTTCTAAGGTGTTGTTCATAGCCACTGCCAACATGGCTGAAAATATTCCACCGGCTCTTTATGACCGCCTCGAATTTATCCGTATCCCTGGCTACACCGAAGAAGAAAAACTTAACATTGCTCAAAACTATTTAGTGAAAGAGCAAAAAGAAGCTCACGGTGTAAAAGATGAACAACTCGATATTAGTGAAGCCGCACTTCGAAAAATTATCCAACATCACACACGTGAAGCTGGAGTTCGAAACCTCAAAAGAGAAATTGCCAGCGTGGCTCGATCAGTGGCCAAAGATATTGCACGTGGCACTGTAACAACTAAAAAAGTCATTGAAGAAAATGATATCGAAGAAATTCTAGGCAAAGATAAGTATTTCTTAGACGTTGCCGAAAGAACCGCCAAATCTGGAATCGCAACAGGACTGGCCTGGACTCCCGTTGGTGGCGACATTCTCTTCATCGAAGCCACTCGCATGAAAGGTAAGGGCAATCTCATACTTACAGGTCAGCTAGGTGATGTGATGAAAGAATCTGCAAAAGCTGCAGAATCATGGGTGAGAAGCACTTCGGCAGCCCTTGGAATTGAAGACAAGGCCTTCACCGATTACGACTACCATATTCACGTGCCAAGCGGAGCCATTCCAAAGGACGGCCCCAGTGCAGGCGTGGCCATTTTAACGGCTTTAACTTCGCTTATAAGCGGTCGAACCATTAACCCCAAAACGGCCATGACGGGTGAAATAACTCTTCGTGGAGCTGTTTTACCGGTGGGTGGAATTAAGGAAAAGGTGCTTGCCGCCAGACGTGCTGGAATAGACACCGTGATACTTCCCGAGAAAAACCGTAAGGATCTCGATGACATCCCAGAAGAACTCCGAAGAACTATGACTTTCTATTTTGCTAAAGAGATGGCTGAAGTTCTAAAACTTGGTTTAGGCTTAGAGCTCAACGTAACACTGCCACTAGCCAGTGATACGCCCAGCCCCACTCCAGGCAAAACTGAAACTAGCGATTCAGGAAAATCTAAGTCTCGTTAATTCGAAATTTGGATCTCCTAGAACCCAGCGTTCTTTCAGAGCTTTTTAATCGATTTTGCTGCATTTTTTAGGACCTATTACTATACAAAAAGACCCGCTCGGCCTAAGAGTTAGCTTGAGTCTTTATGCTTAATATTCAGGATCCAAATGACGCTGCTGTGCTTGATCGCTGGAAAAGCCATCAACTTGAAGAAGACCTCCTTAAAGTTGAGGAAATCCTGCGCACTAGCATTCAATCTGAAAATAAATTACCAAGAGAGCTCTCTGCGCGCCTAGTAGCCTCGGGTGGAAAACGCATTCGCCCACTTCTGATGTGCCTCACCTATAGAGCCCTAGAAAAGCTTCCCCAATTTAAATCTAAAATTAGCCCTAGCGACCTCCACACTCTTGCTGCTGTCGCCGAATGGGTTCATACAGCCACTCTTTTTCACGATGATGTGATCGACAATTCGCCCAATCGTCGCGACATGCCCGCCGCCCACATCCTTCATGGAAATAAAACAGCCATCCTAGTCGGCGATTATGTTTACGCCGATGCCTTTTCATTGCTCATGGAACGAGCTCTTTTGGAGCCCTCTCGTCGGCTTGCTATCACTATCAAGAAATTAGTCGAAGGCGAACTTTGGCAACATCAAAATGCCCAAAGTCGAGAGCTCTCCATCGATAATTACGTTACAGTGGCTAGTTGTAAAACGGCAGCACTTTTTGCTTGGGCCGTAGAAACAGCTGCATGGGGTTCCGGAGTTAACGTAGTTAATGAAGCTTATAATTTTGGCGAAAACTTAGGAATTGCCTTTCAAATGGCCGATGATGTCTTAGACACTTTCGAGCTCAATCCTCTAAATTCGTCTCAAGAAAATCTTATTGAATGGGCGACATCAGCTCCCACACTTCCGGTAACTATAGCCGCTCAAAGTAATTCTCGAGTGATAGAGCTTTGGAAAAATCTTTCAAATTGCAATAAAACAATTGAGGATCTCAGAAAAGAAGTTCGTGAACTTCAAGTTCTTTGTGCGTCTCCGAAAGTTTTAGAAGACATCAAAAAAGTATTCAAAAAACACATTCAATTGGCCGAAAAACAACTCGACAGTTTAGCCAATCCAGCAAGCCTTGATGAAAGTCTTCAAATCCTCTCCTGTCGCCTCGAAGAAGGTCTTTTTCATGCTCAAAAAATTCAGGAGACTTGTTAATCATGACAACGCCTCCCCCCATTGGAACACGTAAAGATGAGCATTTAGACATTTGCCTCAAGCAAGATGTGAATAGCTTAAATCATTCTTATTGGAATGAAATCACATTAAATCATTGTGCCCTTCCAGAAATTAATTTGAGCGACATCGAGCTCGATACACAATTTCTCGGTTTGAAATTAAAAGCTCCGATTTTAATTTCCAGCATGACCGGTGGAACTCCTGAGGGTGAAAAGATCAATTCCATTCTGGCAGACTTTGCTCAAAATAATTCTATAGCCATGGGAGTAGGCTCTCAAAGAATAGCCCTCGAAAAACCATTAGAAAATTTTTTTAACCTTAGAGCTCAAGCTCCCAATGGGATTTTCTTTGCCAATCTAGGCGCCGTGCAATTCAATTATGGCGTCAGCATTGATCAAGCTCTGAACTTAGCCGACAAACTCCAAGCACAAGCCTTTATACTTCACTTAAATCCTTTACAGGAAGCCATTCAAAGTGGTGGCGACACCAACTTTAAAGGTCTTCTTTCAAAAATCGAAAATTTCAAAAGACAACTCAGCATACCTCTCATCGTAAAAGAAGTAGGTTGTGGCATCGATACAAACAGCGCCAAGGACCTTAAAAATGCCGGAGTCGATGCCATTGATGTCGCAGGAAAAGGCGGCACCCACTGGGGCTACATTGAAGGTCTTAGAGAAGAAAGCCAAAAATCACTTGGAGACATTTACCGTGACTGGGGAATTCCCACTCCAACGGCTATACGTGAAAACAGAAAAGCTTTGGGCCCCACCTTTCCAATCATTGGATCGGGTGGAATTCGTAACGGATTAGACGCTGCAAAAGCAATTTTTATTGGAGCTGATATAGTAGGAATGGCTTTGCCCTTTTTAAAAGAAGCGCATAAAGGCCCTGAAGCTTTGCAAAATTTTTACGATGAATTTTGTAAAGCCTTAAAAATTGCCCTTTTGTGTTCGGGAAAAAAAACATGTCGGGAGCTAAAGAATGAGCAAAAATAGTCGTATCAGCGGTTTTTACAAACTCCAAAGAGGTGAAAGACTCGACGCCCTAAGAGATTTCTGTAATTTACCCGTGGACCAAACACAAATTCTCACTCGCGATGGTTCATTAAATTTTGATATCGCCGATCTTTTTGTTGAAAATGCAGTGGGCTCCTATCCTCTGCCTATGGGAATTGCGACTAGCTTCAAAATCAACAATCACGATTATCTTGTTCCCATGGCCGTCGAAGAAAGCTCGGTGGTGGCTGCCACCAGTAATGCCGCGAAAATCATTTACGAATCGGGTGGTTTTAAAACTGAAGTGATTTCTCAAATGATGATTGGGCAAATTCAAATTCTTGATTTACCAATTTCGAAGTTTTCTGAAGTTACAGAAAAAATTTACAAACATAAAAATGAACTCTTGAAAGTGGCCAACGAAATTCACCCTCGCCTACTCATGCGTGGCGGTGGTGCACGCGATTTAGAAGTTCGCACTTTTAGTGAAGCCGAAATTCCCTTTTTAGTGGTTCACTTACTCATGGATACTAAAGATGCCATGGGTGCTAACTTAATCAACACGGCTTGTGAAAGACTTGCACCTTTATTTGAAGAATTGAGCGGCGCTAGAATCGGCCTTAAAATTTTAAGCAACCTTGCCGACCGACGAGTGGTCAAGGCTACATGTTGTGTAGAGAAAGAACGACTTTCATTTAGAGACCCATCCCTAAATTGGAATCCTTCAGAAATGACAGCCAGAATTCACGAGGCCTACATTTTTGCCGACAACGACCCCTATCGAGCTACCACTCACAACAAAGGAATTATGAACGGAATTGATCCCGTTGTGATTGCAACAGGTAATGATTGGCGCGCTGTTGAAGCCGGAGCTCATGCCTATGCAGCTCGAACAGGGCGCTATCGTTCGCTGAGCCGATGGACGCTCGACAACAACAACGACCTCATAGGTGAATTAGAAATTCCGCTACAACTTGGAACTGTTGGAGGAGTCACTCGACTTCATCCTATGGCCCGAGTGTCGCTCCAAATTCTAGAGAATCCCAATGCTGCACAACTCTCTCAAATTGTTGCATGCTCTGGTCTTGCAGCCAATCTTGCAGCTATGCGCGCACTTTGCACGACAGGCATTCAGCGTGGCCATATGAAACTTCATGCTAAAAACTTAGCTTTAGCCGCAGGTGCCAACCGCAATGAAGTCGAAATCATTGCTAAAGAAATGTTACAGGGAAAAAACATTTCCGCAGGTAAAGCCGAGGAACTTCTTCGCGAACTCCGAGACAAATCCCAAAAGGAAGCCAATGTCGGTGTCCTTAGTAGCTCAAGCCCCAGCTAAGATTTTACTCTTTGGAGAGTGGGCAGTTCTCGAAGGTGCTCCCGCGATTCTTCAAAGTTTGAGTGTCTTTTTTAAAACTTCACTTAAAAAAACCGACTCAAACTCTTTAATACTCAAACACCAAAACGAAGAATTTCATTTTTCCAATGAAAATCAAAAAATTCCAGAATTTTGGTCACTCACTCTTAAAATTTTAAAGTCATTTAATAAAAATTTTTATAACGATCACTATAAAGGTTACACTCTTGAAACCCAATCTGATTGGAAAATAAGCGAAGGCTTAGGCAGCAGCAGCGCTTTATTCTTAACTTTGTTTTTAATTGATCAAAAACTTTCTCAAAATAAAACTTATTCAAATTCAAATGAACTTTGGGAGAAGATCTGGCCCGCCTATCAAAAAGTCTTTCAAGGATCAGGAGCCGATCTCGCCGCCCAAGTTTTTGGTGGTAGCATTGTCTACCGAAAAGGACAGGCCGATAAAATCTCACTTTCAAAACCTGAAGACCTAATTATTTTGCATTCAGGTAAAAAATTAAACACTCAAAACGCTCTCAAAAAGCAATACATCCAAGCTCAATGGTCCAATAAAATTGAGAAAAGCGTTTTAGATTTTTTAGTTCATAGAGACTGGGAAAAAACTATCGAGGAACACCGAAGATTGCTTTGCGAAAAAAATATAATGAGAGATGAATTCCAAAATATTTTATTAGAAACTCAAAAAAGCAATCTCATTAAAACTATGAAGTCTACAGGAGCAGGTGGGGGCGATGCTTTTTTAGCCCTCCTTCAAAAAAATTCCGAAACGAAGCTTCACGAATATCTAATTTCAAAATCTTGGTGGAGTTCAAATTACGCTTGGTCCTCAGAAGTAGAATGGAGCCTTCAATGACATCAAAAGCCATAGCGTCTCCAAATATTGCCCTTATTAAATACTGGGGAAAAAAGGAATCACAAAGCGATTTAGATCGAAACATCGGACTCAATCCATCCATCAGTATGACACTTTCCAAAGCTCAAACAGTGGCTGAAGTTTCTCAAAAACATAAAAGTGAATCAGATGATATTTTTATCAACAACAAAATAGCCACACCCGAAGATCAAAAAAAAGTCGCAAAACATCTCGATAGAATTTTTGATGAATTAAAAATCAAGCGCTTTCCTTGTGTAGTCAAAAGTGAAAACAATTTTCCCATGGCAACCGGATTAGCCTCATCGGCTTCCGCCTTTGCGGCTCTTACTCTAGCCACTCTTAAGGAAATCTTTAAATCAGACTCTTCAAAAATGGAATCTCACTTAAAGAACACAGAACTTCTTTCTTCACTAGCCAGGAGGGGCTCGGGATCGGCAGCTCGATCCATTGAAGGCCCTTTTTGTTTTTGGGAAAGCCAATATGCTAAAAAGCTGAACTTGGACTGGAAGCTTTACGACACCGTTTTAATTCTCTCTAGGGATAAAAAAGCTGTTTCAAGTTCTCAAGGACATCTTTTGGCTCAAAGCAGTCCACACATGAAAACTCGACTGAAAAATCTTCCTCATAGAACCGAGAAAGTATTGAAGGCCTTAGAATTAAAAGCCATTAAAGACTTAGGACCACTGATTGAAGAAGAAGCTCTAGAAATGCATAAAATCATGCAGAGTTCATCATCACCTATCGATTATCTTCTTCCAGAGACTAAAAAGTTGCTTCAAGCTTTAAATCAACGACACAATAGAGATTATTATTGGACATTGGACGCCGGGCCAAACCCTCACTTCATTTCTGAACGCCCAATTCGCGAAGAACTCGAAGCTCTGCTAAAACAAGAGAGTATACAAGGAGAAATCTGGGAAGATGAGTGCGGTTACGGAGCCAAGCTTCTTTGAGCTTGCAAGCAAAGACTTTAAAGAGAATTTTTGGAACAGATTAAGTTACGTCATCATGACCCTAAGCATTGTCTGGGCTTCGAACGGAGGTCAAATGGCAAGCTTTTGGGTTCGCCTCACCTTTTTAGGGCCCATTTTTGTATTTCTCGCTTGGAAAACTCTCAAAGCCGAAAACAAAATGGCTTTATTAGAGCGTAATCCCTCAAGCCTCATGATGGGATTGAGCGCAGGAGTTTTACTCTCATTAGCTTTAATTCTTTTTTGTTACTTCACACGAGACAACGCAACTCTTGAATGGGCCCGTTTAAAAACTGGTATTCCCTTCTATATTTATTTTGCTCTCATCATATTACCTGCCAACGATGTCATTTTTAGAGGTGTTCTTACACCCCTTTGGGGCTTTTGGAGCACTTGCTTTCTCGATGCCGCCAACTGGACTTTCTCAACTCAAAACTTTGCATTATTTTGGGTGATTTTTATTAGTGCAGCAACTCTAGCTTTTTTAACTAAAAAATTTGGATTTATGAGTGCCCTAGTAGCGAGAATTACTTTTACCATTTTATTTTGGACTTATCTCTCATATCAATTCACAGCCTAGAGTAGACTCTATGATCTCAGCTAGCGCCTGTGGAAAATTTATTCTTTTAGGTGAACACAGTGTGGTTCATCAAGGAACGGCTATAGCTTTCCCCCTACTCGACAAGCAATTATCTTATTCTGAAATTCCCTCAAGAAAAGTCACCTCCTTCACCGTGAACGGTGAAGTCATGAGAGAAGAAAACATTCAAAAACTTTTAGAACTACGCGAGCGACTTACGGGCTTAAGAAGCTCAGAATTTCATGACTCCATCGAAATTAAGACTCAAATTCCAATTGGATCAGGTTTAGGTTCTTCTGCGGCTCTTTGCACATCACTTCTTAGAGCCCACGGTGTTAAAGAAGGCTTAGAACTTGCCGAAAAAGCCTATTACGGTGAAGAACTCTTTCACGGTCGAGCTTCTGGCGTAGATCCTTACACTATTGCTATAGAAAAAATTATAAATTTCAATTCTAATCCTCGCTCCTACCTCCCCCTTAGCGAAAATCCTATTGCAGAAAGTGAATTAGCTTTTCTACTTTTAGACAGTGGAACTCATCATCAAACTAAGGAAGTTTTAAAACAAAGCGACGAGCTCAAACAAAAAAATGAAAAATACTGGTCTCAAATTATTAAAAATTTATCTGAACTTTCTCTAGAAGGGCTGAATCTTTGGAGCTCTAATTTTTCAGAGATTGGAAAACTGATGACACAGGCTCATAAGCTCCTCCAAGAACTCGGAGTTTCTAACGAGAGTTTAGATTCTTTAGTAGAAGAGGCTTTAAGAGCTGGAGCTATAGGCGCGAAATTAACTGGAGCGGGACGAGGGGGTTACATAGTAGCCCTCGTGCCCGCACATAAAATCAACAAGCTAGTTAACGAAGTATTTCCCAAAGTGAAGTCGATGGTTTGGAAACCGAAGGAATCAAATCTTTAGTCTCTTGGCTAGACACTAAGCGACTCTTATTGGATTTCTTCTTATCAGCAGCAATTTTTTTGCTATTGATACTCTTTGCTTTAATATTCAAGAGTGACTCCATGGCCGCCACCGCGCTCACGCGACCACCTGTTCTTGTTTTGTTTTTTAAGAAAGGAGACTTAACCGAAGAAGACTCGATGAGGTTTTTAATTTTAGCCACTGTTAAGCTTCGGTTCTCAGACAAAAGCAAGGCCGCAATTCCACTCACGTAAGCTGTAGCCTGACTTGTTCCACTCATCGATCCGTAACTATTATTAGGAAGTGTTGAAAGAATATTTTCGCCAGGAGCTGCTACATGCACTTTTTCTACACCCCAGTTAGATAATGAAATCAATCGTCCGTTGGGTTGGATAGCAGCTACAGAAATAATGTTATTTAAAGGGTAAGCGGCTGGATAGTATTGCTTCTTATCCGCGTTGTTGCGCTCATTCCCTGCTGCAGCCACTACCAAAATTCCTTTTTTCTCAGCTTCACGAATGGCTTCAAATTCTTCATTGGAAAACTCTGCGCCACCACCCGAGTAATTGATAATGTGTGCGCCATTTTTAACAGCATACTGAAGAGATTTGATAGAATTTTGTAGGTTCACAATTCCATTAGCATTTTTATTGTAATATCGAATAGGCATGATCTTAACACCGGGACAAACGCCTTTAAGAGATAAGGGTCCATTTCCATTAGCAGAAATCAAACCTGATATGTGACTTCCATGACCATGTTCGTCCACAATCTTTCCAGTATTAGTGGCAAAATCCCAACCATTAACATCATCAACAAATCCATTGCGATCATCGTCGACACCAGGCTTTCCATTTTTTTCAGCCGTATTAACCCATAAGGAATTCTTCAGATCAGGATGATTGATATCCATACCTGTATCTACAACAGCAACAATTACACCTGAATTTTCGCATTTAGGCTTTGAAACGGCCCATGCCTTTTCGACCTCAATTCCAGGGGCTTTGTTAAGACCCCAGCTTCTTGCAATCAGGTCTTCAGAGAAAGCCTGTGAAGATATAAAAAGAAGTCCACATACAATTTGTAATCCTAAAACCTTTGTTGTTTCGAGCCACATAACAATCTTCTCCAATTCAACGCAACTAACAAAATCACTCTCAATTATAGGAAGGATTGCAGAAGGCATGCCAAAGAAAACGCCTTCAATATTGGCCGCAAACATCTATATTTATTGGGTTATTTTTTTACGAATCGAAATTAACGATAAGCTTTTCAGTAGATTCGAAACAAAGTTCGCGCAAAAGGTGTAAAAACTTTTTACAGCACCCTTTAGACGACTACTGTGCGACGTTAAGAGTGTTTTTAGAAACTCAATCTCTAAAAACACTCTTAACGTCGCACAGTAAATTCTTAACTAATTTAATGGCTTTTAGGGCTTATTTTTTCTTTATAGAGCTCACAAGAAAGAAAGCTAATACCGCAGCACCTATCAGGAAGAGGACATTTGTGCCGGTGCTATTGGGCTTTTGATTGGCCTCAGGTCTTAAATCTGCAGGACTAGCCGCATGATACTGTGGAGCATCTGGACTTTGTGGATGTGGATTATAAGCCCCAGCGCCCGCACTTGAATCAGGCAACTGAGCTAAAGGTGTGTTCGAAGGAGGAGTTAGAGCTGGCTGGCGAGTCGCCTCATGTGTAGGTTGAAAAGCTTCCCCTGTATTTGCGGGGTCAGCAGCTCCTGAGGCAGCAGGAAGAGCGCCACCATTAATCACTGTTAGAGCCGGTTCTTGCGGCGTAGCTTGCGGAGGGTTTACTTGAGGTAGAACACCTGAACCTGGCTTAACCGAAGCCATAAGTCCATCCGCACCTAAAGAATCAGCGGCGTGCTTTGCTGCTTCTTCGGCTGCGATTCGATCTTTTTCTGCTCTTTCTCTAGCAAGTCTTTCAATGTCTTCAGCGATTTTTTTTGAATTTTCATCCATAGCTTTTTTTTCAGCTTCTGCAGCGGCATGAGTCTCAGAAGAATCAGGTTTTGGTGTAGATGCTTCTGGAGGCAAAGGATCAAGTACCGGAGGCTTATCAGCAATTAGAGCTGGAGAGTTTTCAGCAACGGGAGCTGGAGTAGGCGCTTGAGCAACTGGCTTAACTGCACCCGCAACACCAGCCATAGCCTCTCGCGCGGCTTCTTCTTGCTTCTTAATTTCAGCGAGTCTTGCGGCTTCAACTCTTTTTGCCTCTTCAGCTTTTTTTGCTTCATCGGCAAGATGAGCAGCCTTTTGCTTTTCAATTTCAGCTTTTTTAGCAGCAGCCACGTCGGGTGGAAATGGAGCTAAAGACTCATCTATTTTAACAGGAGGAAGATCTTTAGCTGCAGGTAAAATGTTAGGTAAAATCCCAGCTATAATGGCTGGCTTTACAACCTCTTGCGGTACTGTTGCTTTTACAATGTCATTATAATTGCTATCACTCACAACGCAGTCATCATAAAATTCAGCATTATTTTCTAAAGGTTGTTCAAAAGAACCTTCAGATTTATCTTTATTGAGCGATGCCAATATTTCTGGTGAAAGTTGCTTGTTATTTAATTGAGCCTTTTTAGCTTGCAAAAAAGTCATCTGTAAAAATGCGTGAGGATTCCAATTAAGTTTGCAAGTCTGCTCAAAATCGATGCTTTTATCCTGATTCATGTAGACTAAATTATGAAGCGGACTTGTGGGATTATTGTCTGGATAATAAACGTTAACTCCGCCACCAAAAACTAATCCCCGAGGAGAACCATCAGCTCCCGTTTCAGAAACAAACATAAGTGGAGTGAGCTTGCTTTCATTGTTAATGAGTTTGATAAGTTTAGGACCATGAGAGAGATCCGGACCATAAGAATACGACAATGTGTAAAGAGCTGAAGAAGCATTCTTCTTCTGACCAAAAAACAAAGTGCTTTCTTTATCTGATCCTCGCCCTAAACGAGGCTCCTTATTTCTACTGCATAATTTTAAACAAAGTGATTCTTTAGAATAATTACTGGGTAAACACTGACCCGCTTTAATTTTTTCTCCATTTTTTTTAATAAAAACAAAAATTTCGTTTCTAATTTTAACTCGAGCCGCTTCATTGTTTATGGCTCCTGTGAATTGCTCTAACTTAAAATTAAGTTCATCGGCGCAATTTTGAAGCACACCTGAGACAGGGGGCTTAATAGTTACAGTAGGCTTCTGAGGAATAACTGAATCTGACACTTTTTGTTTAACGACTTCTTCGGTATTAGCTTTAGGAGCATGAGCCGATAGAGAATCTCCAGAATTGCTCACAGTCGGTACAGCTTCTGGAAGGGCAACAACGTCAGCAGAGGGCGGGACGATAGTAGCAGCCGATATATGGGCGCACATCGCTAAGGAGCTTATGCATATAAATAATACATATAAGCTCATGGAGCTTTTTCTCTTTGTTGACATTTTTAACCCTACCCTAACAACAGTTTAACAGAGTTTTAACGCAATGCAAAATATTTAAGATTAATAGTTACAAGAGCTTAGAAATATTAATTTCAAAAAAATCTTAATAATCGAATTGTTAAGACAAGGTCTCTACAGAGTCCCAGATCTTGACGGCCAGAATTTCTTTGCTAGCTAGTCCTAAATCAAGCAACTCAGCATTTGGTGTAATGAATTTAAAATGTGATTGAAGCGCCTCAGGCCCCTCTCCTTCAGCCACCGAATTAAGGAGTATGGCATCGGCCGACTTTTTTAATAGCTTGTCTCGAGCCTTTTGAATTTGCTCCCCAGCGGCTCCACTTTGCAATGCAAAAGCTATAATTTTTTGATGAGCTTTTTTAATTTTGGAAAGATCAGCCACAAAATCTTTTACAGGGCGAACTGAAAATTCCAATTTTTCAGCCCATACACTTTTTTCAATTTTTTTATCGAAGGGTATAATTTCAAAATCTAAAACAGCCGCCGCCGAAAGAAAATAATCACATTTGGGAAACAACTTTTCTAATTCTTTCCCATAAGATTCAGGAGATTCATAAGTATAAACATCTCCTAAGCTTTTTAAGTCATTTAATAGATTGTCAGATACCGGGCCCACTAAAAAACTTAAATGAGCTCCACGCTTACGTGCTTCCACACCTAGATAAAAACCCGTTTTTCCTGAAGATCGATTTTGTAAAAACCTCACAGGATCTATCTGAGTTTTCATAGGACCTAGACTGATTAAAATGTTTTTTTGATTTAGTTTTTTAGAAGTTGTGATTGAAGATGTTAAATTAAATTCTAAAGATTTTACAGCTTCTATAATTTCAGAATGAGGCACCAAGTGACCCACTCCAGTTTCACCACAAGCCACGCGCCCTTCAACAGGTCCTAAAAATTTAAAACCTCGAGTTTTTAACTTTTCTACATGTTCTTGAACTATGCTCTGAGACCACATGACAGGATTCATCGCAGGCGCCACCAAAACAGGGCCCCGAAATGCTAATATCTGCAACGAAAGAAAATCATCGGCTAAACCTAATGCCATTTTGGCTAAAAAATTTGCAGTCGCACCATATATTAAAAATACATCTACAGAACGTGCTGTTTGAATATGCTCAGTTCCAAAGTGAGTGCCATCAAAAATGTCTGAACTGAGCACACGGTTTCCACTAAAAGTTTCTAAAACTAAAGGCGAAACAAAATTTTTTGCAGAGGAAGTGAGAATACATTCAACGTCCCAGCCCAGCGCCTTAATGTCTTTGAGTAGATCGACACTCCTGTAGGCGGCAATGCTGCCGCATATACCCAAGCCAAGCTTCATTGAAGTGAACCTAATCGGGAGACACCCCCAAGTACAAGTTAATTTTACTTGTGTATATGGGGGGTCTTTGACTAGCAATAAAGCCATGGGTGAGACCAATTATTTAGACTCAGACTTTCTTAAATATCGTCCTTTTTTTCAGGGTTTTAGTCCCTCCGGAATGGGCCTGAAAAAAATTGCTTATGAAAAATCAGACCCCAAATCTTATACATTTCAAATCAATCCAAAGGATTTTTCTTGGTACAGAAATGCAAAAATTGAGTGTCGCAAAGACCTTAGCGAGTACTATGCTCATCGAGACTATCCCGCCAAAGCCAGCTGTGAGTGGATTATAAACTGCCTGTGCAAAGAATATCCTCAATATTTTGAATGGCAAATTAACAACAACGAAGGAACTCTGTATTGTTCACTCACCCAGGAAAAATTAATAGTCGAGCTAAACACTTTTGAACTTAAAAGTTTTGAAGCTAAAATTCAATATGTTGATCTGTATGATGCCCTCGCCATGCAAGTGCCCGAAGACATCGTAATCCACTACGTAGGAGCAGAGACTAATCACGCAGCTGCCATTCACCTTTGTCATGCCAACGGTTGGTCTGCAAAAACTGCAGTTCTAAAATCTTTTGAAGATATTCATATTCCTGTACCTAGATTTCCAAAGATTGTCCCAAACTCTCAAAAATTGTTGGGGGCTTTAGTGAGATCACCTCAAGAATTCGAACGTCTTGGCGGTCTTTGCGTTCGCAGTTCTCAACGCCTCGATCGGCACCCTCGCTATAGTCGTGAAGAAAAGAATCCCCCCTTTATTTCCGAAAAAGAAAACTTCTATTTTCGATTCGAACGACAAACTCTGAACAAAATTGATGATTCTCATTTCATGTTCACGATTCGAACTTATATTTCGCAAATGGCAGCCCTGGCTCAAGAGTCTGACTTTTTCAATATGCTCGATGCTCACGAAGCCAACCGAGCAGAATTTGCAAAATTAGAAGAATTTTTTGTGGGCCAAGCAAAAGTTTGGGAAGAATACAAATCTATACTGACTAGAAGATACCGCGGCGATATCCCACATTAAGAATTAAGCCCATAGAAGCGCAAATATTCAGTGCCGAGCTTCCACCATAACTTGCCAATGGCAGAGGTATTCCTACAATCGGCAAAAATCCCATAACCATGGCCAAGTTTATTGTCATTTGACCAACAATCATAATCACGATTCCCAAACTAATAATGAGACCAAAGGTGTCGGTGCAAAGTGAAGTGATGTTGATACATCTCATTATGAAAATAAAATAAGCCGCTAAAAAAATCGCACATCCCAACAGTCCCCACTCTTCAGCCAGCACTGTAAAAATAAAATCTGTATGTCCTTCAGGTGTAAAATCTAGCTGTGTTTGAGTCCCCTTTCGAAAACCCTTCCCTAAAACTTCTCCCGACCCTATAGCAATCAAAGATTGACGAGCATTGTAACCTTTGTTTTTAGGATCGCGATCAGGATCAATAAAAATTCGGATACGATCGCGCTGATATTCTTTTAAGGCATATTTCCAAGCTATGGGAACACTGATCAAGCCTAATATTACAGTGGTTAGTATGATTCTTCTTTTAATTCCGGCAAAAAATATAATTCCAAATCCCGTAAGAAACATATGCATTCCAGTTCCAGCATCAGGTTGCAAAACTGTTATGACTACAGGAACAAGCACCATAAGCGCAGGAATGAACATGGCTTGTAAACCCATACGGCCCGCTGGGTGATTATTATAAAAATATTTAGCCAACGCCAATATAAGCATGATTTTCATAGTTTCAGAAGGTTGGTACATAATGGGACCCACAGGAATCCAAAGACGAGCACCGTTTCTCATCACCCCCATATATTTCGTTGCCAGGAGTGCCACTATATTCAATCCATAAAGTATGTAGGCTATACGCTCAAAAAGTCGATAATCAAAAACGAGGATGACCGCGATGATAATAAACCCAGCTCCGTAAAAAAGCATTTGCCTAACGAAGTATCCATTGTGTGCGCTGAAAGGATCGGCCGTCGCTGAATAAAGATTAATAAGTCCAAAAACAATAATAAAAAGCATGGACCAAACCAGCACCCAATCAAAGCGCTGCTCAGTACTCGAATCCATGTCGGGACTATATTGGGAACCAAAAACCCCCATAGAACTTATCTTATGACTCCTTTAAGAGATGCGCAATCGTCTTTGAAAATTCGATGGGATTAAATGATGTTGAGTTAATTTTCGCTTTTTTCGAAAAGGACTCTGAGCTTGCCCAATAAAGTTGGATCATAATGATTGGAGGCTTCCATAGCCTTAATAGCCTCAAGTGGCTTGAGCGCTTCTTGACCATCCGACGTATCGGGTGAAGTGAGTTCATCGAAGCGATCCGCCATGGCCAATATCTGACTTTCAACTTTTAACTTTGGAGGAACCATTCCTTTAGGAAAACCCTTTCCATTAAAGGTCTCATGATGCTGCTCAATAGCCTCATAAACAATAGCAGGAACCACGATCTTCTTCATCTTCAAGAGCTTCACCGAAACTGAAGGATGAATATGGTATAAATTTTTCTCATCTGGAGTCATTTTTTCATAACTTTTATTTTGCAAATCAGGAGGCAATTCTCCCATTCCTAAATCATGAAACAAACCAGCCACAGCCATATCTTCAGCATTACCCTTTTGCAATGCAATCGAGAACAAGGCCGCTAAAGTTGAAACTCGAGAATTGTGTGAATAAAGATTTCTCTCTCCCGCACCCACAACATTAACTACATTTTTATACCAATCTTTAGGCTCACCTGCCTGCATGATGTAACTATCTACAATTTGCTTAGAGGACTCCATCATCTCCCTACCTTCTTGTAGAGACGACTCTTGATCGGCGGTCTGAAAAATGCCCACGAAAAGTTCTCTCATAGCATTTTCGAGACGTTCAACTTTTTCAGTTTCACCCATCGCTGCATTTTTACCTAGTGCACGCAATCTCTCCGCTGTATATTGGTAAAACAATTTCATATCTCGAGCATCAACATACATATTGTTGACTTTAAACTTTGAAAGTCTATCGACTCGATCTTGATCGAGAGATTCTCCAGACGCCGCAAACTTCACATGACGCTTTGAGGATGGCAAATAAACTGAAACATCGAAGTTCATTTGATCGTTGGGTTGCATATCTATGACTTTTACGGGCTTTAGAACTTTACCATCACCAGCCTCCAAAAAGGCATAAAGCTCTTCAATTCGCTTGGTCATAATAACGGTATCAAGAGGCATTAAAAAAGCATCGCTAAATCCGTTTTTAATTAAAAAAGCTCTATTAAAATTTTCTCTTGAAGCAGAAATATAAAATACTTTTGAATCGGGATATTGCATTCTAAAAGCTTGAGCCATTTCTTGAGGCACCACTCCAGAAGTCTCTCCCGCAAAAACCACTGGATAAAAAGTGGCTCCTTCCATATTTAAAAAATTAGCAAACTCATCTGGATTTTTTAAATAATCAAAAAAATATCCCTTGAAGGTATTCTTTACGAGCTGATGCCAATCTTCATGGAGACCGCAAATTAGGACTCGCTTTGAAGTTTCACTCATACATCAAAGGCTCATCCACCACTTATTTTTTTATGAACAGCTTCTAACTTTTCCTTAAGAACATCTGTTGTAAACGGCTTAATAACATAATTACTAACACCCGCTTGAACCGCTTCAACAATTTGAGTTTTTTCAGCTTCGGCAGTGAGCATGACAAAAGGAAGAGTTTTATATTTTTCAGTGGCCCGAACTCGCTTTAACAAATCCAAACCCGAAGCTCCTGGCATGTTCCAATCCGAAATTACAAGACCTATGGCTGGAGAGGCTGCATCCAGCTTACTGAAGGCCTCGGCACCGTCTTTAGCCTCTGTGAAATTCGTAAATCCGAGCTCCTTGCATGATTTTTGAACGAGTTTGCGCATAGTGAGCATGTCATCGACAACTAAAATATGTGTTTCGGGATTAAACATGAAAGAACTCCTTTTCAAATACTCTTAATAGTATTCATTAGTCTAAGGGCGTTGAGAACTCCTAAAAAAAGAAAATTTTCTGACGCTTTAACAAGGCATACCATCTTCTAAAAAATAATTAGTGATGAAGAATAGCACTTATCGTTTTTTGGCCTAATAATAAAAAAATATGTCTAAATTTAATGATGTCAATTTTTTCAAACCCTTTATCCAAGGCACAATGACAACGCTTAAAGTCCAATGTCACACTGAGGCAAAATCACATAAGCCCTTTTTTAAAGGTGAAGGTAAAGAATTAGACTTTCAAATTGCTAGCGTCATAACTCTCAATAGCGCTTCTTTCTGCGGATCTATTTCGCTCTGCTACCCTGAAAAAGTATTCTTAGGAATTATGAGCAAAATGTTAGGTGAAGAATTTAAAGAACTCACAGCTGAACTCGAAGATGGCGCAGCAGAATTGCTCAACATTATTTATGGACAAGCCAAAAGAGTTTTAATTGATCAAGGCTATAAAGTAGATATGGCAATTCCTACAATTATTCGTGGTGAAAAGTTAAAAACTAGAACACTCAGTAAAGAAAAAACTATTATTCTTCCATTTGAAACTGAAAATGGTATTTTTCACATCGAAATCACCACTGAAGGAGATTAAATTCTCAGCGACCCCACTCTTTCTGAATAAAATCTCCCAATCGTGAAAAAGTATTTTCTTGCTCCCAATTAAAACTCCGATAACGAATATATCTTGGGTTTTTGGGTGAATTTCTGACAAGTTCACGGAACGACGCCCACTCCTGATCATTAAAAGCTTGTTTATTTAATCCACGAATAAGTGGCTTATCATTTTCAGTATGACATTCCATGCATAATTCAGGGTTAGGACCATGCATCTCTACGGCGTGACTTGCAAAGTTTAACGAAAAAGTTTGGGTTTGAGAAATCTCCTTGTTATGAAAAACCATTTCTAAATGATTATTTGGCTGTCCGGGCTCTTCTTCGGAGGACAGCTCACCACAATTAAAAGAAAAGACTAAGGAAGATGTTTGACCATAGGAAAGCACTCTTGGGCAGTCTAAAGCCGCTGGCTGTAAGGTGATCGCCTCTTTTAATGGAAGAAAATTCTCACGGTAAGCTTGAGGTAAATCAGGATGATTTAAAAAATCCTCAATTTTTTGAATTCGCCTATTTTTAATAAATGAGTCAATAGAATCAGGCGTAAAATCCACAATAGGACTCGCCTCAGTGGAGACAGCAGAATTTTGCCGTAAATTACAGGCTGCCAAGCTCAACAATAAAGAAATGTAATAAAATCTCAAACGCCGCTTCTCCATAAACCCTCGGTATTTTCTTTAAAATCTTAAGAGCCTATTTGCAAAGCTTTAAAGGAAGAACTTCAATTATTTTTACAAATCTAGATTATGAAATTATATAGTGTCACAATCTATATATGAGAGCCTACCTTAAAAAGTTTTTACCGTTGATATTTTTAAGCTTTTGTACAGAAAAGCCCCATAATAGAGAACTCCTTCAATTTAATAGAAATGAAGAACTCGATGTACTGAGCCAGGTACAAAAAAAACCCGCTTCTAAACTTAGTCTTCCGACGGGAACTGTTGTTTCATATCAATTTACGGAGCTTGAAAACGCGCATAGTCTTCACGAAAAGGACCCCCATATCAGCCTCATTCCAGCTTCGGTGACAAAAATACTTAGCAGCTATGCCTCTCTCGAGATTCTCGGAGAAAGTTATAAATTTCACACAAAGCTTTTTGAAAACGACCATGAGTGGATTCTTCAAAGTGAAGGCGACCCCTTATTAAAACTCAGCTCACTAGATTCAATTCTTCAAAAAATAAAAGAAACTCCCGGAAAATCTCACTTGAACTATGCACCTTATTTTTTTGACAATGAATCCGTTATCTCAAAATACTTCGACCCCTATCACACTTACAACCCAGGCGTATCTGCTCTTTCTATTAAAGAAAATCTTCTAGAGATCACTTACAAAGAATCTTCAGACACTCTATTTAATCGCTTCTTTCCTTCGAATAATCTCTTATGGAATAAAAACCCTCAAAAGGAACTTCTAAGCCCTCTCAGTAAAACTGAGCTCAGCGATCTTTGGCAAATCGATTATGAAAAGTGGAAGGACCTTAGCTTAAAATCCAAAAGAAAAATTTCTGAAATTATCACACTCAAAAACGCTGGAGAAAGTCTAATTAGAGCCATTAGCCAATCTCTCAAACTTGACAACCCCATCGAATCCAATCCTCAAAACTCTAAATTAGTTATGGACATTACGAGCCCCGCAATCTCTGAATCTATAGCTGATATTTTATATAGAAGTGATAATTTAGCCATAGAACTACTTTGCGCAAAAAGCTTTGAAGGAACTTTAAAATCCAATGCAGAGAATTTACAAAACTACTTACTCAACACTCTTTCCCTGAACGTTCATAAAGACAAAGTCGAAATAGATCGCTGCTCGGGACTCAGTCCTTTAAATAAAATTTCGGCTAATCTTTTCAGTGAATTTCTTAAAAGCACTGCTTTAAAAAAATTCTCAGGAAAGGATTTTTATAAGTACTTCGTCAAGAAAGAATACGATGGCAAAGTCTTTTATCAAAAAACCGGCTATCTCTCTTTCGTTAGAGGCATCGCTGGCATATTAGAAGGCCCCAACAATAAGCACTATATTGCCGTCATTCTAATCAACCATCCAGAATACAGAGAAATACTCAATGACGGGACAGAGAACCCCAGATACCAAGAAGCCTTAGACCATCTCGACAAATGGGATAGTGAAACCAAAGCTTATAGAGACACTCTTTTAGCCAATTGGTTTTCAGAGATTCATTAAGATTCAACAATTTGCCCTTTATATATTAAAATTTTGTTAAGAATCCAAAAAGTTTTGGTTATTAATGAAATCTTCACACTATTAAAGCTATTTTCCTAACATAATTGAAACATGAAATTAATCGACAAATCACTTTCACAAATTGTAATAACCGCGACCCTAATCTACACAAACGTCTCTGAGGCCACTAATTCACAAATCAAACATTCAAAGATCACGACAACAAAAAAAATTGATTCTGACTGTATAAGAAAAGTATCCAATGAGGATAATTTAAAAATATCTGAATTTATTAAAAAGTCGAAAGATGTAAGGGAGAACAAATCCTTAACTCAGCAAGAAAAAAATATTCAATTGAATTCTCTAATCAATGAATATTCTAATTCCATATCTCCCGATGGACTAAACGCCCTCGCAGCCATTTACTCTAGAGAAAATCTTGATCAATTATTTGAACTCTTAGATTCCGATACAAACGCAAAAAATGCCTATAAGGCTTATCTCAATTCATTTGAGAACCTTAGTAAAACAAGAAATAGCTACTCAAACACAAACTCTCTCATTTTAAGCATCACAAGAGCTTCAAAACTCAATAAAGCTGGAAATGATTTTAGCCAAAAGGGAAATGATCTTATTAAATCGATACAAGTATCAAAGATAAATGAAATTTATAAAAAGGAAATGATCAAAAGAATTTATCAGCATCAAATGAGCGAAGCTGCCTTAAATGGAAATGCTGGTTCACAAAAAGCTCAAGAGGCCGAAAGATCTAAGCCTTATTTTATGGCTGCACTCCCTATAGTGGTTATTGGTGCAGCTTACGTTGGATTAGCCGCAGGAGCTACAGCGACTGGCGCCGGAGTAGCCACGCTAGCAGGTGGAGCTGCTGCTAGCACTCCCAGTATAACCGCACCTTCCGCAGTCATCGCAGGCATGCTTAAAGCCTCACTTTACGGAGCCGCAGCAGGAGGATTAGGCGCTTATACCTATGGTCAGGTAAGAGGTTTAAGCTCCATAATTATTGGCGCCCATGAACGTAGAAAATACTTAAACGATGAATTCATGTGTGCTTACCTCAATGAAGTTCGTGAAAATGGAGCTCAACTCCAAAAGAACGCTTTATCCATGGCAGCATGGGGCGCAGGCATAGGCTCCATGGCCGGAGGAGTAGCTTCTCTAGGAGGCATATACACTACTCTAGTTCAAGGATTAGGCTTTACGGCCTCTGCTACAGGGACTGTTTTGAGTGCCACAAATTATTTTAATAAAGCTCAAAAATCCGAAATGGCTTTCAGAGAAGCACAAAAAGAAGCAGAACTTGGCAACGAAGAAGCTGCTAGAAATTATTTATTATCTGCCGCCTCCTTCGCAAAAGAATCAAAAATTTCTGGACTCGACACTGCTATCGCCGCCTTAGGTGCCTACAAAACTGGCCAAGCATTTTTGAACTCACTAAAACATCCTCCCCAAGGACTCCTAGATCAATTAGCTTCATACCGAAAAGAACAAAGCGAAAAGCTCATTGCTAGCCAACAAAAAGCAGAAATTCCAGTAAGCCAGTCAGCTATGATTGACGCTGTTAACGGAAAACCGAAATTCACATTTATTAAAGATGCCCCCATAGTTGGTTACCAAATTAACTCTGATCGCTTTGATGATATTCCAGCAGTCATTCGACAACACTTAGGTTCTGTAGACTCCACTCAATACACACAAGCCTTTTTAGCCCAAAACAAAGGAAGCATAATTGCCCTTCAAATGAATGGAGATAAACCAGATTTTTATATTATTGGAAAAGAAACTTTTTTGGGAAAATATAAGCCAGTGCCATTATCTGACGTTGGTATTAAAAATCCAAAGTTAATTACAAAACTTCAAAACGTAACAGGAATGGACTCACTCTTAAATAAAGCTGATGGACTTGTTGGGGCTCTTAAAACAACTCCAGTTGAAATGGTGAAAATGTCTCAAGCTGGCTATGACATTCAAAATCAGATCACCATTGAATCTCCTTGGGGAATTCAAGTAAAACCAAACAATCAAGATGCTTATTTAGTTTATGACTCAAGCATGAAACAATATTATATGGTCAATAGTTCTGCTGATGGAAAACCCATTGGCTATGCTTCAATGGAAGGATGTGGGGCTCAAGGTTGCTAAGAAGACTAGTTATTTATGAAGCTTTTTTAAATTCGCCTCTGGGACTTGAAGTCAGCCTTGTAGTCAAATCGGAACTCAGCTTTTTAGGGGCCTTGTTTCCAAGTAATTGCTGAATATTGTGTTCAATAATTTCAGCAACTTTTTTTAAATTGTCGACTTTAACTTCAATATCGTGAGCGATATTAGCATTTCTTTGAGTGACCTTATCCATTTCCTGTATGGCAATATTAGTTTGCTTAATGCCTGCCACTTGTTCTCTCGAAGCCGATGTTACAGAATTCACTGAAGCCCCAATTTCATTCAATCCATCTATCATTTTCTGAAATGATTCATGACATTTTTCAGAAAGTTCACGCCCCTTTCGGATTCTATCTGATGAAGTACTCATCGTATCTTGAACAACACTTAAAGAATCTTTTACAAGAGTAGAAATTTCTGTTGCGGCCTTTCCTGATTGCGCCGCTAATTTTCCGACTTCTTCCGCAACAACTGAAAAACCTTTTCCGTGCACTCCAGCCCTGGCCGATTCAATACTGGCATTAAACGCTAATAAACGTGTTTGAAAAACAATATCATTTATGGCTGATGTTTTAGAATTGATATCATTCATAACTTGAGCAATTTTCTCGATTTCAGATTGCGTTGATTCAATATCTCTCATCGCAGATTGAAGCTGAGTCACTACATCTTTACCCTCGACAGAACTAGATTTACCTTCTTCCGCTAATCCCAAGGCCGCTTCCGCACCGGAAGAACTTTGACTGACCATAGCTGTAATTTCTTCCATACTTTGTGCGCTTTCTTGAATGGCCGCAGCCTGGCTCTGAGAAGAAGTAGATATCGATTTCGAAGAGGTGTCTAAATCACTTATGCTAGTCAATAAATTTGATAATTGACCTGACAACTCATAAGTGGACTTCATTATTCTTGAAAGAGTTGCAAAATCTCTTTTGCTTTGCCACATCAAACCAAAAGTTAAGAGCCATAAAAAGAGAAGTGTTCCCCAAAACACTTTTTTCAAACCTAGGATTTGTTCTGAGCTCCAAAATTCATCATCTGACTTTGCAGACCAAAGTTGCCAGACATTATTATCAGGAAAATCCAGAGTCTCAATTTGACTATAAATAAGATTTGGATTCTTTGAACCCTTTGAAAAATGCTCTAATGAAGCTTTCCAAGAATCGCTAGGATCTGTCACTCCCACAAATGAATGCGCTTGGTTGACAATACCATAGGATCCCTTTGGAACTAATGATCGAATCACATTAGACCTTAAAACTGCACTCACCCCACCAGCAAATTTACCTTCCATATCATATACGGGAACAGTAAATACGATTCCTTTTCTATTTGTGTCGTCGTGTTTTTCTAATTCAGCAAGAGTAAACTCAGAATTATCACAAGTGATAACCTCTGGCCCTGAAAGCATAGGAATTTCTAAGTCTTTAAAACTTTTGTTGGTAGGATATTTTTGAGCTAAAGTTTCAAGTTGCACTTTCATCAAACGATATTCTTCGATCTCTAATTCCTCCATTTCAGGAGCCTTCTCTTCGACTTGAGCCTCATCTTTATGTGATGAACTCGATGTTATGAGTTCATCAAAAGTTACAATGGGCTCTTCTCCCTTTTGTGTTTTAGGATCAATTTTATCGGGGTCCATACTTCGAGGTAAAAGATATATTTCAGAAACTTTAATATTCAAAAAAGCGTTATTATAAAGCTGCTGAATTGTCATCTTAGCATCTTCATCAAAATTACTTCCACTTCTCTTTATTTTTCTAACTCCAGGAACGAGCGACATTGTTCTTACGGCTTGATAGACGTAACCTAATTTTTCATTTAATTTTTGACGAACTCTCTCTTCTTCGACTTTTGATTTAGCGAGATATTCATTTTTCAAAGTGGAAAGATCTCTGTAATATTTAGCCACCCACAAAACACTCAATAAAGCGCCTATTCCAAATATAAGACTTAACTTTTTAAACAAAGAGGCATTCGACTTTTCTACGCTGTGTTCCATGCCCTCTTTTCGGAGGAAAACGTTAAATAATTAGTGAAATAAAAAAAAATAAAAACCCATTAATTACAGCACTTTGCGCCTATTTAAAGAGAGAGAAAATGTCACCATCTCCAAATATTAGGTATGGGTTTAGCCCTCACGTCTTCTTTCCCAAGATTTCCCAAATCCCAATTATCTTCAAACATTTTAATAAGACTATAGTGATTTAAATTGTCTGAGAATGTTTCATTTTTAACGGAAGGTCCAACTATAGTTGTATAAATTTTATTACGCTGACTGATTCCACTTTCATCGAATGTTGAAATCAAAATTTTGTTTTGCATAAATTTAGGATCATCAACATATTTTGAAAAATGAGTAGAGTACCATTTATCCGCAAAAGCTATATTTGTGTCATGAGCATTGTTTTTATTGTTCGGAATATAAAAAGAATAATTGGGTAATTTTCCGCTTTGAGCGTCTAAATCAAACTGATCAGCATTAACGATATTAGCACAGCGATTTGGATTTTTTGAAATGTTAAGATAGCTAATAAATGGATTATGCTTTCGAACATAATCTTTAGAAGTAGCGCCTAAAAAACATTGGCCAGGATAATCTTCTGCATACGCTTTCCATGTTAAACCCTTCTCTTCAAGTAAATCGACCATATTTCTTACACTCAAATTTATAATGTTATTTGTAGAAATTCCATGAAGTGATGCAGAAGTGAGAGCTATGTAATTCGGTTGTGAAGGATGAGTTTCTGCTAAAAAATTATCAAAATTAGCTCCCTGATTGGCAAGTTTAGCAAAAAAGGGTTCTTTAATAACATCGGCATAATTTGTATTTTCAAATATCACAATAATGGACTGATCAAAGTGGCGGCCACTCCATGCCAGAGTAGAATGGGTAGTAGAAATTAAAAATGCAGTATAGAGAAGTTTTAAGAAATACTTTTTCATAGAAGCTCCTGAACTTAGATAAAAGCACACAAATCCAAAATCCCTCAATAGACATTTAAAGAAAAGACTTAACAAATCTATTTAATAATTTAACAATGGCGACTGTTTAAGTTTTAAATAATATCGACAAAATCAATATAAGGAATAAGAATACTTCAAGAATGGACGCTGCATTAAACTTATTTTACTTTCCCACAGCATTAGCCCTCGGCGCACTACATGCGCTTGAGCCGGGCCATGCAAAAGCCCTTACTGCAGCGTATTTAATTGGCATCAAAGGAACTAAAAGAGACTCGATCATTTTAGGCTTATCAGTTGCCACAACTCATTCTATAGTTGTCATCGGGATTTCAGCCATTGCCTTATGGTTAGGCAATGAAGCTTTTGCGGGTGATGCCATAAAATGGCTCGAGTATTCCAGTGGAATTATCGCCATACTTATTGGACTCTGGATGTTACAACGTAGAATTTTTGGTTTAAAGCAGCATACTCATGATCATAGCCATGAGCATGAGCACGAGCATCATCATGAGCACAATCACGAACATTTAGACGACATAGCTCACGCTCGAGCCCATGAGAAAGCTCTACCTCAATACGTTCGCCATGGAGAAAGACCGGGACTTTTACAAATTATTTCATTTGGTGCCGCTGGCGGCATGATTCCCTGCCCAGCGTCTATCACCGTCATGCTCCTCGCACTCTCAACAGGAAAAGCTGCTTTAGGTTTTTTTACAGTGATGGGATTTAGCATTGGCCTCGCCTTTACGCTTGTAAGCTTAGGTCTCTTAGTCGTAACGGGAATCAACAAACTCAACGATCAAGAAAAACTCACTAGTTTTACTAAAAAAGCACCCATCATCAGCGCATCCTTAGTCGTCCTCTCTGGTATTCTCGCCCTCCTCATCGCCCTCAAAAACAACCATCAATTTTAATTGTGCGCGAGGAAACGGGCCTGGGATGAGGGGTTTGGTATGAGATGTGCAAGGGTCTGATTGCTATGCAATCGGAAGAACTATTTCAACCACCCCATTGTCCCAATAAGTATTGTTTAAGGCCATATCTAAAGGCTAGACGTTTTACTGAGGCTTCTCCGCCGTATATTGTTAAGGGGCGAGAATTTCGTCTAGATGGCAGCATTCGCCAGCGCTTCTTGTGTAAGTATTGTCGTAGAAGTTTTTCTGATGCCACCTTTGATCTTAATTTTAGATTTCAAAAACGAGCTAGGTTTAATCATCGAATTTTCTTTGGTGTTCTACACAACCGCTCTAATAGATCGCTTGCTCGCGAGCTCAAAGTCAGTGAATGTCTTGTACGAACACGCGTGCTCAGACTCTCGCAAATGGCCCTGCTTAGACATCATGAATTTATTTCACAAATTAAAATCAACGAGGACATTGCCTATGATGGCCTAGAGGCCTTTG
>CAZSSP010000012.1:0-38817 GCA_964609695.1 uncultured Bacteriovoracaceae bacterium
CCCATACCAAACCCATCATCCCAGGCCCGTTTCCTCGCGCACAATTAAATTTGCGGGAGGATTTGGGTAATGTTGGATTTAAGGAGTTCGAGTTTTTCGGGTTTTAGAAAAGTTAATTCGTAGTCGACCAATAAAACTTCCCAGACTTGACCACCCACTAATAATTCAAAGGATTCTTGTCCGCCTGCCAATAAAGATAAATCATGGGAAGTAAGAATTTTAACTATTTCTTTCCAGCCCAATAAAAGTAAACCACCTTCATGAATTTTATCTAAGAGACTTAGCATCTCATTCATTGAAGCATGATCTCTTAAGGCGTAAAAAAATAATTTTTTATAAGATTCTTTAATCTCTTCTAAGTAACGTGTTGGTTCGGCTCGTGTCGTAATAGCTACCACACTCTTATCGGAACTTTTAAGCTTTGGTATCGCAGTCGTTTTCTTAAAATCTTCATTGAGTACTAAAACTTGAGTGGCTCTACTCAATGCAGACGGGGGTTCTCGAAGGCGACCGAAGGGAAGTATTTTCTCAGTTTCTAAATCAGAGCGTGTCACCAAAACTAAATTTAGATCTCTTTTAATTTCCCAATGTTGAAATCCATCATCGAGCACAAAAACAACTTTAGGGAGCAACTCAGGATATCGAGTCAAATAGGTCATCGCATTTGAGAAACGTTTATGACCAATCAAGACAGTGGTTCGAGATTTCAAGAATATTTCTAAAGCTTCATCTCCACATTTTTCAGCAGAAAGATCTTGGTTTTTTTGATCGGGTAAAATCCAAACTGGATTTTTAATTTCACGACGATAGCCCCGAGTTAAAACAACAGGATGATAACCCTTTTCATTTAAAATTTTTACAATACTAATGACCATCGGAGTTTTTCCCCGACCCCCTACTGCTATATTTCCAACAGAGATTACAGGACAAGGTAAGTTTTTAGGCTTTTTTATTTTTCGATGAAGTTTTAAAAGTTGAAGGTAGAGAAATGAAATTGGGTTCATGGAGTCTCATGCCAGAGTTGCATTAAATCAGCAGCAATTCTATTTGTGGCACCGACCTCCCCCATACGCTTTGGTATCCATCTTAAGAACTTTTTAATTCTATACATTTCTGATGAATTTCGCAAAAGTTCAAAACTTTCATTGGCCAAAGTTTTAGGGGTTAAATGTTGCTGCAACATTTCAGGTATAACCATTCGCTCTAAAAGAATATTAGGAAGACCTGCTTTAGCGTCGGGTTTTCTAAAGTATTCACTAAGTTGCTGAACTACAAACACACTAAAGCGACTTAATTTATAAACCAATATGTGTGGAAGTTGATAATACGCTGCTTCAAGCGTTGCTGTTCCTGAAGTGATCCATGCAAAATCAGAAGCCATCATACAAAGATGAGCCTGATATTGAATTTTCCATTCTCCAGAATCTAAAAATTGCTTCCAAAGTTCTAAATCATGCTTATTTTGAATGAGTGCTTCCATTTGTTCCTTGGTCCAACCCCTTGCCAATGGAACGTACGCAATAAATGGAAATTTTATGCCGTTTTTTTTATATAACTTTTTAAATTCTACCCAAGCCTCTAAAAAAAGAGACAAATGCCGAGAGATTTCACCATGTCGTGAACCTGGGAGTAGTGACATTAATTGTTGTGTTTCATCAAGGCCTAAAGTTTCTCGAGCCTGACGCCTCGACAATGGAGGCAAAACGTCTCTTAAGGGATGCCCCAAATAGCGAGCTTCTAAACCTGCATCTGAAAATAAATTTTGTTCAAAACTAAAAGCAGGATAAATTCTTCGAAGCCATTTTTTCATGACATGAAGACGAGACGATCTCCAAGCCCAAACTTGTGGGGCTATAATATAGTCCACGGGTATAGATTTTTTTCTAGCCATTTCAGCTAATCGAAAATTAAAATCAGGAAAATCTACACATAATACTGAATCAACGTTACTGAGCTCAGCTTCAAGTCTTTTAAGAGCTGCAAAAATTTTGGGTAATTTCTTTAAAACTTCTACGATCCCGACAACGGCAACATCTTTAGTTGAAGCGATCACTTTCAACCCCGCCTGCTCCGATAAAGGCCCGCCCAAACCGACAAACTCATATTGAGGATCGATGCTTTTAATATGTTGAATAACTTTTGCTAGAATTTGATCGCCCGAAGGATCGCCACATGAAATCAGAACTCGTTTTTTTTTCATTAATGATCAAAAACCTGCATGCAACTTAAAATTTCATCTACGATTTCATGCGTTCTATAAATGGTATGAGGAAAAGCTCTTAAAGAACTTAAATCGCCAAAATCCATTTTAGCATTTTCTGAAACTGGCACACTTTGCTCGAGAGTTCTTCTAAAAAACTCCAACTCATAGGCGATGGGTTCACTGAGCTCTGCACGACTTTGTACAGCTTGAAAAAGATTCACATCTCGACCCGCACGCTCAAACCTTTTTAAAGTTCTTCGCATAAAATTAAAAGAAGCGTGCCAATCAGGCCCTGTCATTTCCCAAGCTCGATTAGTTTCAGCCGATAAACGAGAAGCAAAAAACCGTGCCATTCCTCCATCCTCAAGGTCCAAAGCCACAATGGCGTAATCCACCAATGAGGATCTCAGTTTGCGACCCCAAGCTCGAACTTTAACAATCTTGGGCAAATCAAAAACAGAGCTTAAAAGTACAAACAAATCTAAATCGGTGACCATGAGATCATGCAGAACATCCATATCAGAAGAACGAGGAACAAAGGGATTCACCCGAATGGCATTGATAGTCCATACACCTTGCTTAGGTTTCCAGTGATTCCATAGTTCTGCAAAGATCCACCTCTCGGGGAAGGATCCCTGTAAATGTCTTTTATATTTTTTAGCTTTTTCGGCAAGCTCTCTGCAGTTGACAGCAGAAAAACCAACAGGCTTTTCGACCAAGCAATGCATTCCAGTGGAAAGACACGCTTCTGCAATCTCACTTTGAATTTTTGCAGGGACACAAACAATAGCGGCCTCAGGACGCTGATCGTCGGGAACCTTTGTGAGCGAACCAACATTAGATAATAATAAGGGTCTTTTAGATTCAGGAAACTCAGCCAGTAATGCAGCAGATTTGTCTTTTTCAGGTTCAACAATGGCCGTTAGCTCTATACCTAAGCGCTCACCATCTTTGGCAATTTGCTTAATAAAAGTAGAGCCCATTTTACCCGCACCAACAACCATGAATTTTACGGGTCTCATCGTTGAACTCCAATGACAGTTTTCTCAATAAAATTTAAAAACGTCTGAGCCACTTTCTCCTGAGAATAAAGTTCTCTAATTTTTTCAAGTGACTTTTCAGCGGTTAAGGGGCTCTTATAAAAAATTTTATAAATTTCACGAATGCATCGTAATTCAGCTTCACTAAAACCTGCTCGCTTTAATCCCACTAAGTTTGGACCCACGACTTCGGAATCTCCACGTGCCGCCATAAAAGGAGCTAAATCTCGGCGCAACTCCGTGGCTCCAGCTAAAAAACCATAAGAACCAATTCTCGCTTTTTGCTGAACGCCAGAATGACCACTAATATTCACAAAATCTTCTACAATTACATGTCCGGCAAGCGCGGTATAATTGGCCATAATTGTTTGATTTCCAATTTTGCAATCATGAGCCACGTGACAATAAGCCATAAAAAAATTTTTATTTCCTATTTCAGTTTTGCCGTCGGCCTTTGCTGATGCTCTATGCGCTGTAAAGGACTCTCTAAAAGTATTAGCGGATCCAATAATTAATTGAGTGTCTTCGCCCTTATAACCTAAATCTTGTGGAGGAGCTCCCAAACAAACAAATGGAAAAATTTGATTATCAGCACCTAAAGTAGTGTGCCCCTCTATAACAACATGAGAATGCAAATGATTTCCTTTAGCCAGCCTCACTTGAGAGCCAACCCTACAAAAAGGACCAATTTTTACATTCACATCAAGTTCAGCACCTTTTTCAACAATGCTAGTGGGATGAATTTCTACAGATGACATTATTTTAAAGCTTTCTCCAGTGCTTTTAATCGCTCATAAATTTCGGGAAGTTTTCCAGTGAGAACTTCAATTTTTAAAGCTTCACTAATAGGCCGAGGAGGATATCCTTTGACTTGTGAATTCGAAGGAATGTTAGTGGTAATACCGCTTTGTCCAGCAACCATCACATTATCTCCGACTGTCAAATGCCCTTTAGTTCCAACCATTCCGCCAACAGTGACATTATTTCCAAAATGAGTGGAGCCAGAAAGTCCCACATAACTACAAAGAACATTGTTCTGACCCAAACTACAATTGTGTGCAATTTGAATATGATTATCAAGACAAGTACCATTAGCAATTGTCGTATCTGATAAAACACCGCGATCTATTGAAACAAAGGATCCAATATTAACTCGATCACCAATAACAACACGACCAATATGCTTTCTTATTCTTGCAAAATTATCTTTGGGATATCTTATGAGACCAAAACCATATCCCCCAATAGCGGTGTGTGATTTTAAGCGACAGTGATGCCCGATTTCAGTGTCATCAGCAATAAAGGAATTAGCACCGATTCGAGTATGGTCACCAATTTTAACTCTGGCACCAATGCGCACGCCGCTTTCAAGCACAACTCCCTGCCCAAAAACACAATCAGGCCCCACTAAAACATTATTCTCACACTGAACTTCTTCAGGTGTATCCACACCTCTTCCAGTCCACTCAGGAACACTCACTTTATTGAGTATAAAATCAAAAGCTGCTTCAACGTTTTTTACAATAATGGCGTTTGGGTAAACTTCATTGGCATTTTCACAAAGATGCAAGCCAAATGAAGATGGGCCCTTTAACTCTTTTGAATATACATAAGAATGATTATCAGCGACTGAATCATCTGAAGTTGGAGTGCTTATATGAGGCCAATGAGCCTTAAGACTTTCAATGACTTTAGCCGAAGGACTGCTCACATCAAAGCCCAGCTTAAGCCAGTCAGCAATTAATGCCGAGGGTCCATCTGGCCAAACTCTAGATAAGGAACGGAAACGAGCTCTTGTCTCGCCCATTGAAACCTCTTATTTTTTCTTTTTATTTTTTTCGTCGTAAAGTCGAATGAGTTCTTCTGTCATATCACTGATGTCTACAGCATAAAGAAGTCCCGCATTTTTTTCGACCACTAAATCTACGCCTCTTTTGCGTGAAAGATCAGGAAGCAATTCTCTTAAACCTTCGATAATAGGCTTAGTCATTTCTGCTTCTTTTTGTCGCATAGTCATTTCAGAATCTTGAACCATCTTTTGAAGATTCATAGCCTTTTGTTGCATTTCAGCTTCTTTTTTTCCACGAGCTTCTTTTGAAAGTAGTGCTGCACTCTTTTGAAGATCTTCTTGTAGTTTTTCAAAAGCAGTTCTCTCTTTATCAATTGTAGACTTACGAGTATTGAATTCTTTTTCTAAAGCTTCTTTTGCCTTCTTTCCAGATTGGCTTTCTTGTAAAGCTTGCTGAAGATCAACAGTTCCAATTTTCACACCCGCAAAAAGGGGTAAAGCAACAAATAAAGGTAAAACTTTGTAAAATAATTTCATAATTTTAAAATCTAATCCAATCAGAAGGTCGGCGCAATAATGAAGTGAAATTCAGGTGAAAGTCCCTGACTAAATGGTCCAACAGCTAAAGGATATCCCCACTCAAAACGCAAGGGGCCCATAGGAGAATACCATCGGATACCCCAACCATAATTGCTCAGCACTGCTGGTGAGAGTTGTTCAAATTTGTTCCATGTATTTCCTGCATCAAAGAAGACTACAGCCCTAATATTTGCCTCGGGAATTAACGGGAATTCCACTTCGTGATTCATCACAACCTTTTGCTCACCACCGATAACATAAGGCCGTGTCAAATCAGGACGATTGTCGCGAGTGTTAGGCAAAGTTTTAGAGGGGCCTATACTTCCTTGAGAGTAACCACGCAGGCTTTGTATTCCACCAAGTACATATCGCTCAGAATCAGGAATGGATTCATGGTTCATACCATTAAATAAAAGTCCGTATTCTATATTGCTTCTATAAACGGCCTTCCAAAACAAATTAAAATAACGACGAACACTAAAGCCTAAGGATTGGAAAGTTCTTCCACCCAATCCGCCCACCTCAAAGGAAGCCGACAAATACCATCCCTTACTAGGATCGAGGCGGTCGTTTCGCGTATCGTACTCAATGTCGGTAGATACGGCACTGATTATAGAATTAGCATCTTTTGCGCTCGTAAAAATGGCAGGATTTATAGGTTTCTCTAGTTTATTTTGAGAAATTCTGTATCGACCATAAAGACTCGTGAACTCGGCGATTTCACGACCCAAACGAAGTGACCCACCTGTGCTCTTTTGAAGATACGTGTATTCCAATTCAGAAGGGGGTCCGACTCGACCCTGAGAATAAGTAAAATTATTTCCAAAATACCATTCAGAATCAAAAATCTTTGGATCAGCCCAAGACAAATTAACGGCTCTAGATTCTTGAGAAGCTATATCCAGTGAAAATTGCAATTGCTGAGCAAGACCAAAAAGATTGTTTTGCCCAACACGAGCCCCAAAAACGAATTTAGTAGCTGTACCATAACCAGCCGATACGTTGAGAGAGCCAGTCGGTTTTTCTTCAACTTTAATTTCTAGGTCGAGAACATTGGGCTTCCCAGAAGGAGAACTCGTGACGAAGTTAACATCTTTACCAAAAAAACCGAGTCGCCTTATGTTTTCAAAACTCTTTTTTCTTTTAGTAGCATGTGTGAGCTCACCTTCAGCAAACAAAAGCTCTCTTCGAATCACTTTGTCGTGAGTTTTAGTGTTTCCACTAACAGTGATTTTGCCCCAATAAATTTTTTCACCTTTTTCGATATCAATTTTTAAATCTACTATTTTAGAAGCATCACGTATGGCCGTTCGAGGAACAACGTTGGCAAAGGCATAACCTTCGTCTCCATACTTGTCGGTGAGAGCTAAGATTTGCTCTTGAAGTTTTCCAGTAGAAAAGACATCCTTTTCCTGCATTTCAAAACTTTTTCTCAAGTCTTCATCACTAAAGAGTTTGTCTTGGCCTTCAAAACTCACATCACCCAAAAAGAATTGATCGCCTTCATCAACATCTATAAAAATATCTACGTAACGACGATCTTGGCTTAAAGTGACCCTTGGTTTAGAAAATTTTGCTTGGATATATCCGCGATCTCCATAAAAGAAAGCCAGCATACCTAAGTCACGTTCAAAAACATCTTCTCTGTAAGTTCCACCACTGCTTGCCCATGAAAAAGCATGACCCTCAGAAGTTGCAATGGCTTGCTTGAGCTCAGAATTTGTAAAAACTTTATTTCCTAGGAAAAAGATTCTTCGAATTCGTACTTTTTCGTTTTCATCAATATTGAGCTCTAGTTCAACTTCATTGGGCTTATCTTCAATGGGAAGAACTTTATAATCAGCTCGCGCGAGATAATAGCCCTTCTCCTCATAACGCTTGGCAATATTTCTTTGAGCTTTTCGAATTTCTTGAATATTGAGAACCCTATAGGCTTTTAAACCCGACATTTCGTCGAGTTCTTTAGATTCAAACTCTTCATAGCCTTTAAAGGTGATTTTAGTGACAACGGGGCGCTCTTTAACAATGACAATGAGTTTATTTCCAGATTTTTCGAGACGAATATCATCAAAAAATCCCATATTAAAAAGAGCTAAAAGATCTTTCCTGACTCGGTCTGGGGCAAAGGAATCCCCTTTGCGCAAAGACATTTTCTCTAAGATGGCATCTTTTTCGATACGTCGATTGCCCTGAATTTCGATCTCTTCAATGTTTTGGGCAAAAGCCATTTGCGGCAAGAAGTATGCGCCAATAGCCAATAAATAGGGCATGACACCCAAGCGCAACTTAAACAACTTCACGGTTTCCTAGACAATCCCATAAACGACCGTTTTTCAAACGGTATTGAAAATTATACCGCGCAGCCAAAGAAGCATCGTGAGTTACAGAAATCAACGTAATGCCTCTGTCTCGACTTAATTTCAAAAGTATCTCTAAAATACTCTCAGCTCGCTTAGGATCGAGATTACCTGTGGCCTCATCAGTCAGCAATATTTTAGGATCCGTCACCAGAGCCCTCGCAATAGCAACGCGCTGTTGCTCGCCTCCGGAAAGCTGCCAAGGATAATGATGAAGCTTTTCCGACAGACCTACTGACTCCAAAAGTTCTACGGCTTTATTTTTTTGGACCTTTCCCTTTAAATAATGTGGCAATAACACATTGCTCACAACATCTAATTCTGGAATCAAATGATGAAACTGAAAAATAAAAGCTAAATTATCTAAACGAAATTTAGCTTTTTGCTCTTCATTTAACTGACCCACATTTTGACCAGCAATTTCAAGTTCACCCGAATCCCAACTATCAATAAGCCCAAAACAATTAAGCAATGTGGACTTACCGGTGCCAGATTCTCCCATGAGCGCCACTGATGATCCCTTTTTGACATCAAAATTTAGAAGATCAAGAACTTTGTACTCAGAGGGAGCGTGATAAGATTTCGTCAATGCCCGAGCCTTAAGGATGTTCATTCTCAGAATGTAATTTAGTGTCGCCTGCTTAGATTGTCCAGAAAAGCGCCTAGCGACTTTCAAGCATGCTGTGAAAAGGTGGGGGTCGCCCTGTAGAAGTCGCTAGACGCCTTTTAACGACGGTGGCCCAAAAGGTGGGGGTCGCCCTGTAGAAGTCGCTAGACGCCTTTTAACGACGGTGGCCCAGCACGTTAACAACAGACATTCTTGATAAAACTAAACTCAGAATAAAAGCCACTAGAGTTGCAGAAACAATTCCGAAACTAAAAACTACAAATTGTTCACCAAAGGAAAAATCCAAGGGCAATCTTTTGATGTTGTAGACTTCTTCTGGCAATTCTAACCAAGGAAGCCTTGGAATAACACATCTCAAAATAAAACCGATGAACATCCCCAACAACGAAGCCACTAAACCAATAAAAAATCCTTGTAAGGTGATCCAGGACCGCATCTGAGAAGGACTCATTCCCAAGGCACGAATCAAAGCCATTTGCCGATCTCTCTCGAAATAAAGAACTAATAATGAAGTCGCCACATTCAACGCTGCCACCATTGTGAGCAAAGCCATAATGATAGATAAAAGTTCTTTATCGAAAGCCACACCGCTCAATAAATTTTTCTTTTGCTCAAACCAATTTCGAACTCTAATAAAAGGATCTGTAAAAAACTTTTGACTGCTCACACTCACATCTTGCTCAAGCTTTCTCAGTTTCAAATCCTCATCATAGGGAAAATCATCTTTTTTTAAAAAAAGTCGCACGCTATGAGCATCGCCTAACCTACGAGCAAAAACATCAGGATGTTCGCGAGAAATGTACAGTCGCAAGCTAGGCTCATCGACCACCAAACGACGAGAGTCCCACTCGTAAACTCCCACATCATCATAGGCAACCAGTTCCATAGGTAGGGCTTTTTTAATTAATCCTGGTATTAAAAGCTTAAAACCCTCCCCCAAAGAAACTCCTAAATACTGAGCTAGGGAATGACTCAATTTTGCAGCAATCACATCGGGACTCTTCGTGGGCAAAGGATTTTCATTTCTACGAACAACTTCAATAAAAAGCCCACGCCCCGCCTTCGGGCCCGTCGCAATAGCTTGCGAAGCCCAAAAAAATTCTTTGGCTTCTAGTGATGGAATTTTATTTTTCTCAAAATACTCGTCGATTTTCTTAAAATTTTGCCAATTCACATCCACTCTTAAATGTCCAAAATGCGTGAGCACTCGCTCCGACAAAACTCTTTGAAAGCCTGTAAAAACAGACAATGTCACAGAGAGCGCCGCAATACCCACACTTAAAGCTAATATAGCGGTTCGAATGGAGTTCTTTGATAAAGCCTGCCCATAAATTTCATTAGAGCTTTTACCCCGAAATAACCACTCCCAAGTAAATAGCCACCAACTCCAAGCTAAAAATCGGGATGTGCTTTTCATTCTCTTCTTAAATGAGGAAACAAGACAACATCTCGAATGCTCGCACTATTTGTCAGAAGCATCGTTAAACGATCGATTCCAATTCCCTCACCAGCAGTTGGGGGCATTCCATATTCAAGTGCATTAATATAATCCGCATCATAATCACTGGCTTCATCATTTCCAGCTTCCTTTTCAGTCAGCTGAGCTTCAAAGCGTTGTTTTTGATCGTCGGGATCATTGAGCTCATTAAAACCGTTGGCAATTTCTTGTCCGCATATAAAAAGTTCAAAACGATCGGTGACATCAAATCCCTCTGGAGACTTTTGATCAGAGCGACGAGCCAGAGGCGACACTTCCACTGGAAAAGAAATAATAAAAGTGGGTTGAACCAATTGCTTTTCAACATCTTCTTCAAAAATTTTAGTCAGCAAGGCCCCAGGCCCTTCTCTACCACTAAGATCGACGCCTTTTGACTTCACATAATTTTTCATGGCGGTTAAATCTTGAAGACTTCCCTTATACTGAGAACGTTCTTTCACGGCCACTTCCATGGGAAGCCTAGGCCAAGGTGCTTTAAGATTGAGTTTCACTCCTTGATACTCAATTTCATGAGTGTCATGAAGTTTCAAACAAGCGCTGGTGATTAGGTCTTCCGTGATATCCATCAAATCATGATAGGTGGCATAAGCCATATAGTATTCAAGCATCGTGAATTCAGGATTGTGGCGCGTGCTGATTCCTTCATTTCTGAAATTGCGATTCATTTCAAAAACACGATCAAAACCACCCACCACTAAACGTTTTAAATAAAGCTCGGGCGCAATTCTTAAAAACAACTCCATATCGAGAGCATTGTGATGCGTAATAAAGGGTTTAGCCGCAGCTCCAGTCACCAAGGGATGCATCATCGGTGTCTCTACTTCCATAAAGTCTCGGTCTAGAAAATATTGTCTGATTTCCTGAACAATCCGAGCTCGAGCCTGAAAAGTTTTTCTTGATTCTTCATTGCTCATAAGATCGAGATAACGTCGACGATATTTTTCTTCGATATCACTCAAACCATGAAACTTTTCTGGTGGAGCATGCAAACACTTACTGAGAATTTTTAATTCTTTGGCTTCCAAAGTGAGTTCATTGGTCTTAGTTCGAAACAAAACACCCTCAACTCGAACCACATCACCCAAATCTAATTCTTGAAAAAAAGCAAAAGAAGCTTCATCCATTTTGTCGCGAGCCGCATGAATTTGCAAAACGCCATGGCGATCACGAAGTTTTAAAAAACCTGCTTTTCCAAAGGATCGTATGAACTGTATTCGACCCCCTAAACTAAAAGTTCCTGATGCTCTTAATTTTTCAGAATCTTGCTCGGAATCGTATTGTTTAATGAGTTCAGTAGTTATCGAATTGACTTTAATGTTATGCGGATAGGCTAAATTCTTTTCACGCAAACGACTGAGTTTTTCACGGCGAACGAGGGTTTGTTCATTGAGATCTACGGGTGTTTCGGACATGAGCTAAGTTTTAGCTTCACTAAGGGCTTAGAACAAGCTTAAGAATCAGAAATTTAATTTGAATTTTTAAAACGTTCTTGGAATGCTCTTTGGCGCTCTGTTTTTAAATGTTTGGCTCTTTTAATGGCAGGCGCCAAAACTTCGCGCAAAGCTTCCATCATCTCGGATCGAGATTGATCAAAATAAAGCAAAACATATTCATGATTTTTAGGAAGAAAACTGATTTCTAACAAACTTTTTTGAGCCGCTTTTATAAGAAGTTCATTAGCACTTAATTCAATCTCGACATCTTTTTGAGAATCCAAGAGACCCACTTCATAAACTTTTACAGTGAGCGTTTTTCCAAGACCCGGAATTTCATTGGCATCGCTAATCACTCTATTTTCACCACATTCTTGTAATAAAAATAGCAGCTCCCCTAGCCAATCCTTTCCCTTGATTTCGTCTAAATGGGAACGGATCTGAGTTTCTCTTTCGGCTTCAACTTTGTAATTTTCAAAATCAAAATCATCCACAGAATCAGACTAGCGGTAAACTCACGAACTGACAAGTTCCCCAATGGAGGCCCTTAGGGAATATACTCATACTTACAAATACTTAGATTTGTAAGACTCCATCTAAATAACAGTTTCCAGTAGACTCTTGCGCCTTGCAACATTAATGAGTAGCGGCAATGCAGAAGTGCTTCATAAGCTTTTTATTAAGTCTCGCAATATTAAAAAGCTCCCTAGTTTCTGGACGAATGGAAAACGAAGTTCAATTTTTCTGCGGACAATCTTTAGAACTTAAAGAAGCTCAAAAAATATCTTTTTTAGATGGCCCCCCAGAGGAACGCGCTTTAGAAAGCCAGCTCATGCGAAGAGCAGGTTTTAACCAAGCCCTTCAATTGATTAGAAGCTATCAATCCTTAATTCCTTCCAATGGAGCTGTTTTAGAGATTGGCCCCTTTGAAAATTCTTTAGTCCTTGAAGTGCCGTTAAAAAATCCGACAGTATATTGGGAATACGATTATGAAGCCGCTATAAAATTAAGCAAAAGTTCAAGGGGAAGCAGCACTAAAACATTTCAAGTCGACTTGAATTCTTTAGACGAAAGATCCTGGCAAAACTTCAAAGAACTCAACAAAAGCACATTAGGCCACATGAACCGAGCTCAAAAAAAATTTTCTGCAATCTTAATCTCCTCAGTTCTGAATTACGTAGAGATGAAAAGCACTCTCAATCACGTTTTTGAATTATTGGAGGACAATGGCCTTCTCATTATTGCCAACTCCAACGTGGGACTTCAAAATCATTCAAAGCGAAGTGCTTTTGTAATGGAATACCCCGTGATTGAAACTCTATGGGAGCAGCATTCTCGAGAAATTGACATATTGAACAAATCTTCAATTTTAAGGATGCCTTCAATTCAAATTAGTGGAGAATATTATGCGATTCAAAAAAGGCCCCAAGCCTCTCCTCCAAAAACTCGAATGAAAAATTTTCTAAAGCTTTTAAAAGCTTATTTTCATGCTCAAAATTTTAATAAAACTTTTAACGTTGATAAATACTTTTCAAGTTATTTTGAAGAAAGAGAAAAAATGATTTCAGGATTAAGAAAACTTAATCCTGACAATCCAGAGAGGGAATACTACGAAGATTATCTTTACGGCTTAGACACAGATAATCAGTTCATTCCTGATCGGGCTCTCATCAAAAGGGGCGCACAGATTGCAGACCCTTTAGAGCGTGCCCAATATTTCGATACAAAAATACTCTTTCACTCCCACTCCAAATTCAAAGAAGACTAATCTTGCGCTAGCTGAACTTTTAAATTTTTCTACAATAAATATTTCTTGGAGTTGTTGGGGTGCGGCCGTAAGCGTGCGTTAGTTGATTATCTATAAGACTTCCTAAAGACACGGCAGGGCACCCCCTTCCTCAGGTCTTCGCCTAAATGGCTCGACCTTCGGGAACCCCGAGTGTCTTTAGGAAGTCTTATAGATAATCAACTGACGCATGCCGATGGCGCGGTGGAACTCTAAGAAATATTTATTGTAGAAAAATTAAAAAGCTCAGCCAGCTCAAAAATTAATAGAGTTCGATGCGATCGCCAGGGAAGACATCTCCACCACTTTGAAGAATGGCTATGCTTCCATCGAGTCCAAAATACTGAACCACTTTTACGGTGCCCTTAAGTCGCCCGGGAGCCTGCCCAATAACGCCACCACTATCTGGATCGTAAATATTTCGTTCACGTTCCATGACTTTGAGTATATCGCCTATAACAATCCCAGTGCGTCGACCGGCATCGAGAAAAATTCGATTGCTCTCAATCTTTAAAATTTTTCCTGACCAACCTAGTTTTGCCGAATAAGGAGTGAGGCCTTCAATCATTTTAGCTGTCACCCCCGCAGCCACCTGACCCAATTTTTTTCTCGGCTGCACAATGGTATTAGCCACATTAAGGACATCTGAGCGAGTTTCAGAATAAACATCATTCAAGTCACCTTCAGTCACTTTTTGGCCAGAAATCGCATCATAAAGCTCATAATGAACTTTCATAATGAGATCGACTTTTCGAGTGCGTAGCATACCTTCGGCCGCATCTTCTTCTTTAAGACTCACCTCAGTGATATCGCCTTTTAAAAAGCCATCGACGGCTGAACCTTGAGCAATTTTAATAAGATCTTCAAGAGGACTCGATGAATCCAAACCAATTTCTTTTAAACTTCTTTGATCCTCGAGAGGTAAAAGAAAGGGATTTGTATTTTCACCTAATTTTTTAAAAATCTCTACCTGTAAAATATTAGGAATAGGATAACGCTCTAATTCTCCCGGAGCCGCATAACTTTTCGTAAATGGTAAAACCCACAATGTTTTTTTAAGATCAGGAAGCGCTGCTTTGGCTTGGAGAGCTTTTTTTTCAGCAACGGATTGTCGTTTTTGCTGCTGAAGTTGTGGATCCATACGAACCACGGGTCGAACACACCCAAAGAGCGCCACAATCAAGGCGCTCAAAAGATAAAGCTTAGATTTCATATCTCTATTGTAGGGCGAAGCCCCTAAGCGTGCAAAGTTTTGCCAGCGCCATTTTGTCGACACACCACTAATAAATGGCTTGGGCGCTTAAACAATCAGGCACACTAGTCACTCTAGTCAACTCTTCAAGCAGTAACTTGTCCGGCCTAACGGCAAAGCTTTGATCAGCATCGAGAGATGTTTCAAAACGTCCTCGCTTAACCAGAACGAGCTCCACAGGCACTGGTCCAGGATGCTTCAAGAGTAATGCGGAAAGATTTCCAAAAAGAAAAGAGGGATTGGGAAGAGTCTCAATTTTTTCTACATCGAGTTTCACTTGGATTTTTTTGGGCCAAGTTTCCGCTAGATCCTTAAGATTTAACACGCTCAATGAATTGTTGTGTTTAATTTCTCCACCCAAAAGCTTGGGCTTATCTTCTTCAAAATCAAGCTCTGCGTATATAAGAAGAGCTTCTTTAGAACGAAAGTGATTTGCAAACTCTTTAAAGTGATCGGGAAAACTCACCAATTCTATCTGTCCGCTTTGATCTTCTAAGCGAACAATACCCATCATCTCCCCCACTCGTCGTCCACGCTTAATTCGAACTTCTCTAAGTTCGGCCACTAGCGCCGCAATACAAACTTTTGATTTTGGTGCCATTTCTGCAAGTGCAAAAATAGGTTTGGCTTCGGTTTTGCTAATTCGATCTTCAAAAGCGTCTAATGGAGAGGCACTTAAGTAAATTCCTAAAAGAGTTTTTTCCCAATCTAGCAATTCTCTAGAATTAAGATTTTGTCCGTATTGATAAGAAGGTTTGCTAGCCGAGGATGTCCCCGGAGCCCCCGTCTCTTCTCCAAAAAGTGAAAATTGCCCAACAGATTTGTGTTCAGCTTCACGACTCGCCCACTCAATGGCCACATCAAGCGTGGCTAAATATCTAGAACGCAATTCCTCCTTAGGAATATTTTCTAGGCTATCCATAGCTCCAGCTTGAATAAGACTTTCTAATGTTCGACGATTCACTTTACGCAAATCAACGTTCGACACAAAATGGAACAAATCTTCAAAGCGGCCTATCTTTTTTCGAGATTCTAAAATGGATTCGACTGCAGCTTCGCCTACGTTTTTAATCGCCGATAGTCCAAATCGAATGGATTTTTCGTCGACGTTACTAAAGTTGATATCACTTTCGTTCACATCGGGAGTGAGAATTTTTAATCCTCGTTTTCGAGCATCAAGAATATAGCGAGCGAGTTTGTCGGTGTTTTCTTTTTCTATAGTGAGCAACGCTGTAAAAAATTCGGTGGGATAAAGAGCTTTTAAATAGGCTGATTGCACGGCCAATTTGGCATAAGCCGCAGCATGGCTTTTATTAAATCCATAACCCGCAAATTTTTGAATAAGATCAAAAAGCTCACTAGCCTTTTTGGGATCTTTATTATTAGCCTCAGCACCTGTCACGAAAACTTGGCGTTGAGCCTCCATTTCGGCATGAATTTTTTTACCCATGGCTCTTCGTAAAAGATCGGCGCCACCCAAAGTATAACCCGCTACACTTCGAGCAATCTCCATGACCTGTTCTTGATAGAGAATAACCCCATAGGTTTCTCTCAGGATTTCTTCCATTTCCGGAAAGGCGACAGTCACCTTTTCGCGACCATGCTTACGATTGATGTAATCATCCACCATTCCACTTTCGAGTGGACCTGGACGAAAGAGGGCGTTGATGGCCGCAATATCTTCAAAACAATCGGGCTTGATTCGCGTGCAAAGATTTTGCATTCCAGAACTTTCTAGCTGAAACACTCCCATCGTATCTCCGTTGGAGATAAGCTCATAAATTCTTTTATCGTGAATGGGTATGGTGTCGTAGAATAATCCTTGGAGTTCAGGCTCGGGTCGCTTTCGAATAATTTCACAAGCCAAATCCAACAAATCAAGAGTCACGAGTCCCAAGAAGTCGAATTTCACGAGGCCCGCTTCTTCGCTCATCTTCATGTCCCATTGAGTGATGAGATTTCCATTCACATCACGAGACATTGGAGTGAGATCAGCGATGGGCTTACCAGAAATAATAACGCCAGCAGCATGCACACCGGGTTGGCGAAGGGCCCCTTCTAAACTTTTGGAAATGTCTATGACCTGACGAATTCGAGAATCATCTTGGTAAAGACCTTTGAGTTCCTCAACCTGTTCAAGCGATTCATCAATTGTAAGAGGCTTAGCTTGCACACTTGGAATTAATTTTGTGAGACGATTACTCTCCGCAAAACTCATACCCATTACACGGCCTACATCTTTTATTGCGTTTTTACTTTGTTCTTTTGCAAAAGTGACTATTTGGCAAACTTGTTCTTGACCATATTTTTTAGTCACATACTCAATCACTTCATGACGACGAGCTTGGCAAAAGTCGATATCAAAGTCGGGAAGAGAGACGCGTTCTGGATTTAAGAATCGCTCAAAAACTAATTTGTTCTCAATTGGATTTAAATCGATAATATCTAAAACCCACGCCACCAAAGAACCAGCACCGGAACCACGACCAGGACCCACAGGAATTTTATTTCTTTTGGCCCAACGGATGAAGTCTGAGACTATAAGGTAATAACCCGCAAAACCCATTTTGCAGATGACTTCAACTTCGTATTCTAAGCGCTTTTTATATTCCTCCACTTGAGAAGGCTCATTAATTTTGTCCTTAAGTAATCGTGCTTCTAAACCTTCTCGAGAGAGTTGAATAAAAAGTTCTTCTTGAGTTTGTCCTTGAGCCGCAAAAGTCGGTAAATGGTAAATACGTTTACCCGTTTCATCCTTGAAACTTAGTTTAACATTGCAACGATTAGCAATTTCAACAGTATTGCTGAGAGCTTCGGGAACATCTTGAAAAGCCTCAGCCATTTCTTCGGGTGTCTTTAAATAATAATCCGTAGACACCAAACTCGAACGAGGATTCTCCTCGAGAGTCATTTTTTGCTCTACCATCATCCAAATTTCATGAGCAAAGGCTTCTTTGGAATCGAGATAGTGAACGTCACAAGTGGCCACGACTCCTAAAGAATATTCACGAGCCAATTCTTTGAGGCGCTCATTAGCGCGCATTTGAGGACTTAATCTTGAATCTTGTAATTCGAGAAAAAAGTTTTTCTCACCATAAATGGCCTTTAACGCTTTCAAAGTATCGACCGCGAGATTTTCTTGATCTTGAATTAAGAATGAAGTGATAGAGCCCTTAAGTCCACCACTGAGAACAATGAGTCCTTCACTGTATTTTTCAAGAATTTCAAAAGGAAGTTTGGGTTGCAAACCTAATTCCTGACTGTAGCCATACTCAGTATGTGAAAGTGTCACTAAGGTGGAGAGATTTTTAAATCCAATATTATTTTCCGCAAGAAAAACTAAGTGCCGTAATTGAGATCCACCCTGAGGAAAAACCACGCCGATTTCAGCACCATAAATAGGCTTAACCGCACCCTCAGATCGACCTTTGGCTGCCTTCATAAAATAAAGGACACCATAGAGATTAGCCCAGTCAGTGAGAGCCACTGCGGGCATTTTCATGGAGTGAACACGATCGATGAGTTTATCGATGCGCACAAGACTCGACGAGAGTGAAAATTCGCTATGAACGTGGAGGTGAACAAAACTCACGGCACCAATTTGGTTGATTGCAAGATTCAGTCAAGTCATCAAAGGAAGATGGGCTTAGACTCTAGGCGTCAACGCTCTCGGGGTTTTCGATTCTATATCGATCATATATAGGATTTAAAGCCTTTAGAAGGATTCCTGCCTTTTCACAAAAGCGCTCAGCGACTTTTATGAGCTTTGGGCTTTCCAAATCCTTATCTTTTAGATCTTGAGACACTATCCAATGTTTCATTTTTAAAAGATTCAAAAGCTCATTGTCACGAATATGCTCATATCCACGGGGGGCCCGCTTTAGAGAATCCTCTTGATGAAATACTAGGGAATGCTTTTTAAGCTCCTTCATTAGCTTTTTTGCTTTCATAGGATTTTCGACAACCCACAATCTAAATCGCGTTAGAAGTCGTGAGTCTGGCTGCCAAAAGCCCATAGCTAAAAAAGATTCCTTGGGCTCTATATGAAAATAAAAAACACCATTCTCTTTTCTTTTTCCACTGCGACTCAGCACTATTCCATTATGATTTTTGTAGGGACTCTTATCTGAGCTAAATCGAACATCACGATTCAAACGAAAAAGTGGAGTTTTCTCTAAACAACGAAGTTCATTTTTTTTAAACACTTTAGATTCATTGAGATCATCAACTAAGAGTCGCGAAGGCTCCATGACAAAACTTAAATAACTCTGTTTGTTTTTTTCGAACCAAATTTTATTATTATTCTTTGCAATTTTTTTAAAAAATCCTAAAGCCTCCGGCTTATATCCTCGAAATTTCATAGAGCCAAACTACTCATTTTTTTGTAAAATCTCATTAGGCATTTTAGGCGGCTTAATTTTTTTTATCTTTGTCTTTGCTATGAACTGAGCCTAAAGAATGTGTAGGAATAATAAACTCATTGTCAGCTTTCCTCATATAATCCTGGAAACAACGATTATTTTTAATAAGTTTATTATAATACCACTCGCCCATTTTACCTTGAACTTCATATTTTTCATGCGACTTAGGATTTTCAGTTGCGGTTAAAGAGCCGCCCTTAAACTCTTTATTAAAAGCTTCTGCCACTATGAATTTCTCATGCTCATTTAATTTTGTATTTTTAGGTGCCATTTTATGAAGCCAAGCCTGTATTTGATTTGTTTCAGACACTCCCGGTAGATTTTGATTCGTTGAAGGCTCCCAAGGCCTTAAGCCCAAATCTGAAAATCCTAAAGGTCTATAACTTCGAGTCGCATCCTTATCATGGCAATCCACACAACTATTCATTGTGCTGAGTATGGCTTTTTTACGAATGACAGGAGAATCCGTTAAAAATTCAGAATGTTCATGTATCAAAGAATCCACAATTTTTTCTCTATTGGGATTGGAATCGCCTAGTAATGGCATATCCATTCCCTGATAAGGGCTAGCATCTAAAAAAATTCCCTGAGCTTCATAACGTTTAATTTGAGAATTAAAATTTTTAAGATTCTCTTTTTCTTTTTGAGTCAGCAATTTTTCTGTATCGGGATGTGCTCCCAAGAGCCAAACAGGACTGTCTTGACTATGGCATAAAAAGCAAGAGTCGCTCGTCTCACGTCTTGTGTAGCCAGAATGTTTGGCATCCTGAAAAGTTTTAGATAAATCTCCTAGCCTTACAATATTAGGTTTTTTTGAGGAATGATCGACCCTATCTTTTTCGATAACCACTTGGCTCATTAAATAGAGTTTTTCTGGGTGAGTCTTTGTGAGATCATTGTATTGAATTGGATAACTCACTTGGAATATTTTATCTTCTTTATTTTTTGGATCCTGGATATAAACAACTAAACGTCCGTTTCCAAAATCATCAAAATGTTTTTTCATTTGCTCTTTTATTTTTTGAATTTTTTCTTTGTCATCTTTTGCATCAATCAATTGGTCAGTGTAAATCCTCTCCATATCTCGAGCATCCATACCTTGAAAAGCTGAAATATTTCTGAAGACGGATATTTTCCGAGATAACCCATCCTTAGAATTTTCAGAATTCACTCGATCAACAACTTTTAAAATTTCATCAATCGGTTTTAAACCATGAATAGCCTCTGCCAAAGGACTTCCAGGACTCAGTTCTTTAGGAACTGCCATCACATTAGGATCGCGCATTCCTTTTCCACTATAGTAATCATCATCAGGAATACTCATTCCTAAATCATATTGTCTTTCTTCTTTGGGCCCCCTCAAAGTGGATGGAAACAGGACTTTATAAGGCTCAAAGCACGACAGAAGCTCTGGATAAATATCAGGGCGAGCCCTACGACAATCCATAAGATCTCTAAAAAATCTCCTAAAAGTATTCACGTCAGGATTAGTCATTTTCAAAGTTTCTACAAACAACCAATCTTGCAAATCTTTTTTAGAAGTTAAACAATTTGGATGTTCAGTGAAACGTGGATTTTTTGTTCCATGAGGCAACTGTAGGGAATGGATAGGTTCAGCCTTTTCATCAAAGACAATTTTTTTATAACCTTCAGATCCTGTAGGAAATGGTCCAAATTTAGCCTCATCAAACTGCTTTTCAATCTTTTTTATATAATCTAAAAGATTTTTTGGGTTGCATTGTGAATCTTGAGGCAAAGCTAGGCTTTTAAATTGCTCAAGAGAAATAACTAAAGTTCCTCCAGCCCCTGCAGGAAGATTTTCTTGCTCGATCGGATTTGCATTTAAAAGTACAGTTGCAGCCCCACCCGAGCGATTTGCATCAAGAGCAACTTCTCTAAATTTGATACTTTTATTGGGCTTAGCATCGGATGATTGTTTTGCTAAATCAGTCACAAAATTTAAGTAGCACTTATCAATACTTTCTCTTTCATCTTCAGATATATTAGTCTTCGAAAACCTAGGAGTTGAAAAATAAACTAAATCAGTTTTATCTGGAATTTCTTGAGCTTTTTTAGATCTCAAAAAGGCTTCGTCAATGGGACTCCAAGAATAAGCGAGTTTAGAATAGTATTCTGAAACGCCCAAATCACTCTTTTGAGAATTGTCTTCAGCCCACAAATTCACCAATAATAAACTTAAAGACAAGACGAAGAGCTTGATAAAACCCACACCTATTATTTTAAGTCTAAAGGATTGGATTGTATGGTCTTAACTAAAAATTAATAATTATAGAGCCCTTAGAGGTCTAGGACTTAATCCCATTAAAGTTTTTCTAAGAACTCCTATTTAATACTATCAGCTTCCCTCAGGTTTAAAGATCCAAGGATAATCTACGTCAGCCTTAGAACCACCTTGAGGTGAAGGAAATTGCCATTGTTTCAATCGAGAGATCATACAATTAGCCAATCCCGCACTGCCCGTAGTGTTTTCTTTACTTTCAGCTTCTTCCACTCGGCCACCCGCGACTATGGCCCACTTTAAAGTGATCTTTCCAAAGAGCGATGGATTTCTTTGAAGTTCAACTTGATAGCAATAGCGAATTTCGCTGAAATGCGCACGAACCACTCTTTCAATTTCTTCCCTTGAAAGTGAACCTAAAACTGTCACTCCAACAGTTTCAGTAGAAACTACAAAGTCACCCTTTCCAGGAATGGATCCAATACCGTCACCCTTAGCTCCGCCACCAAATCCTTTAGTTCCAAGTCCACCAATTCCGACAGCCGTACCACCGCCACCTTTTCCGGTTCCTTGTAAACCTGAACCACCACTTCCACGGCCACTTCGAATTCCGCCGCCACCTGTTCCCGAAAGAGCCTCATCCAATGGATCGTTTCCAGCAGCACCTTCTACGGAACCGCCGCCGCCACCACCGGCTTTAGCCAATCTCATTCCCAATCCTGAATTTTTCAAAGAACTGAGCAAAGATGTTTTTTCAACAGGTTTCGGAGTTGCAGAACCAGCACCAGGCATTTTAATGGGCTCTTTAGCTTTCGTGGGCCCATCTTGAACTAACTTGTTATTAGCCACCTTAGGACGATTTGTGATTCCAGTTTCATGAGCCGCATTGGGATTTCCACGTTTACCTTCAGCACCTCGCTCACGAGCACCCTCACCTTCATTACCCCCACGACGAGCGACTTTATCCACCATAATGGCATCAGGTGGTTTAATAGCCTCTTGCTCTTTTTCTCCAATTTCTTTCTTCTCAGATTTTTCAAGCTTTTCGACTTTCTTCTTATAAGCTTGAATAATAATTTTTCTGAATTTTTCAGGAAACTCCTTAACCTCACCCTCGAGCGGAGATTGCATCATACTTCCTATGACTCCAATACCAGCCATGCTCATCATCACTAAAAAAAGTATCATCCAATAAAATCTTCCTTGATCAAAAAAGGAAGCTCTTGGAATTGCGGGAGGCTCAGGCACAAACATTATAAAAAAGTGCACACTTCCAATTCGAACTTTAGCAATATCAGAGCCGCCCAATTGTATTGAGTTCTGACCTAATTTCGCAAAATCTTCATTGGAATACATTCGACCTTGTAAACGAGCACTCATTTTCATTAAAGGATGAATGTTTAAAGTTGCAGAAGTTCCACGTAGTTCCACAAAATTAAATTTATTTGGGAATTCACTGGTAGGAACTATGTAATCGGACTGCATTCCATCACCTAAGGTGATTGTGCGAGTTTGCTTTTTATAATGATCTACAGCAAGAATAGTTTCTTCCCAATAAACTGTAACTTCCAACTCTTCATGAGGACGACTTGTTGGATCTAAAGCCCCTCTTGTACGAGCTGTATCTTTAAGAGAACGAATCACAGTGGCTTCACGAGCTTCGCCCGCTACAGAAACCGCGCCCTGAGGACCCATTTGAACTTGAACAGCGGGCTCTTTAGAGAGATGGGCACTTGTTCCAGGCTTAGCCTGTATTTGAGTAGGAACTTTTGTCGCCGCAGAAGTGGGGGCTGGTGCTACACTCAAAGGAGTAGAGACCACATTTAACTTCACTAATATGTCGGCTAATTTGATTTCATCACCAGCTTTAAGAATTCTTTCTACAATTCTCTCGCCATTAACAAAGGTTCCGTGTGTCGAAGCTAAATCCGTTAATCGACAATGACCATCATCGAGTTGTTCTAATAAAGCATGTATTCGCGACACTTTAATATTGGGAACGCGAAGATCAGCTGAGAGGATTCGACCGATGATAATTTTGTCTTGTTGAAAAGTTTTCTCAACAACAATTTTATCACCTTCATATATTTTGATCTCGATTGTGTTAGACACCTTGCCGCTCATAGTGCTCGCTCCCCTTAAAAAGCTCTAAAATCCTACTGTTGCCAGAGATTCTTCACGGTAAGAACGTCTCTCTGGTATTAAATTAATATTTCTTCGTGGAGGCCTTTGACCTAAAATCCCTTGACCAGGGGCTTTGGCCTGACCCGACACATCCAATCCTTCAAAACTAAAATATTGTTTCCGAGGAACTTTAACGATTCCCTCTTTAGTCTTTCGAACAATCCAGCCTTCTTCTTTATCAGCACCACTTTTATAACGGTTCTTTTCCTGTGCATGCACAGAGAGACTCACTAAAATAAAAATTAGAAAACTAAGTTTCTTCATTTCTTCTTAGCTCCTTCCATGGCTTTTTGAACTATCGCCTTCATCGAGCTTACATCAGCATCAGCACTGAGCTCACTTAAAGTGTCTGAAGCCCCTTGAACATCACCCACTTGTAATTGTGCTGCAGCTAAATTCTTAGCCGCTGCAATTCGCAAATTGCTCTGCCCACCATCATCACTCAATATTTTAGTCCACGCTTCAACAGCGGCACGACCAGAGCCCTGTCTCCAATTCACAAGAGCATCCATGTTCTCAATATAAACATTCTCTCGTTCAGTTTTAGGTGGATTGGCCTTTTCCATAAGATCCACACCCATCAAAAACTCTCCAATGTTTTTTCTTTGGAAGGCTTTTGCAGTCACTTTCATAAGTGGACGCTCATGATCTTCATTATCGGCCGCTAGCCATTGCGGTTGAGGGGCGTTGAAATTTTTAAGATTGACGTAATCAGAATTTTCTCTGGAAAGATCATTCCTACAAGCATCAAGGCCTGCGCCAGAAATTTTAAATTCTTGCGCCTTTTCTACGCAAGTCATGAGCATTTTAACTCCCTTTTCATAAAGAGGTTTGTAAAATGATTCAAGTTCCTTTTTGGCTTCCTCGGATTGAGATATTTCTTTAGAAATATTCCTATAGAGAGTTGAAAGTCTTTGAAGACTCTTTAAGGCATACTCACCATCACCATAAGCCACAACTCCTTGGTATTCCTTTTCAAGAGTTTCCAAAGAGTTCAACTTCTTCTTTAAAGTGGCTGCAAATCGATTGGGATTTAAATCAACCTTTAACTTTTCATAAGAATTAAATTGAGCTTCGATAAGTTGGAATTTAGATTGTGCCAATGCTTTTTTAACTAAGTCGGAACGACCCTTAGAGGGTCCATTCTTCTGCACTATGGCTTTCAAATCATTCTGACGACCTAAACGCGCCATAATGACAATTTCCATTTCATCTAAAATTTTTCGTTCTTCGCCATTAAGCTTGGGCAAAGCTCGCAATTCATCAATATCGCGCTTAGAAGATCCAGCTCTGTACCCCAAAACACTCATGGCAAATTTTCGATTTCCGTCGCGAGGAGCTGTTTTTAAATATTCCTTAAGATCTTTTATAAGCGATGGGCTCAAAGAGCTTCGTTCATTAAGCTCAGGAACGACAGCATTTTCTAAGTGAGACTGAATATAGAGATTATTCCACTGAGCCTTCACTACGTTTTCTTTATCTTGAGGATAATTTTGAATAAACTCTTCATAACGTCTTTGAGCTTTTGCAAAGTCACCTTTATTAATAAGGTCGTCCGCTTCTTTTAAATAAATATTCTTGGAATACTCGGATTTAGGAAAAGCCGCTAAAAGTGCTTTTTGACTTTGATTGGCGAGCTCTGTGTTTCCTGATTTTGCAGCAAAGACGTTAGCGTTATTGAGAGCTTTCTCTTTTAAATCCCCTTTTAATTTTGGACTCATGGCCAAGAAAGCTTCAGCCTTAGCTTCGCAATCAGATTTTGAAGAATCAGGCATAATCTCAGCTTTTTTAAATATAATTTTAGTTTCAAGTTCAGCTAACTTTTCAGCAAAATCTGCACCACCCGTTTTTTTAAGCGCTTCATTTTTTTGATATTCATCAACGGTTTTTAAAATAGCGTCGTAGTCTTTATCTTTTTCATAAATAAATAAGATTCTTTCCGCAGCATCAACACCGCGGGGACTATTAGGGAATCGACGAACCACATCATTTAATGACTTAAGCGCAGTGGAACTTTCTCCAGATTCAAAAGCTTCATAGGCACTCGCATAAAGTAAATCACCAGCTTGTTGTACATCAGGATACTTTTGAACAAATTCATCGGTAGCATCCACTAATTCACGAGAGTAACTTTTATCTTTTTTAGAAGCTTCTCTTAAAGCTAAAATTCGATTGTAGGCTGCCGTAGTATTAAACTTACCCGCACCCACATTGAGATAGGCTTTAGAAGCTTCAGAAAAATGCCCTAATTTATAAAGCAATTCTGCATAGTAAAAACTCATCTCATGAACGTTTTCTGCAGTGTCGGGATTAGGCTTTGGAACATGATCTAAATACACTTTATAGAGAGGCAATACCGCGACGTAGAGATCGTTTCCCTTTTTTTTCTGAGCCATATTATGGAGGTTTTTTGCCTCACGTCTCGACAATGAAACCAACTCTTCAATGGAATCTTTTCGTTCTTCGGCCGAGAATTTCTGTCGGCCTATCCAGCTAGAATCTTCGCCGTAATTCTCGAACAATGAATCCAGAGCTTTAGCATAATCTTGAATGCTTCCATGTTTTCGAATGAGATCGGCTCTTTCCATGGCCATTTGGCGAGCCAACGAACCATCGGGCTCATCTTCGATGAGTTTTTTATAGAAATAATCTGCGACGCGAAAATGTCCCTTATCTCGCGCCACTTGTGCAGCGGTTTGACGATAAAGCAACAATCGCTCTTTTTTATCTTGAGCTTCGTAAAACTTTTCACCTTCGCTATAACGTCCCGCCATGGCAAAGGCTCTTATTAAATCCACATAAGCTTCATTCTCAAAAACAATCCTTTTTTCTGATTTTGAATTCTGAGAAGCTTCTATTGTTTTCTTGAAAGCTGAAATCGATTTATCAAAAGTTTCTAAATTGAAATAACACCAACCAGCCTTATAAAGAGCATAAACCTTAACATCAGAAGTAGAGGAATCTTTTTGCTGATCGGCATCTCGAGCCACAATCAAATACTCTGGAACTGCCAATTTGAATTTCCCTTTAGAGAAATAGATATCCGCTAAATCCAATCGTGCGGCAAAAGCTCTTGGGCTGTTAGAAAATTTTCGAGTGAGTTCATAAAAATAGGCTTCACCCTTTTCTTGTTGATTAAGCTCCATATAAGTTGAGCCAAGATAATAAAGCACATCATCTCGGCGAATCATTTTTGATTCGCCTTTATCGGAGCCGCGACTATCTTTTTCTAGACCTAAATAAAGTCCCAAAGTTTTTCGTCTAAAAGCATCCGCTTTGGGCGTGCTTAATTCGGGCCTTTTAGTTTTTGCCTTCTGCTCAGGCGGCAATCTCTCCCAAACCTTTAAGCGTGAATCCCAAGCTTCGGATTCCTTAGCAGCTATAATTTTTGCTTGATCGTAATAAAGTTCAGCCAAGCGCATCTTCAGCTCGCCCACTCGAACGCTTTGTTTTTCTCGGCGAATTAGGGTTTCAATTTGTTTAATGAGTTCTGCAGTCTTTTGACTGGCTCGAAGTTGACGAGCACGATCCAAATCAATGTCTTCGCCGTATATATTAGGCTGCTTTTGATAAGTGATATTATTTTTAATTAATATTGGCTTACGATCTATAACAGAATTTTCTTTATCAACGCGAAGCTCTCTCTTTTGTGCCTTTTCAAAATCCCAAGACTTGGTAGCTTCGGCTAAGGCCAAAGCCGAAAAAGAAGAAAGGCTTAAAGCTAAGCTTAACTTAGGAAAATCTATTCTCATTGTTTAGCCTCACACACATCTGTAGTCGCAAAAGCGTAGGCACCCGTTTCATCTCGCCAAAATTCACCTTCAAAAGGCCAAAACTCAAAACCTTTTTTAACTTCTCTCTCAAAATCAATGTCTTTCTTTTGAGGAGTTTTTCCTGAAAGCAATCTGTCGCGAACTCTTGTATTGATTTCAACCTCAACAGCCAAAGTGCCTTCTAGAGCTTCTTCAGTTTCTCTAGTCATTTTATCTAAAAGTTTTGAAGAGAAATTTGCCACTCGACGGTAATAACTTGCTCGAGCATCATCGAGAGCCTTGGAATATGTGTATTTTAACGAAGTCCCCGATCCACTCGCTAATTCTTTATTAATAAAGGCTCGTTCTTTAGCCAATAAAGTTAAACTTCGATCTGCATCGGCAATCAACTGCTCGGTGGCTAAAGCATCTATAATCAAACCCCAATCTTTTGCACTAATGCCACGCTCAGGACTCGACTCACCTCGTGAGTGTCGAACTAGGGCGTTCATAAGCTGAACGGGTTGACGAGCTAAAGATTGAAACTTTCTAATAGAGGCAGGAAGAGTTGAATACTTTTCTTTGAGTTTTTTAATCGAACGAAGAGCCGATTCATAATAGCAAAGTTTGTATAGAACCGCAGATTCCAACAAATAACTTTCAGGATTGTATTTCGCTGCCAAGAAAGGACTATGCACATTCATCAGAAGACCGAGTGCTAAATTATAATCTTTGACGTAGTAGGCAGACCAAGCTCCAACCATGGCTCCTTGATACCAAGAAGATGAACTCCTAGGTAAATAGATCAATTCATCCAAGGCTTCAGAATATTTTTTTGCATCAAAAAGCAATCGTGCGCGCTGTAAACGAACTAATCCTAAATCAAAATTAGGAGCCAATGTGTATTCAGTTCCCAACAAATACATAGAATCCGTATAACGACCCAGCGCTAAATGAAGCCCTGCTAAATTCACAAGAGCTTTATAAGAAGGGGCCACTTTAGGAAGCGCCATCAATGCATTTTGACTGGGCATGGCTCGAGAAGCTTCAATAGCTCGTCCGTCTTTAAATAAACCTACAGCGTAAGCCGCACCATAAGATACAGCCGTTTTTCCACCGCGCGGAAGTTTCAACAAAGGATCGAAGTAATCCAGATAAAGTGCCACATTACCTAACTTCGAATCATTTTCTAATTCATTCACCCTTCGAGCCATCTGAGCTCTTTCATGCATCGCTAAATGATAGTAACCCATACGCTCAAGTAAGCTCGCACGAAATGAAAGCTCGCGATTACCGTTTCCGCGACCTCGATTGCTACTAATGAAACTTTTAAAAGCTCCAGTATAATTGTTACTCTTAATTTTACTCTTAAGATCGTCCTGATTTTGCGCAAAAAGCATGGGCGCTGCTAACACAGTAAGAGTCGAGAGTTTAAATTTAAAATTTTTCATATCACTCTCCTCCTAAAAGCAAACCGGCACCCACCAGGAAACTTAAACGATGATCTGAATTGGCTGAGAAATCATAATAATCGCGAAGTTCAACTCGGAATAAAGCTCTGGGATTAAGAAACATTCTAAAGCCCAATCCGCCCATAGCCATGGCCGAACTTTCACTTTCAAATTTTGTCATACCGCCACCTGCCAGCAAAAAACCTTCAAAGTGATAAATATTTTCAAACGTTGCTGACTTAGCCTTAAAGGGTGACCATTGAAGAGAAGCCCCAGCACTCAAGACGGGCTCCACTCTTTCAGTTTCCAATCGGGCCTTTTCAAGAAGTTGATTGGAAAGTTTAGTTTTAATATTTGTCATGGCCATAAGATGCAAAGCTTCGATAGAAAACGAATCTGAAATATTATAAATGTATGAAAATCCCATTTGAATTTGTTTTCTAAAACTATCCGCGGGCTGAATCCCCACATTGAATGGAGAAATTTCATGAGTGTATTTTTTTCGAATGTATTGATGTTGAGCCACCATTATGTGATTGAATGGAATTTGTCGTGGGCCTTTAACAATTTGATCCACTTCTTCAAGTGCCGATTCTTTGGCCGTAGTTTTTTCAATTTCAACATCAACTTTTTCATCGCGAGATGTATCGACTTGATCAATGTCAATATTGCTTTGATTTGAAGAAGAACTCACAGAAGAGTCTCCTGATTCAGTCAATGCGGGAGGAGGGTTTTCACTCGGAGTGGAATTGCTTGACGTCGATTTTGTTGGCGAAGAATCTTCTTCATCAGAATTTGTAACAGCTTCGTTTGAAGTATTGGAACGAGCACTAGGAGCTCCATCCAAAACTTCCCGCTCTAAATCCTCTAAAGATTGAGCAAAAGCACTACCTAAACTGAAAGCCCCCAAAAGCAGACAATAACGATAAGATTTCAAAAGCTTCCCCCCTACTAACAATGTAACGGAGCTCCAAGAAAGGCGCACTACCACGCCGCGCCAAACCCCTTCCTTTTAGTATGATGCGCTTAGTTAAGTGAGCAATGTGCTCAGACAAAATTTTGGTGGCTGGAATTTCATATGGGTTAAAATCATAAAGTGTCTTCAGAAATAAAAAATCTACGCCTATTAATATCTGTTTTCGTAGTCATTCTCTTCAAACTTCAATTTCAGTTAGTTTTTGCTTCAATTGAACCTAAAAAGTTCCCCATAGTTAGCACTCTTGATACACGCCCTATCTTTGACATTTTTTTAGATGTTGATGGCACTTGTGTTTTTGGTTTTGAAGAAGCCTCTGATATTCCTAAATCACTTGAAACTTTTAAAGTTGGAAATAAAAACTTCGTTGTGACTCCATATTTTAAAGATTTTATACTTTCTCTAGTCAACGACACTAAGACCCACTACCGCATCACCTATTCCACGGGTCGAGACAGTGCTCGAGCTAAGGAAATTTTAATGAATATTGATTTGGGCGAAGGAAGAAATGCCTTAAGTGTGGCCGAAAACCGAGTCCTTTCATTAGACGAAGATGGCGCTGGAATTAAAAGCATAGAACTCTTTAATCCTAAATTTAAAACCAAAACTCCCTTAAATCCTCAAAGAGCACTCGCGTTTGATGATGAGGAAGGCTAGATGGAAATGTTTAGTCACTTGGTGCACATGAAAAAGAGTAGAGCTGATTTATTTCTCAACGGACACATAGAAGTTGAAAAACTACGCCAGTCTGGAAAAATTGAAGAAGCTACAAAATTAGAAACACTTTTGGAAAAAGATCGAAACATGTGGCTCAGCGCACGTGGACTCATAGAGCACTTGGTCGATGATAAGAAAACCCTCATCTCTTACACTGGTGACGCCGACATTTTTCAACTCACCTCTCAGAAAACTTTTGAGGAATGGAGCCAACGAGGCGCTGAAATTATGCAAAAAAATAATCCCAGCTTTAAAAGAATCGACTCTAATCCCTGCACCACACTTTTAGGAATTCTCCCTACTTTGCTTTAGTTGTATTTTTAATAATTCATTTGAACCTATATCTATAAGGCACGGCAAGGCCCCGCCCTTCAGCCTTCGCTTTTGGGCTCGGCTTTGGGCACCCCGAGTGCCTTATAGATATAGGTTCAAATGAATAATTAAAATTTCGACAAACCGTATTCGAGACGAGTTAGAACTCTATTTTTTCCAAGCGCGGCCAAAACCAACGCCAAGTCTGGACTTTTTAGGTTGCCCGTCACCAAAACTCTTAGGGGTTTCCCAATTTTTGCGAAACCTAAGCCACTGGCCGTAACAAAATCTTGAAGAAATTTATGTAGATTTTCTTCAGACCAATCTTCTTGCATTTTTAATTGTTCTGACAACTTTTGAATCCATGCTTTTTCATAGCTAGTTAAAACATCCTTAGCCGTCTTCTCGTCGTATACAAGCGGCTCTGAAATTAAATAAGAAGCACTTTCAGAAAGTTCTTTGAGGGTAGAATTTCTTTCGATGTAAGCTTTAAAAAGTTTTTCCTGAAGTGGTCCTTGAGAATAAAAACTCAAATCTTTTTTATAAAGTTCTTTTATAGTTTCTAAAATATTCACAAGAGGCTTCTTTAAAAGAAACTGAGAATTAACCCATTTTAATTTTACAACATCAAAAACCGAAGCCGATTGTCGGCAGCCCTCTAAACTAAAAACACTAGCCAAATCCTCATCAGTAAAAATTTCCTGATCGCCATGCCCCCAACCTAAACGCATCATATAACTTCGCATAGCCTCAGGAAGATAACCTTCTTCTCGATAAACGGTCGTAGAAACAGCGCCATGTCTTTTGCTAAGCTTGGCTTTATCAGGCCCTAAAATCATAGGTAAGTGAGCAAAAATAGGCGGAGTCTTTCCTAAAGCTTGAAATAACAAAATCTGCTTTGGAGTGTTATTTAAATGATCATCACCACGAATGACATGAGTGATTTCCATATCCATATCATCAACAACAACACTTAACTGATAGATAGGACTTCCATCACTTCTGGCTAAAACAAAATCATCAAATTCTTCTAATGGAAATTTTACGGGCCCAGCAATTTGATCATCAACCGTTAAAGTTCCAGACAAGGGAGTTTTAAATCGCACTACATAAGGCGCCGCGGGTTGATCATGTCGCTCACGACATCGACGATCATAACGAGGTTTTTGACCTTTAGATTGAGCTTCTTCTCGCATTTTTTCAATTTCTTGAGTGCTGCAATAGCATTTATAAGCATGACCCGATTTCAAAAGTTGCAAAACAATCTCTCGATAACGATCGTCTCTCTGACTTTGATAAACTATTTTATCTTCCCATTTTAAACCAAGCCATTTTAAACCCGCTAAAATGTCCTGTGTGAACTCATCACGACTTCGTTCACGGTCCGTATCTTCAATTCTTAAATGAAATGCGCCTTGATATCTTTTAGCAAAATAATAATTAAAAAGAGCCGTGCGAGCTCCTCCTACATGAAGCAATCCAGTGGGAGAAGGAGCAAAACGAACATTCACTTTAGACATAGCGTTCAAACTAACATTGTCTTAGGAAAAGCGTCTAGCAACTTTTCAATCTTCTACAAAAGTTCCGGTAGAAAGGTCAAAATCTATGGCTCTCCAAAGAGCAATCCGAAATTTTTTCCAGTAATTATCTACCGTGGGCGATGTCACTCCAGCAGGCAACTCTAATGTATAGACTGGTATTTTTTTATAGCGCCCAGCATAGTTTCCCAAACTTCCTGGATAAAAACCAAAACGTATAAATCGATAGTTTCCAGAATTTTTACTCATATTAATAGCCAAATATTTAGCTCGTCTTTCCTGAGTAGAATCTCCGTGGGAATCTAAATCCAAAAATCCCAAAGGAGTGTGAATGGCTATGATTTTTTGAGGCTTAAAGTCATTAATAAATTTAACGACAGCCTGAGTTTCAGGCTCAGAGTTTGGTGTAGAACCAGGAAATTTTCTCGGATCTTCACGATCTCTTTTCTTCCAAGACTCAAGAGCATCCGCCTTCCAATCTTTGGTAGGAAAATTCCGATTGATATCGACACCTCTAGCGTTTTGACGAGTGGGGGGTACAGCGAACATTCCATCTGGATTCACTAAAATCTGCACGATGAGCCTAGTTTTTTTAGCCACCACTCTTCGGCCTGATTGAATTTCTTCGAGCAAATTAATACACATGGGGAGCGCCGGTAATTCATCTCCATGAATTCCACACTGGATTAAAGTAAGAGCTTTGGAGTTTTTATCACCTAAATCAAAATAAATTAAATCTCTACCTTTAACAGACTTTCCAAATGAAAAAGCTTCAAATGTAGGACACGTGAACTTACCCCATTTATTTTTTTCATAAACACCTGCAGCTTCAGCACAAAAAGTTTCTATGATTTTTTTCGAAGACTCAGGAGAAGACTCTACTAAATTTTTAATTTCAGATTTTTGAGATTCTAAGGGAGCCGCTGCTTTTTTAGAAACGCAAGACAAAAGAAGTCCACACAATAATAATGAAGTCCCATTCAAAAAATATTTACTTTTCATTTCTTTAACGTTCAACGATGACGCTCATGCCTTGACCGCCACCGATACAGGCTGTTGCCAGAGCAGTCTTTTTATTTTCCCTTTCAAGTTTATACAACAAATGAGCCACAAGACGAGCACCCGAGGCTGCCAAGGGATGTCCTATCGCAATAGCGCCTCCACAAGTATTTGTTTTCGCAATATCGAGCTTAAGTTCTTTCTGTACAGCAAGAAATTGTGCTCCAAAAGCTTCATTCACTTCCACCAAATCAATTTGCGCTAAAGTTTTTGATGATCCCGACTTTTGAGACCACTTATCAAGGGCTTTATGAGTGGCAGGAACAGGCCCAATGCCCATTATTTTAGGATCGCAACCAACCGCAGCCCAACTCGATAATTTACCTAATACTGTTAATCCTTTTTTCTCAGCAAAAGATCTCTTGCATAGAATTAAAGAAGCTGCTCCATCACAGATTCCGCTTGCTGTACCTGCTGTCACTGTGCCTTTTTCTTTAAAAAGTGGAGATAGTTTTGCCAATCCTTCCAGAGTTGTTTCTGGTCGAATATGCTCATCTTTATTAAAAACTTTTGGAGCCTTGGCCGATCCTACACTCATTGAAATAACTTCTTTTGAAAAATCTCCACGCTCCCAAGCTTGACTCGCTCGCTGCTGACTCATCAATGCAAAAGCATCGACTTCTGCTCGAGAAATTTGATATTTTTCAGCAAGATTCTCAGCCGTAATCGCCATGGGCATTCCAGTATAAGAATCAGTCAGAGCAGCTGTTAGATAATCCTCCATCTGTCCATGACCCAGACGATACCCAAATCTCGCTTGTCGTAACACGTAAGGGATTTGAGTCATCGATTCAGTGCCACCCACCAAAACGGCTTGCATCCCTTCCATCTCAATTAAATAAGCTCCTTGAGCAATAGCTTCAAAACCTGAACCGCAAAGTCGGTTTACAATCAAAGCTGGGCGATCTATCGGTAGCCCCACTTTTAAACCCACATGACGAGCGAGATAAATTGCATCTGAAGAACTTTGAGCCACATTACCCATAACGACCGCATCTATGTCTTCACCTTTAAGCGAAGCTTGATCTAAACAAGCTTGAGACGCCTGAACGGCTAAGTCTGTTGCAGAAACTTTTGAAAGTGATCCACCAAAAGTACCGAAAGGTGTACGCTTTGCGGCTACAAAAACTAAATCATCATTCACTTTAGACATTTTTGCTCTCCTGTAACAAATGAATCACTGGGTATAGAAGTTTTCTCTGCTTTAACTTTTAAAGCCATTTTTTTATTAGCATAAGGTCCCATGAGTATTCTCACGTTGGCACCTTTTCCTGGAATATCAACTTTACAGGCCACCGCCCCTTGATAAGCAGTCATATCAAGATTTCCCCTGAGCCAATCCTCCAAAGGCACGGAGCCCAACTGAAGAAAGAAAGGTCCTTTTTTTCCAACAATCATATCGACGGCAATTTCAGGAGGCGCCTCTGGGCCTTCTTTAGCAACTTTGGCTTCGGACTTTTTATCGGATTTAGATTTTTCAACAACTTCAGATTTCTCATGCTTAGTATCCGAATCATGCTTAGGAGCCTCGGCTTCATGAGTCGCTGTAGATTTATCTTCTTCAGCCATTTCCTTGCTTTCGACTTTATGTTCAGCGTCGCTTTCAGCTTCAGATTCATGCGAAGCTTCTGTCTCATTTGCAGCAGCTGCCTCAACAGAATGGTCTTCATGTTTTTCTTTTTCGATCACTTCAATTTTATTTTCTGAAAAATGCTTCGTATCTGATGGAGGACTCATTCGCAATAACCACCAAAGAACACCCGCCGCAACAAAACACATAACCACCAAAAACCAAAAAATCTTATTCATTGTTCCAAAACCTCAAGAGAAGAATATTGAGCTTTTAAATTTCGAAAAAGTTCAGCAGCGTGCTGAGTTCCCTTTGTTTCTAAAACTATATCAATTTGAGTTTGTCCCACCGGACAAGCTGTGACCATCCTATTATGAAAAACATCCATGACATTGGCTCGTAGTTCAGCCAATTTCTGGGTTATTTTGGCCAATTCTCCAGGTTTATCATCCACCATAAAGCGCAATCTCATCCAACGGCGAGATTGAAAAAGTCCACGTTCGATAATGTGAGAAATTTTATTAAGATCAATATTTCCACCACACAAAACAAACAAAAGAGGCTTGTCAGGGTCTAGTGGAATTTTCCCGCCCAAAACTGCCGCAACTCCCGCGGCTCCCGCACCTTCGACTAAAAGTTTTCGACTTTCCATTAAAGTCGAAATGGCACGAGCTATTTCATTCTCATCTACAGTAACGACATCTTCTGCCAATTGAGTAATATATCCTAAACTCAAAGGTGAAATAGTTTTAACAGCCAATCCATCAGCTAAGGTGAAGCCTTTGACGGGATAGTTCTCTACCTTTTTTGACTTGAAACTATGAGACATGCCAGGAGCCTGAGAAGGAACCACACCCCAAACTTTTGTATTAGGACGCAAAGTTTTAAGAGCTGTGGCTGCTCCAGAAAAAAGACCTCCGCCTCCAATTGGAATTACAACTTGTAAATCTCCATCTTTGACTCCCATCTCTAAAAGTTGTTCATGAACTTCTAAACCCAGAGTTCCCTGACCATTCATTATTTCCACATCTTCATAAGGATGAACAAAAACACTACCAGGAGTTTTACTGAGTATTTCTTTGGCTCGCGCATAAGCATCATCGTAGATGAGTCCATGCAGAATCACTTCAGCACCAAATGAAGCTGTTGAAGAAACTTTTATTAAAGTTGCGCCTTCGGGCATCACAATCGTAGCAGGAATGCCAACTCGTGAACAAACGTAAGCTACGGCTTGAGCATGGTTGCCCGCCGAAGAAGCCACAACTCGAGAAGGTTTTTCACCTTTTTCAATTAAAGATAGAATTTTATTAGCCGCGCCTCGAACTTTAAAAGAACCTGTATGTTGAAGTGTGTCGACTTTAAAATATACAGGAGCTCGATGACCCAAAAATTTTGCGAAGGCCATAGATTCCATTAAAGGTGTTTTTAAAATGTAATCTAAAGTTCGTTGTTGAGCTTTTTTTATTCCATCGAGACTCACGGTCATGGGCTCATTATAGGACGAAGACTCATGAAAATCTGCTTCTTAGCTTCTTATCTGGCGTGGTGCGCCGTGAAGCACTCAATTCACATTTATTCTAAAAGCAATGAAGCCGCTGGAGCAAACCAAGCCTCAGGAAATTCATCAACACTTTGAGGGTAGCTCTTAATATAAATCCCCATAATTTCCTCTAAAGCCACTTTTGATTCTGAAGCGTCGGCCTTAGCTTTTTCAATTTGTTTGATTAAATCAAACGAAGGAGGCGTAGGATTTCGCCCTCCCTTGAACTCAGAAAGAATGTCTTTGGCCTCAACTTCTAATGTGTTTGTAAATTGCTCCATCACAACATAGGAATCATGTGGAATTTCATACATGGTTTCAGAATATTGACTCAAAACTGTGTACTCTTGATAGGCTGCAAAATATTGCTTTTTAGCAGCAAGAGTTTCAGCACTTTGACGAATGGCAAAGGCTTGATACTCATCAACGTAAGACTCAAGAGCTGCCTTGAATTCATCGATAAATTTAAGTCTTTCACCCAAAGTTGGCGCCGCCCAAGCTTCTGGCATCCAAAGAAGCTGAATTAAAGACTGAGTGAATGCACTATTGTCACTGCTCGAAGTTCTTTGCTGTGGATTGTTGGGTAAATTTTGTGGTCTTGGCACACCAGGCACAGGAATTAATCCGTTGGCAGGAGATAAGCTAGGAATATTAAGCTGCTGCCCACCCGCGGCACTTCTCAACATCAAAAAATTATTGAGAGTGGTTTCTTCCATAGCCAAACGGCCTTTAAGATCTAAAATCTTAGCATTCAAAGCACCATACTCTGTAAAATAAACCTTAGATTCTTCACGAATCGTTTTCATCACTTGCACATTAGTCGCAGGAGTGTTGCCTGCAAGTTTTCCATTAATCACTGGAGCGCTGAACTTAGTAATCAAGGTTGCTTTAACTTCAGCAAACTGCAATGCGGCTGCATTGATCTGCTTTACAAGCGAATTAATAAGTTCATCTTTTGTTTGAATCAAGGAATCCAACTGTTGTTGACGACGCTTTAACCAGCCGAGTTTCATTTCTGCAGTCGACTGATCCCAAGTAGACGATTTTCCACCTGTTGGAGACTCTTGAGAAATTATTGAAGTTCCTGGATTTTGAGTACTAGGAGTGGATGTGTTTGTTCCTTGATTATCACGACCACCACTCGTCGAGGGAGTCGACGCCGAAGGATTTTTCAAAGCATCCAAAAGTGAGCCAAGATCACCAGCACTTGTTACAGCGCCTTGAGAGATTCCTCTTGATCGAGCCACTCTTTCACTGAGGTGTCGCACGTTTGAAGAAACTTGTGCTCGAGTTTTTTGAAGCTGAGAACTTCCTCTTGATGACAAATTTGAAGCTAGGCCTCTCAACATTTGATTGGTTTCACTCGCACTTTGGCTAAACACTTTCACATTTTCACGCACATCTTGACCGCCTTCTATAATTTTAGAAGCTAAACTTTTCACATGACGAGCATAAACAGCAGAATCGCCCTGGCTCAAACGAACACCATTACTAGTCGATGCTAAATTAATTTTTCTAGAGGCACTCACACGTCTTCCATCCGAGAATTCTGCTCTTAGACTCGGCACAGCCACAGAGGCACTGCCCGTTGTCGCAGATTGAATAGAAGCAATTTTTCGAGCGTCATCACTTAAAGCAGGAATCGTAGCATCAGGAAGAAATCCTAAATTACTAATGAGTCCACCCGAAGATTTGTAAACGAAAGTTCTACGTTGCACAGGAATATCATTAGGATTGTTAATCATCATGGGTGGAATAATTTGATCGGTCAAATAACGTTGAGTGAGTTTTACAGGGTCTGAAGTACGAATGTCGGCAATGGCTGCAAGCATTTCTGGCGGGCAACCAAATTGATGAGTGCTCGTTTTAAAAGCCACACTTCCCATGGCTAGAGATCCCATAAACATTTGATTTGAACCATAATGCGCCAATATTGAAGGAGCTGTACACTGAACAGCTTTAGCTACGTCTTGAAACATTACAAGCTGTCGATGTTTTTCGGTAGCCTCACGAACGATATCAAATTTCTGCTTTTGGCATTCCATTTGAATATCACTCCACGCATTCTCTGCACCAATATTATCGCCTTCTGAAACCGCTCTTTTTAGGCGAGGATCGTTCTGCACAAAAAAGGCCATGTCTTCTGGTGAAATATTTAAATCCGCTAAAGGATTTGAATAAACTCGAGTAGGACCACCTTTAATCTTAGGTAAGTCTTGAGCTAAAACAGTTTTTAAATAAGGATCTTTATAACAAAGATCTCTTGAATTTGGACTCAAACTATCGCAACAGCTCTTCACTTCGCGACGAAGTTTTTGAGCTTTAGTCAAAGCATCATTAAGATCTCTCAAGGAGCTTGAAGGGTTATTTTGAAAGGCCATCTGCATATTCGAATAACGATATGAAGACTGAAGTTGAATGCCTTGTTGTAAGTAATCTGAGACATCTCCGAATTTTTTCTTGGCTTCATCAAATTTTTCACTCATAGCTCGA
>CAZSSP010000012.1:38917-50476 GCA_964609695.1 uncultured Bacteriovoracaceae bacterium
TAGCTCGAACATCTTTAAGACAAAGTTCTTGCCCAGGAAGCACAGCAAGGCTTCTTAAATTATCGCTGTCTGAAAAATTAGCCGCATCGCCAAGGTACTGAGAAAATTCTTGAGAGCTTGCATTAAAATCTCGAACTAAAGCCGCCAATGAAACGTTATTATAGTAGCGCTCTATATAACTCGCGCGACGGTCTCGACGAGGGTCGATGTAGGCTCCATTCATTCCACTTTCAAGATTCTGCTTGCTGATGATGAATGTTCCCAAATAATTGAGATCAGAATCAGCCGCTTGCAACAATCCCGCTAAGACTGCGAAGCTAAGTATCACCCTTTTCATCAATCCCCCTACCCTTTTAAACCCCAGAACTAAAACTTAAAGCGCCTTACTGTTTTCGAGAAGGCGCTAATTTTTTACCAGCAGATGGCGCTGCCATAGGCAAAGCCGAAGAAGACGTACTAGCAGCGGCTCGCGCAGAAGCATCTATATACTCAACGCGCGCATTATAAAGCTGATTCACACCAGCATATAAAGATTTAAAGACCGAATGATCTCGTTTAATTTTATCAAGATCATAAACTTGAGAAAGCTCAGAAATTTTATCTTGTTGAATTTCTTCTTTAAGAGCCATTAATGGATTTCTCATATCGCCCATCATGATCATCTCTTGTTGTTTACGAGCTAGAATTTCTGGATTTTTTCCAATGAGTTGCATCACTTCAATTTGAGCTAACTTCCAAGAATGTTGCTTGATGTAATATTCCGCAGCATTCAACTTTCGAAGAGACGCCTGCATACCTCGCGCTAAACATTTGCGCTCTTTCGGTAATTCATTAGCTTCTTCAGCCGATAATCCTACGGCACCCTTTGGATAAATATCAGAGAGAGCCTCTTCAGCTAAAGACATTCCGTCTGCAGCTGCAGTCACACCCATTTCAGAGTCGACATAAGAAGATGTTGTACAAGCTGTTGTTTGGCTCATAAAACCATCCATCAATTTATCTAGTTTTTGAATTTGAGTGCTATTAGCGCCCATAGGCATAGCTGCGTTCAAATTTGAACGCTCGCAATCCATAACCAATTGATTGAGAATATTTTTCGCAGCCAAGAATTCATTCATCTGACGAGCCGCTGTTAATTGATCAGCAGCTTCACGATTAAATGTTTTTGCTTCGTCTTCTCTAGATTTATCAGACTTATCACCGCTAGCTGTTTGACGACTTCGTTCAACACGCTCATCGCCAGCAGCATCCACTTTATCTGGATCTGCGGGAAGCTTATCGGCAGCATCTTTAGAATCTTTGGATGAAGATGAAGCCACTAAACGATGTTTGAATGAATCCTTTTGGCCCTTACAAGCTTCTTGATCTTCTTTGCTGAGTTGCTCCCAAAGAACACCTTGCTTTAAGAGGTCACAAGGATTGTCAATTTTAGCAAGACCATCGGTCTTTAATAAATCTTTAGCTTTAGACACCAAAGACTTTTGCTGCTCAAGAGCTGCTTTCTGTTCTTCTTCTCCAACATAAAGTTTACGAACCTTTGCCTTAGCCACAGAATATGGAAGCGTGGGATCTTTAGCGTCAGCGCCAATAGAAGCGACATTCTTTTTAACAGCTTCCACGACACTTCCGTGAGCTAGAGCTACTTTTCCAGAAGAGATTTCATTAAATTGATCCTCATCTAAGTCTTTAGCAAAATAGTTTTGACTCTCATTTAAAGATTTTTCAACTTCATCTAATAAAGCTTGTTTATCTGTAACGCTCATTCTTGATAGAGCATTTTTAAGTTCAGGTTTAGCAGCCACTAACTTATTGAGTTGCTCTTGATTAATTTTCATTTTTTGCGACCAAGAATTAACTCCTTCGCAATCATCCTTTTGATAAAGAACTTCGACATCCAACAAGGCTCCAGAATTCACTGTTCCAGAAAGTGTGCCATCAGCGCCGCAAAGTTCTGCGGACTTCTTGTGATACTCTAATGTTTTATTAAAAAGACCTTTGACCTGCTCTTCATCAATGGATGAATAAATAGCGTTTTTAAGACTTAGCTTATCAAGCTCCTTTTGGGCTTTAGAAAGCTCTTCGCTTTGAAAGTCTTTTTCACCTTGCTTTTGCAAGTTACTTTCAATCTCTCGAATACGAGCGATGTCTTCTTTCTTAGCAGCGTCTATAAGGTTACGACTCAGATCAAGGAGACTGTCAGTGGCAAAAACTCCATTGGTTAATGTTAGAAGCCCTAACACCACACCAACATTTGTTGCTTTAAAATTGATATTCATACACCACTCTCCTTAATGGTATTTTAGCCCAACACAATGGCGCAGTGGGCCACAAAATGGCTTAATTAACTGAAAATTATGCCCTTTTTCTGTCTAAACTTTTTACACCTGCCCAGGAGTTCGTCGTGCTGCAAGTCACCAGAAAGAGGAAGTTTTTGAAAAAAGGAGCCTTTTTGACAAGAAATTCAAGCCCATCAATTTAGAATAAAAGAATGCCTTTTAGATTTAAAACTAGCCCTAAGCCAGGACTTCTACATAGCCTCTTGTTGATAACAAGTATCTTTAACCCAAAACTAGCTATAGCCCTTTGGTCAGAAGGGGAAATAGTCACTAAGCCAGAATTGAGAACGAATCCCCTTAGCTTAGATGAAGAGACTTATGAAAATTATAAAAAAATGGGAGAAAAACACACTTTGCTTTACCCCGTTTTTGTTACGGGTTTGAGTGTACCCTTGGCTCCCTTTGAAAGAATTCTTGAGGCCGACTCGTCTAATCCCATTCGTAAAATATTTCCAAATCTAGTTCCTGAAATCAGTCCCTTTAAAAATCTTGAAGATTTTTACACTTGGCTAGGTTTAACAAAATATCCCGAAAAATCTATGAGTGGAATTTACAATATTCAAAGGCCCTTAGAAGTAGAAGCTAAACACAGAATGGGTGCTGGAGAAATTAATGTCAATTTCGGGAAAGCTCTTAGCTTCAGCTGTGCAACATGCCACAGTAGCCAGCTCTTCGGAAAAAGTGTGATGGGTTTACCCAACAAAGGCGTGCGAGCTAATCACTTTTTCACATTAGCTGAAAAAATCATTCCACTTATTGATTCACACACATTCCAGTTGGCAAGTTTTTGCACTGAAAACGAACGAAAAATATACGCGCGAACTCGCAAGAATCTTTTTTCCGTAAGCGCTCAAAGCCCCTTGGTTCTGGGATTAGACACTTCTCTTTATCAAGTCTCCAAGTCTCTTTCCAAAAGAATACCCGACAAAGAAGCTTCAAAATCAAATTACTTCGAGCTTTTCCCAAGACAAAACTGGTTTGATCATCACCGAGCCGATTCAAAACCTGGAGTTTGGTGGACTTTACGCTATAAAAACAAATGGCTCTCCGACGGATCCATAGTAAGTGGTAACCCCATAATCACCAATATTCTTTGGAATGAAATTGGTCGCGGAAGTGATCTTGCAGAGCTCGATGAGTGGCTCGAAGAAAACCAAGGCACAGTAGACGCACTCACGACTTATCTTTTCTCAACACAAGCACCTCGATGGACTGATTTCTTTCCAAAAAATTCCATTAAAATACAAAGCGCCAAAAGAGGCGAAATTCTTTTTAAAGAAAACTGCATGAAATGTCATGGCGACTATAAAACAAATTGGGACAATTTAGAAAACACCACCTTAACCTATCACGAAGACACTCCAGTCATCGACGTTGGCACGGATCCAAATAGAAGAGAAGGAATGACTGAACTTGCCGATCAACTGAACAATTTAAAAATCAGCAAAAAATGGGGAATCCTTGCGAAAAAACAAAATGGATACGTTCCCCCACCTCTCATAGGAATCTGGGCCCGCTATCCTTACTTTCATAACAATTCAGCACCCAATTTATGTGCAGTGCTGAGTCTTCCCGAAAATCGCCCCAAAAGTTTTTACCAAGGTCCAGCCGAAAACATCAAAGAAGACTTTGATAACTTATGCGTAGGTTATCCCACGGGCGACAAAATTCCCAATCATTGGAAATCCATTAAAAACGCCTTTTATGACACTCAAAAGGAAGGACTTTCAAACAAAGGACATTCAAAAATGTTAATCAACAGCTCCGGGCAAGAAAAATTCACAAGTTCTCAAAAGATGGATTTAATTGAATACTTAAAAACACTTTAAAAAAATTGGAACTTTAATATAAATTCAAATTTGAATTTTTAAATTTTGCTTGCAATAATTTTATAAATTCATGGGTGACTAAACTTTGAGCATGGAAATCAGCAACCTCAATATTGATCTGCACCTTAATTCTAGATTCTTGTAATGCTTTAAACCTCAATATGGGTTCTGAATGAAAATGAGCCTCTTTGTTTTTAGCTGCAATCTCTTGTGCTGCTTCAAGTGCCAATTTTTCAACTAATTGTAAATCTGAAAAAGCACTCACTTCAAAAGATATGGGAAGCACAACCCAAGCCTCAGGTAATGTAAAGTTGGTAAGCTCACTGTCGGCCAAGCGAGAATTAGGGATCACCACAATGTTATTCTGTGGAGTTTTCAAACGAGTGCTTCTCCAGCCAATTTGCAATATCCAGCCCTCAGTGTTGCTGGCATTTAACCTCACATAATCACCCACCCGCACAGGCTTATCTATGATAATAAAAAAGCCACTAAACAAATTTCCTAAAGTGCTTTGAACCGCAAGAGCGACAGCCACCGAGCCTACTCCAAGTGAAGCTAAAAGCGGCGTGATGCTGATCCCAAAAGTGTCTAAAACCATGAGCAAACCCATACTCAAAACTATCAATCTAAAAACACTTCTAAGAATTTTAATGGAGGAGGAATTGAGTTTTTTATCTAAAAGATGATCAAAAATAAAAAAACCTAACAAAGAAAGGAGCATCCAAAAAATCATTGTCATCAATGATAATTTTAAAATAATAGGAACCAGAGGATGATTTTTAATTTCATTGGGTAATGTTTGGACACACAAAGATGCAGAAATCAAAAAAACTAAAAGAAAACTAGGCTTCCTAAATTTTGAAATTAAAATATCGTCCAAATCACCTTTTGTTTTGGCGGCCCACTGACTCAGCTTTTTAACAATAAAGCTCCTCAAAAAAAACAAAAGAAAAAAAGTTAGAGAAAAAACACCTAAGGATATTAGGAATTCAACATAAAGCTTCCATTCAATAGCAGGCATTGAGCTTCACTCCTTAAAATTACTTTTAACTCTATTCCTCATAGACTTTTAAGGAAAGTCTTCCTTTTACTTTTCAAGAGTCTGTGCTTAATTAGTGATTATGAAATGGACTCGATTTGTTCTTGTATCTTGCTTTGGCGCCTTCTTAGGAGCCCTACTCTTTTCATGGCTTGGACCCAAAGCCATCGCCTGGTATTTTGACCCACCCGTAAATATGGGCGTCAGCTGCCGCTCAGCAACTGAATGGGCCATGACACGTCTCTTACGCCTCCAAGGAATTGGAATACTCACAGGCTCCATACTCGCCGCGACTATGAACAGTATATCGCAAAGAAAAAAGTCTAATAAAAGTATCGATGCGTAATAGGCTTAGTTAAAAAGCTGATTTAGAATCTTTGTCATGGGATCCACACAAGGCAAAAAAAACTTCCCCTACCTCCATGGCTTTAGCGAAAAAGAACAAAATCGCCTTATACGCCAAGCTCAATTTGGTGAATATATTGTTTTTCAAGACATCGACTTTACCCGTGTAAAAAACTTAATTGAAGTGGGCTGTGGAGTGGGTGCACAAAGCGAAATTTTATTGAGACGTTTTCCGAATATCAACATCAGCGCCATCGACCTTAACGAACACCAACTGGCTTCCCTAGAAGAAAGAATAAAAAAGAACAAAAGCCAATTCACTCGCTTTAAAGCAAAAAAAATGGATGCCACTCAAATGAGCTTCGCTTCGAAGACTTTTGATGGAGCTTTTCTTTGTTGGATTTTAGAACATGTTCCCGACCCAAAAAAAGTACTTAATGAAGTCAAAAGAGTTCTCAAGCCTGGAGCACCCGTCGTCATTACAGAAGTCATGAATTCATCATTTTTCTTAGACCCCTACTCTCCTCATGTTTGGAAATTCTGGATGGCTTTTAATGATTTCCAAATAGATTCAAAAGGGGATCCCTTTATAGGTGCAAAATTAGGAAATTTACTTTCAGATTTAGAATTTAAGGATATTAGAACAGAAATCAAAACCTGGTTCTACGACAAACGACAAGCCGCCGCCAGAAAAGAATGCATCGAGCACTGGAGCGATCTACTTCTCAGCGCAGCTCCCCAACTTATTGAATCTAAACTCATCACCAAAAGTGATCTTCGAGAAGTCGAAAAAGAACTCAAAGCTGTTCGTAACAATCCCGATGCCGTTTTCTTTGATTCCTTTATTCAAGCCCAAGCTATACGTTAAGTCTTTTTAGTTCTCTTTAAGGATAAAATAATACTAGTAGCTAATATTGTCGCGATGACTAGCAAACTTATGCCAGAAGAAATAGGAACCCAATGCTCAATTAACATCTTAGTTCCTACAAATAACAGAATAACTCCTAGGCCATATTTCAACAAAACAAAGCGATGGAGCATGTCTTCCAAGACAAAAAACAATGATCGTAATCCCAATATCGCAAAGATGTTTGATGTATAAACTATATAGGGATCTCGTGTGACTCCAAAGACAGCCGGTATTGAATCCACCGCAAAAAGTACGTCTGAAAATTCAATAACCACTAATGCCGCAAAACCATAACTCAGCTTTTTACGGCCACCTTCAACAACCAAGAATTTGCCATGATAAGGCTCCACGGATAAAGGAAAGAACCTTTTTAATACTTTAAAAACAAAAGTGTCGTGTGGATCGAGATCCTCTACGCCGCCCTTTAGCATTTTGTAACCCGTGATTAATAAAAATGCTCCAAATACATAGATAATCCAATGAAAGCTTTCTATAAGTTGAGCTCCGAGGAAAATCATAATTCCCCTCAAAACGATGGCTCCTATGATGCCCCAAAACAAAAGCCTGTGCTGATATTGTCTCTGAATTTTAAAAGCTGAAAATATCACTAAAAAGACAAACAAATTGTCTACTGAGAGTGACTTTTCAACAATATAACCCGTTAAATACTGCAAACCCGATACAGGGCCGTCATGATAATAAATATAGGCTCCAAAGCTTAAGCCAATAAGAACCCAAAAGAAGCTCCACAAAAGTGCTTCTTTAATATGAACAACGTGACTCTTACGATTAACTATACCTAAATCTAATAAAAGTAAAAAAGCTACAATCACGTGAAAAAGCAACCAGGATTCAAAGGTGTGTCCGCCTAACATGACACTAGATTTAGCATGTTCTTAGAAAGTTTTCTAAAAGGCTATAAAAGAAATTATTTTTGAGATTCATTATAGTTGGCTATCACAAAGGCCATAGCCAAATCTTCATTCATGTTAATCTCTATGCCACTGGAATTAATATAATGGTATTCCATACCCAGAGATTTTAAACTATTCTTACGAGCTCGATACTCTTCAAACTGAACCAGAAGCGCTCTCTTCGCAAAAACATTGGCATTAAGTTTAAGCACTCTTTTAACGTTGGCATCGGCCTCGAGACTTTTTAAGGCTTGAGCCAGAGCTGGAGAATCTTTTAACTCGTTTTTAATGTCGGTATTTTTTGGAAACAATAATGCGTCTATGGCACTCATTCTTAAAAAGCCTTCAATGTGCGATCGAATAGTTTTATCCACAAGTTTCATACCCTCAACGTCTTCACAACTGACTACACAAAGGGCTTCATCGTTTTTTAATCTCACAACAATTTTACGATTGCTGCCAAAAAGCATATCTTCTTTGTCTAATACCTTAGAAGCCAAATCAGACGTTAATTTTTGAACAAACTTAAATTCATTTAATCCTGCCAATTCAAAGCGATCTAATATATTTCTCTTTTGAATAGGTATGTCCAAGCGAGAGACATCTGAAGAGCTAGAAGAATTCTCATGCTTCATTTCATTCATTAAACTTTCGTAATAGCCATGAGAAGGATCATTAAAAAATCCTTCTCTGGAGCTCAACATCAGTAATTTTCTTTTAAAATAAACAATCTCGGCATATCTAGCTTTAGCTTGTTTCACACGTGCTTTTGGATCTTTAATTTCTTTTAGATCTGCAAATCTAGGATCCCACTCAACGATTTTTGAATACTTTTCTTCTTCAGAATATTCGTCCATACTCTGATCGGCAGCAAGGAACCATCGAAAAGGATCAAATAGAGCAAAATACAAACCGACAGGGGTAACAAAGGTTAAACCTAAACCAGTAATCCAATTAGGTACAAATTCTTTTTGATAAAATTTTGAATTTTTGAAAATTTTAGTATCAAACAACAAACGAGTTAATGTTCTATAAATACCATTGAAAGCAGGCATATCGTAACGAGCATCAGCCGCATGACGTTGTCTCACTAAACTTTTAAGTACAGGAGTGAATATGTATCGAGGTACAAATTGCGCAGCATTTTTAAAGGGAGCCGACCAAAAAGTTTTTTCGTCGGGCTTAGGACGATGGACCGTAAAGAAACCCATTAACAAATCATCTTTAGGGTCTAGGGCTTCTTTTTCGTGGGGTAAACGTCCTGTTAAGCTGACGCCGCCACTATGCTTGAGGTTATCCCACTGTGAACGAGCCACTTCTTTTGAAAAATCTTTTGAAGCTTTGGCTGCTCTTTTAATACGTCCTAAAAGAGCCATAGTGCCTTCGCATGAAATTTTAGCAAAGCTCTCGTTATTCCATCCCGCTATTAAGAGGATTAATAACAAGAGCTTTTTCATGACTATTCATTTCCCTTAGTTATTGAGTTTAGTTTCAGCAGTGACAAGCTCTTCAACATCACGTTCAACTTCAGGCAAATCGTCTAACTCTGACATTTGGTGAATCACATCGATAGTAAGAATTGCTACACCAGCAAGAACAAAGAAAACATTTCTTCGAGCTTTATCTTTAAAGAATCCAGTTTTAGTAGCCACTTCTTCAGCAGTTTTGGAATTACGACGAAAAACAGAGAGGCGATTATAAATTCCCTTTTCACCAAGTTTTGTTCTTACAACTGACAATTTGGAGAAAAAGGCTTCTTTCTTAGTAGCTAGTTTAGCTTCAAGACTTTGTTTTAAAGATTTGAAGCGAGTTAAGCTCACTTCGTCGGCTAAATCTGTAAACTTTTGTTCTAATTTTTTTAAGTTATCTTGAGCATCATGAACTTCTTTTGCTAACTGCAATAAATCCGAAGCTTCTTGAGGAGCTAATCTATTTAAAAGAATAGACATAACTAAGCCAGCGTTTTGAATGCCAAAAGCATTAGCCATCACAGTTTTATCGTGGGCAAGAGCAGTAGTACCTAATGGCTTAATCCAAGCCAATTCAGCATGAACGGCCGTAAATGAGCTCAATCCTAGAACCACTTTAAGAGTTAAAAGCTTGATTTTATTTAGCTTTTTCATAAAGTACCTTCTTCCTTACGTTTCTGTAGAAGAAAAATGCAATTTGAGTGCCAGCAGCAGCTCTAAGAACAACGATATAAAGCTTGAAAAGCCCTCGATATGACGCAAATTGTCAGCGGCTGTTGATAACTTCGGCAGTTAAGAAAAATGTTAATGATTTAAAGGAACTTAACTCAAGGCGTCATTAATTATGACGATAGGCGTCATATGCGGACATAAAACCGCAAAAGGAGAGGCCATGACTAAGTTCAAATCTAAATTATTAATTATAGCTGCCCTATTCATAAACCTAGGCTTAAGAGCTCAGAGTAAACAACAACTCTTTAGCTTAAGTGAAGTCGATGCAGCCCTAAATTTAGGGGGGTCTCCAATTCAAATTGGATTACCTGGCTTAGGAAACGGAAATCAAAAAGACACTGAAATGAATCATGACTGCCATGCACTTTCAGAATTTAACAACGCCAATGTTTGCATAAGCACCACTGTAGGTAGCGAAAGCCAAGACGTTATCTACTTCTTACATGGAGCCTTTGGTGACGAACACGAATGGAAGGGTGGCATGAATTTAGATCTTCGAACAGCGATTAGAAATCATTGGAAAGAGATGGGCATCGATGCTCCCACTGTTATCTCAATATCATTTGGTAAAACATGGATGCTCAATGACTTAGACAATTCCCTTGAAACTTTTGCAAAAAAAATCATACCTCAAGTTGAAACTTCAATTTTCCCTAACGGGCTTCAAGGTAAAAGAATTTTATTTGGAATTTCCATGGGCGGTTATAACGCTAGCCAACTCTATTTAAAGCATCCTGAACTTTGGAGTCGTGCCGTGATGATTGCCCCCATGATGCCACTCTGCAATCCTTATCAGTCCGATGTTGAAATTTTTAAATGCATTAAGGCCGATCGCACAAAGAAAAACACACTACTCACACAGCTCTCTCACTACTTAGTGAAAAAATCATTCCCCACTGAAGAAGCCTGGTTAGAACACAGCCCAGTGGCTATCGGTCCAAAATATTTGAACCCAATGCTACCAGATTTATTAATGAGCACTGGTGACCACGATGATTTTGGATTCTTCACAAAGAACAAGGAATTTGCAGAAATCGCCAGACAAAGAGGCACTTTCATCACATGGCTACCCACCGATGGAAAGCATGCACGCTATGACGCTATAGCCGTTTCAGAATTCTTATTGAAGTAAGAAGTAGCGCACTATCACTAGCCATTAATAAAGGAGTTAGCTTAAAAAGCTAACTCCTTCTTCGTTTTTCCAAAAAATACTAACTTAAGATATCATCCCATTTAACAAATTCTTTTTTAGCCACGTCATAAATTCTATCTGCATCTCTCAGTGAGTTTTTGCGATGTGAAATCATAATCGTAGTGCAGTGGCCTTTTAGCAACTTCAACGATTCTAAAACATCATTTTCTGTAGCCGTATCAAGATTTGAAGTCACTTCGTCGAGTATGAGAAGTTTAGGTTTTAATAAAAAGGCACGAGTTAAAGATAAGCGTTGTTTTTCACCCGTAGAAAGCGCATTGTCATGTTCATTAAACTCCCACGATAAATCCGAACCTAGCGACTTAAAAACAGGTAGAAACTTTGCCTTAAACATGGCGTCTTCGTAGTCCGCTTCAGTATAAGTTCGCCAACGTCCATAATCTAAAATCTCTTTAAGAGTTCCTGGAAACACATAAGGATCCGGCCCTGCATAAGCCAAAGGAAAGTGATTATGGTTATAGAACTCTTCAGCAAGAATTCCATCTATTAAGACTTTACCTTTTTGAGGTTTGATGAGACCTAGAAGAAGCGCTAACATAGTAGACTTTCCACTTCCGCTTTTACCCACTATACCAAAAAATTCGCCTGACTTAATTTCAAGATTAAGACCATTAAAAATAGATACATCCTGAGAATAGGAAAAGCTCACGTTAGAAAAATCCAAAACAGGAGCCGCTTTCATGGCCACCTTGTCTTCGTCTAAAGAATGAAACACATGAACTCTACGTGGTTTTCTAGAATCCTTCCACACATTCACATATTTCATATACAA
>CAZSSP010000012.1:50576-56351 GCA_964609695.1 uncultured Bacteriovoracaceae bacterium
TGCTTGAAAATATAATTATTATAGAGCAGTTGCTGAGCGGCTGCCCCTCGAGTCATTTTGCTGAAAAAATTTAAGCATATGAAAATCACTATGAAGCCAAAAAATGCTATCAACATTTTAAACCACGACAAATAAAAGAGATAAAATGTTGTTACGACGATAAATATCAAAGAACCCAAAACGGAAGCCTGACGAGACAAAAACACACTCGCTTTAGGAAGTAGCTCAGCCAAATAATGAGTGATTTCTGCAGAACTAAGGACAGAGCCCTCTTGATGATGAAGAAAAAAATATAATAACTTTTTTCTCATTCGCGAATAAAACATTTTTTCGATCACTTGAGGAGCTAGTCCATTTATAAAATTTAAAAAGCCTCGGATCGTCACAACCAAGAGTAAAAACAAAACAGAAGCCAATGGACCAAAACTATCCATCCACGACAAAAAACTCACTTTAACATTAACAGTTGATCCCGCATGAAGCATTCCCAATATTTTTTGAATTTGTTTTACAAAGAGCCCCTCGACAATTACCAAAGCTAACATGGCAGAAACGCCGGCGCCCAACCAGTAAACACTTCTTCGACCACTTTCAACGTATCCAACTTTCGACAACAAAATGAGTTCAAAAACTTTTTTAACTCGACTAAAAAGCTTTTCAAGTTGCCTTAAGATCATGCCTATATCTATTAGGCAACACTTATAGCTATAAGTGAATCTACACCTAGGTCAAAAATGTGCCCTACTCAAAATACACAATAAAAGGTTAAAATTTTGTCAGAATATTCTTGGAGTCCATGAAGACTTGCCGAAAAGGCAGAGTTAAAATCGAAGTATGAAATCAATTATCATAGTTTTATTGTCACTCTTAAGCACTTTGGCTAGCGCCGAACTAGCTCTTAAAAAAGTGGATCACAAACATGTTTGCATGATTCAAAATACAGTTTTTGACGCCCCTCAAATGGAAGTTAAAGTGGGCAAAACAACTTACTATGCATGTTGTAAAATGTGCCGAGAAAAACTTACGAGCGATCCAAAATCTCGACTAGCTATAGATCCTTTGAGTGGAAAAGAAATTGATAAATCCAAAGCCGTCATAGGCGCCCTCAAAGACGGAAGCATTCTCTATTTTGAAAACGAGAAAAACCTTTTAAAATATTCAAAAACAAACTAAGAACTAGCTTAAAGTTGGAAAAACAAATGAGCGTTAAAAGTTATTTTCATACATTAATCTATTCTGAAAAATTAGGCTCCCCTCAAAGTCTTAAAAGATTTAACAAAGAACTTCTAAAAGAAGCTTATCAAATTGCAAGTTTCGATAAAAACGGAAAAAAATGGTCAGGAGACAACTACCCCGGTGGTTTCACCTCATACGCCTCCATGAGTCAGCTTCATAAACAATCATCAACTTTTGCAAAACTTTCAGCCAAAATTAAAACTCATGCCGTAAAATATATTAAAAGTTTAGACTACGAAATCAAGGCCAGCGAACTAGAAATGACTTCTTGCTGGGTGAACATAGTTCCTCCGGGGCATTTTCATTCTCTCCACCTCCACCCTCTATCCACCATTAGCGGGACTTATTATTTAAAAACACCAAAAAATTGTGGTGATTTAAGATTTGAGGACCCAAGACTGAGCAAACTCATGGCCGCCCCAAATCGCAAAGCGAATGCAAAAACTACAAACAAACAATTCATTAAAATAAAAGCTGAAGAAAATAATCTCGTACTTTTTGAAAGCTGGCTCCGTCACGAAGTAGAAAAAAATCTCAGCCAAGAAGATCGCGTCTCCATAAGCTTTAATTTTAATTGGTTCTAAGGCAACAACTGAACTCCTTCATTTGCAATTTTGGATTGCGGAACTAAGCATTCATTAGTTATTTCATTTTATAGCTTTTAATTAAGACACGGCAGGGCACCCCCTTCCTCAGTTCTTCGCCTTTAGGCTCAACCTTCAGGAACCCCGAGTGTCTTTATAGAGTTCTAAAATAATACGTTTAGAAAGTTTTTCGGAACAGCTTTTTACTTTGGAAGTTTCCATGGCTGGCGATAACGTTGGTAAGTGCTTTTTGTAAGCTGTACTAAACGCGGATTTTCATTCGAGCGCACCCAACTCATTAACTTCAACATGTTCTCTTCCGACATTGAGGTGCAACCCGAGGTGGGTGATCCAAGTGCGTTCCATAAATGAATAAAAATGCAGGAACCTCTTTGCGAAATCGCTGGCGAAAAAAAGCGACTAGAAAAATTATTATGATCTACAACAAGGGCAAATTTATAAAGAGAATCTTGCCTTCGTAAAACTTCATCCGAAACCCAATCCACAATCACATCTCGAATGTCATAAATATTCATATTGTAAAACTGAGAGCTCGAATCATCGACACAATGACTATTTTCATCTACAGGATGATAATTTCTAAAAAATGGTAAAAAGTTTTGCGGGTCATTTCGATAACCAAAAGCCTCAGGAATATCAAAAACACCAGCAGGTGCTTTAAGATCGCCCTCCATTTTTTGAGGTTCGTTCATGACTCTTTCCAAAAATGAATTATGCCTGCCAAGGCCCCAAGCCAGTCCCTTTTTTCCTAGATTGCCTTCAAAAGAATTTCCAATTTGTATCCATTTACCCTCTTCAGTGGCTCTTTCAAAAAAAGACAAGCTTGTTCGTGTTGAGTCCCAGTCTTCTGATAATGAAAGTAAAATTTGACGAGATCCCTCTAAAGGCCCACTTGCGAAAATTAAAAATGAATTGAAATAAAAAAGAAATGCTAAAAATCGATTTGACGCCCCCAAAAAATTCTCCCCAAAGACAATCTAAGAATAAAGCCGAAGCAGTCCGCTAAGGACTCCTTCAATTCGAAAATCCTGGCCCTCTTCTACATATAAAATTTTATGCTTTGGGTTTGCAGGCCGCAACTCCACACCTGAAGATTTAGAATAAAATGTTTTAACAGTGGCACCCCCATCGATATAAGCCACCACAATTTGCCCGTTTTCAGCACGATTCTGCTTTCTTAAAACGAGATAATCTCCATCGTGAATCCCTTCGTCGATCATAGAATCGCCCTGAACCTGAAGAGCAAAATAATCACCCTTCTTCTTGAGCATCGTTAAAGGAACAGGCAAAAACTCTTGATTAAAACTGGATTCTAAAGGTTTCCCAGCAGCTACTTTTCCTAATAATGCCACCTCAGCCTCTGCTGGCTTCGGTGACTCATCTAAAACAACACCCAAACCTCGAGTGGCACCAATTTCACCTTCCAAAAATCCTTTGCGTCTCAGCTGAATAATAAAATGCTGAACATGTCCCAACGAACGAAAATCAAAATGTTGCCGAATTTCTTCTTGGCTAGGCGAATAACCATTACGACGTGTAAAATTTACAATAAAATCTAAAAAATTTTTCTGCTTGGGAGTTAAATTTGATTTCAAAATCTATGTCTCTTTATTCTTAAGCCTAAGTGGGATCTCCTCGGACACTCTGCCTTTTCAGAGCGCCCGAGGAGAACAGGAGGGTCAAAACGAGATCCGCTCGGTTGGGATACTTCATGTTTACCGGCTTCTCTCATATGAAAAATAGTATATTACTAGTAGTAGTATATTTCTAGTAGCCTTCTAAAATAATTCTAAAAAACAAAACGAGCCGCACAGTTGTTAAGCTGCGCAGCCCGTTAAGATATCGATTAATTTACGAAACTAAAACTAACGCTGAGCGGAAGCTTTCACCTCGAAAGTATGGTTCAAAGACTTACCTTCAGCACTTCTCACGTGAATCATTCTATGTGCCGCACCCATAGCGCCTAAATCCACAGTGGCCGTAAAAGGTCGCAACACCATTAAACATGTTGGAGAGCGCTTTACAGTCACAGTTGGAAGCAAAATTGTCACATCATCCTGAGTATCAACATCAATTCTGTCCAATTCATAACAAGAATTATTGAGAACACCACGGAGCTCAACTTTCACATTGTCTTTATCAGCAATCACGTCGTCGACTATAACCTGTGTCACCTTGGCATAGGGACGGCTATCAATACTAGGCACCTTAGCTACATCCACTTTAAAGTTTCGAACTTTATTTTGTGTCGAATTGGGAGCGAAATTAATTTTATAATTACCAGCAGCCAACTGCCCTACTGTTACAGTCACACTATAGGGGACAGGTGTCATCAACTGAGGCACATCTTGAACTTCTTTAGGATCACAAATTCCCGCAGTCACCCTAGTCGCAAACTGATGCACAGTAATTGTTTTCTCAGCGGCATTCACATCAACAACACTCTTCTCTAAAGCAAAACACGAGTTGGGCAACTCACCATCGAGGACCGCCTCAACAGTATCGTTATCATCAAAACCATTGGCGGGAATAAACACGCGAGCCACGCCAATCTCAACTCTATACTGATTAGAGGCCAGCAAGTTAAAACTTAACAAGCCCGCAGAAACACCCATAAATAAATTAAATATTTTTTTCATTAAAAGCTCCTCCTAGAACCCTAAGTCTCCCTTTATTTATAAGGCTAAAATTAACGAGCGATCATGACGTGCGCAAGATTAAACATGATTTAAATCATGTTTAAATGACGCTTGCCGACACTTTCGCAAAGAGCGATAGTGGGCCCATGAAAATCATTTTTTTTAGCTCTAAGCCCTATGAAAAAACGGCTTTTCAAGAATTCTCAGCTCATCACCAAATCAACTACACTCCACATCATCTCAATCAAGACTCGGCCAAACTCGCACAAGGTTATGAGGCCGCATGTGTTTTTGTAAGCGATCAACTCGATAAGGACTGTTTAAATGAACTTAAAAAAGCTTCTATCAAATACATTCTTTTGAGAAGCGCAGGTTTTAACCATGTCGACATTAAAGAGGCTAAACGTTTAGGCTTTCGAGTGGCGAGAGTTCCAGCTTACTCCCCTCACGCCGTTGCAGAACACGCCCTAGCCCTCCTTATGTCGCTCAATAGAAAAGTTCATCGAGCTTTCAACAGAGTTAAAGAAGGCAACTTTAACTTAGATGGCCTAATAGGTGTCGACTTATTTGAAAAAACTGTAGGAATTATTGGAACAGGAAAAATTGGAGAAGTTTTTGCTAAAATCATGAAAGGCTTGGGCTGCGAAGTTCTAGCTTACGACAAATTCATTAATAAAAATTGCGTTGATCTGGGAGTAAAATATGTCTCCCTTGATGAGCTCTATAAAAAGTCAGACGTTATTTCTTTTCACTGCCCCCTCAATTCAGAAACTCGCCACATGCTCAACAGCGAAAGTCTTAAGCTTTGCAAAAAAGGTGTCATTATTATCAACACCGGACGAGGAGCTTTAATAGACACCCCTTCGCTCATCAGTGCTTTAAAATCTGAACACGTGGGAGCTGTGGGCCTTGATGTTTATGAAGAAGAAGAAGATTTATTCTTCGAAGACCACTCCAATGAAATCATCCAAGATGAAACTTTTCTACGCCTCTTAAATTTTCCTAATGTTCTAATCACCGGTCACCAAGCCTTTTTCACTAAAGAAGCTTTGGCCAATATCGCCCAAACCACCATTCAAAACGCAAATCTTTTTGAGAAGAATTTAGAAAACCCCAACGAAGTGAATTAGATTTTAACTTTTCTAAGATTTGCAGAGTCCTTAGCAATAGAACGCATTAGTCGTTTAATATTTGAATATCTTAAAGACACGGCAGGGCACCCCCTTCCTCAGGTCTTCGCCCAATGGCTCGACCTTCGGGAACCCCGAGTGTCTTTAAGAAATTCAAATATTAAA
>CAZSSP010000013.1:0-1347 GCA_964609695.1 uncultured Bacteriovoracaceae bacterium
CCCATACCAAACCCATCATCCCAGGCCCGTTTCCTCGCGCACAATTAAATTTGCGAGGGGGTTAATAGAAACTTAATTTGTAATATTGAGGAACTCGGTTAATCTCTAGTTAAGTCATAATTTATCGCATGTAAGCTCCGATAAGATTCATTGAAGGGGGCACGTACATGAGATTTTCAAGTCAATTTTTAGTAGGGATTAATTTAATAGCGACTTTAGGTGTTTTAGCGGCATCTAATCAAAACGATTTTTATCATTTATCAGATTTTAACGGTACAAAAGATGTGACAAGCACAATTGTGATTACAAAATCAGGTGTTTACGATTTTAAAAACGTATTGCATATTTGGAAAGGGAAAAATTGGAGTTGCACTGGAGACAAAGAGAATGGACCTCAGATTTTACGTGTAGAAGCCTCTAATGTGACGATATTAAACTTTGCATATGTCGGTGATGGGTCAACTTATGGATCAAAAGGCTTGGGAGATCCCATTCACATTGCAAGTTGTGGAACAGGGCAGGGTAATAAGTGTTCTAAGGCAGTAAAAAATGTAGTGCTCGATGGTATTTATGGTCATGCTTGTGAAGACATGATTACAATTGGTACTCCTGGTTCGGATAATATTACAATTCAAAACTCAACTCTTAAAGCCAATCCAAAATCGTCTTCGTGGGATAAAACAGTTCAAGTTAACTTTGGTACCAATATTAAATTTATCAACAATGAGTTTGTAGGTGGAAAATATTGTGCTCGTTTAAAGCCAAATACAACAGCCTCCTTCACGAACAATATTTTTAGAGGTTGTAATCAAGGTGTTCGAATGACTTCCAAGGACGCTGATATAAGTCCTATGAAAAACGGCCCTGTGACTGCATCCTTCTCTGGCAATAGTTTTCCAAGCACTTCTACGAGCGTGACTTGTAATGGAAGCAAAACAAGCACCAGTGGAACGGTGAATTGTAAGTAAGATTAGATCGAAGATTAATCTGAGCCTTGACTTGATTTAAGGGGTTCTTCACTTCAGAATTAAGGAGTGAACGAACCCTTTACTTTTAAAGATTTTGCCTTTTTTCTACAAGCCAAACGACTTAAAGAAGCCGCTATGACTTTAGGCTTAGTTTTAGACTTGGATGATCCAAACGCTGAAAAGGCTACAATTCACTTTGTAAACCAATTACAGTCTCAGCCGGGATTTTTTATGAAGTTAATGTCACTTAAAGATGAAATCGAAAAGAACGATACAAATGCTGCTTTGTATACATTGATGAATTGCTTTGGTTTGGATGGATCATTAGCTCTTGTGGCTTTAAAAAAAGTTACAGAATCTATGCGCCCTAAGACATGAT
>CAZSSP010000013.1:1447-31136 GCA_964609695.1 uncultured Bacteriovoracaceae bacterium
TTAGCTCTTGTGGCTTTAAAAAAAGTTACAGAATCTATGCGCCCTAAGACATGATTAAATATAGCGATCAATGAGGATAGACGCTTTTTGAGAATGGGCTGGGCCAGGATTAATGGCTATGGCCAGCACTCTTAAGCGTTTTTTAAAGTGTTTAAAGGAATGAGCATATAAATCTAATTGTTCATTGATTTTAGAAAGTCTATCTTCCTTTTGCAAATTAAATAAAGAGGAGGAAGTTTTCCAATCCAGTATCCACCACTCATCGTCGTTTCTAAGATAAACAGCATCTGCCACTCCGCTCAGACAAGCTTCGGGAGTGGAAATCATGAGAGCTAATTCTCTGCAAATTTTAGATTGATCTTTTGATAAAGTATCAAAAAATTCTCTAATTTCTGAAATATTGTAAAGAGAATGAAGAGCAGACTTTAAGGATTCTGAGTCAGGATCCTCGGGGTCTAAAAGACTTTCTATTTCAGTAGGATTACCATTCCAAATTTCTAAGAGAGCGTGCAATTTATTACCAAAGTCATTTTGTTTATTTAATTGTTGAAAAGTATTTTCAGACTTTTCATGAATCTCTTGCTTTTGTTTCAAGTATTCACTGACACCACCCCAAAAAAAAGGCTTTTCTTTGCTATCAGGCCTTTGAGGCATGGGTAATTGCCAAAGAATGTCTTTAGGACTCTTAGTCTCGTCTTCTTCAGTATTTTCTAGTTTAATTTCTTCAACACATTCGAGGTGATTTAAATTATGAAGTATTTTCGGCCAGGATGTGTTGTTTTTTTCGGGCCAACGAAAGATTGTAAACGGATCCGCTTCAATGCTTTTATCTTTAGGAATTGTATAAAATAAATCCAAGGATTTTTTTGCCCGAGTTAAGGCTACGTAAAAAACTCGTTTCATTTCAGATTCTTTAATTCGATATTGGAATCTTTTCTTTTTAAGAAAAAGTAGTGAGGCTAATTCTTTTCTTTCAGTGGCATTAAAAAACTTGATATCAACACTCAACTCATCACCGTCGGAATTAACTTCGTTAGACCTTCTCTCGTATAGTTTAGGTAGATAAACATGATCAAATTCTAATCCCTTTGAAGCATGAACTGTTAATAAGAGAGGCGTATTTAATGGATAAGCGTCACTAGGTTGGGTTGGGGATTCTGTAGTGTATCTCTCAGAAAGTTTACGTATGAAGTTGGATAAATCACTTAAAGATAAATTCAATGAAATTTTTTCTTCTTCGAATGAATAAAGGAGCCTCTCCATGGCGCCTGTCCATTCTGCGCCTTTGAGCCATCGTCCCGGAGCTAAATCCTTTACAAAGTCTAAGAATATTTCAGTCAATCGTTTTTCTATTCTAGGAGTGCTGCCGAATTTAAAGCCCCATTGTTTGAGTGTCTCTTGGGCCACTTTGTAGTTGGGATCTTCAACGAGTTCTAAGTATAGACAAAAAAGTGAGCTTAAATGATGGTCTAAATAGGATTCTTTGCCAAGGATTTGAAAGGGCAAAGAAGTTTCTTCTAAAAATTGAGCGTAATGATAAAGGTCGCGCCATTTTAGAAAAAGAAAGGCATGAGTGGCTTGAGGAGCTTCACCTGAACGTTTTTTGAAAGCCTCTAGAACATGGGTCCATTGAATGGAATGGGCTTTTTGAGTTGTCCAATATCGAATGGCTTTGTTGAGGCTTGAGCCCTCTAAGGCTGGGCTGAGAGATTGAGGAGGGGGATCGCTTTCAGAGTCAGTAAAAAGAGAGTCTTGGAAAGCATTTAAATATTCTAATAAAGGCTTTTCACTTCTATAGTTTTTGGAGAGTTTCAAATGTTCGAGTTTTTTTGTGAGAGAAGTGAAAATTTCAATTCGAGCAGCTCTAAAAGAATAAATGCTTTGTTTGGGGTCACCCACAAAATACCAACTAGAATTTTCACCTGAAAGTCTTTCTAATATTTCGAGTTGTGAGTGGTTGGTGTCTTGAAATTCATCAACAATCAGAAGTTCGGGGGCTGTCCAGGAGCTCCAAAAATCTGAATGTGAGTCTCTAAGGAGGTGGAGCATTTCGTATTCTAATGCCGAAAAATCAAGATATTTGGCTGCGATTTTGCGGCAATCCGTTTGAAACTGACTTAAGTTTTTGAGAAAGCTCAATTCCCGTTGGGAGTGTGACTCATTCAATAATTCTTCTTTTCCTTCTTTAATGAAATTTACAAAAGATCGATACATCAAATAGAGATCGGGAACTTCTTTTTTGAATGACGGATTTGTATCTTTTTTAAAATTTATTAGGTGGATGAGGTCCTTTTCTCCATTAAAATACCTTAGTAGGAGTGATGGCCAAGAATCTTCTTTATCGAGCAGAGCTTTTGTATTTTTTTTTGAAAAACTTTCTAATTCAGTTTTAAGAAGTGTGGAGACTTCGTTATAGGAATTTTTAATTTCTGTGATGCTATTGAGGGCATTGATCTCTGAGAATTCGTTTAGATCAAACCAAGTATCGCAGGTCCATTCGATAATTTGGCTAAGTGTGGCTTCGGAGAGAAGTTCATTGCGTAATGGATGTTTAAAAAGAGATTCTCTGACCCATGTTTCTCTTCGAGTCTGGACCCAAGACTCGCTTTCAATTTGTGTGCTTTTATATCCTAATTTAGGTAAATACGGGGCTATTATTTTATAACAAAAGCTATGAAACGTTGAAATTTGGGAATGACTTAAAACTTCATCGTGTTGGGAATTTAAATTAAGGTTTTTTAACCTTAATAAAATTCTCTCCAGCATTTCTTTAGAGGCTAAATCCGTAAAAGTGAGGCAAATAATATTTTTTGGATGAATTAAAGGAGCATTTAATCTTTTGCCGCTTTCAGGATCAAAGCCAAGAGCCGAAATATATCTTGAGACAAGACTGTATGTTTTTCCACAGCCAGCGCCAGCTTCAACGATTTGTCTCTTCATTAAGCTTGTGCCTCTAAAAAGGGTTTTCCACAAAGATATTTCATGGAACATCGAGCGCAAAGATTGTCTTTTAAAGGAGAGGCTTCAAATCGGCCTTCGTCGATGGCCCTAAGAATTTGATCAATTTCAACCCAAACTTCCTTTTCAAAGTTTAATACGCTGTCTTTGGGGCTGATAAGATCATAGGGTAATTTGAGTTCTTCAGAAAGAAGGGCCAGTTTTTCCGCGCCCTCTAATATAAAAAGTCTCGAATGGTTGGGGTTAATCGGATTGATGTATCCTCCCCCCAATACAGGTAAATGAGGATTCATGGATTCCCAAATTTTTTTGTAGACCCACCATTGGAAGTATCCATTGCTAAAAAGTGTTTTATAGGAGCTTTTGTGAGTGGATCCTGTTTTGTAATCCCATATGAAAACTCCATTTTTGAATACATCAATTCGATCTACAAAGCCTCTGAGTGTGATCTCCTTGTATTGAAAAGAGAGTTCTTCTTCCATTTTTCTTTCAAGAATCGAAAAAGACTCTTCGAGCCTCTTTTCAAAGTGCGTGATGTGAGAGGCTAACTGCAGGGCTAGCTTGGTGCTTTGGGATTTAAGAAGTTCTTGTTGCGGAGCTGTTGAATCTTCTGAAAATAGAATGCTGACTAAATTTTTTAAATGGGTTTGCAGGCTTAAAAGTGGATTGTCCCATTCAGGGTTTTTAAAAAAATTCTCAAGAGCGGAATGCAGCCATGAACCCTTTTGAAGTGGAGCCATTTCAGTATTGTCGAGAACAAGTTTTTCATTGAGGCGAAGAACTCTTTGATAGTAAAAACGACGAGGACATTGCTTGTAGGCTTCTAATCCAGTGGGTGAGAGTTTAGTTATTTTTGAATGATTTTCTTCTAAATTCAGTGTTGGCGCAGGGCTGGGGTTTTTGGTGTGTAAAGATTTTAAAGTGGCAATTTGAATGTGTTCTTTATACGTTTCAAGCAATGATTTGAGGTTTGTCGCTTCACGACTAGGATTGGGAACGCTAAGTCCCTCAGCTTCTAGCCAGCTTTCTACTTGGGGTGGAAACAATCTTCTAGCTAGGACTTCTGCAGAATCTGTTTCATACCACTTAGAAAGTGAAGTGGGATCAGACCAAAAATAACTTTGTTGACTCGCACACCACGGAAAATCTTCAATAGTGAGTAGAGGGAGGCCTTCAGGATTAGAATCTGGAAAAGTTTCAGCATTCCTGCTGGATTTAAAAAAGGATAGATCGCAAAGAAATTTGATATCATCGGGATTTAGTAAATCTAGAAATTCTAATATTTGATTTATAGATTCAAAATCATCGGGATACTGAGTTTCGAATAATTTTAGGACAGCATTGTGACTTGGGCTTTCATGTAACTGAAATCCTCTCATTTGCTCTTGAGCCTTGGGATCGCGGAGATAATTGTGAAAAGAGGGTTTTCCTAAATAATGATAATCAAGGCAAAGAATAAGCGATCTCAAGAGCTCGGGTTTTTCGATAGGTTGGCTTTGAGGTAAATCTAGGAGCTTCGAATAGTGTTGAAGATGTTCGTGAATTTCTCCACTTTGAGGTTTTTTAGCTTTCCAAGCCCAAAATAGCGAAGAGTTTTGCTCGAAATTGGGCTCAACACTTTTAAAGTTTAATTTAGAATCAACAGAGCTTTTAATTTTAGGAAAAAACTCTATATCGATATGTTTTTCCAAAGAAGCTATTAATTGTTTTTCTAAAGGGAAAAGCTCCATATGAGAATCCACAAGAAGGCATAGTTTTTTTTGAGCAATAATTTTCGGACGTTCCAATATTCTAAACCAGTTCCATTCGATGCTTTCATTGTCTAAGGCTTGGCAGGCTAATTTAATTCTATCCCATGGACTTAGAATTTCGTTTTGGCTTTGGGCTGAATATTGTAAATGCATTAAAACCAAAATAGATGTCGATATTTGTTTTAAATCCTTGTTAGGGTCTTTTTCTATTTCTTTGAGAAGTTCAGTGAGTTGTTCGGGGTTTAATGGAAATTTTTGTAAATCGGCAGCTTCGCGATAGGATTTATAGAGATCTGAGAGTTTTTTTCCATCAAAAAATGGACCCTTGAGTTCGCTCAGTGCTTTAAGGGTTTTTGAGGGGCTTGCTTCTTCCTCCCAGCAGTTTATTTTCGTTTTTACTTCACTTTGAAGCCTGGATTTCTCTATAAGGATTTTTTTTGCAAGTTGTGTAAAAGAGTAGATCCCGGGATTGGGCCATGAGTTTTGAGCGCGAAAATACTGAAGCCTTCGGCGTCCAAGACTGCTGAGACTGCGGTCGGGGATCAGAAGTATATTATGAGTTTCGAAGAGTTCGGGTATTAGCCAGTTGGCCAGAGTTTCTGTTCCTCGCTTTGCCCGAGCTTAACAACAGATCTGAGTGTCCATTCATTAGCTGTATCGAAGCATTCTGTATTGGGGATCATTTCTATAGTGTCCCATGGGCAATGTTTTGCACATAGTTTGCATCCAATACATCGATCAAGGTCAACTTCCACAGTTTTTCCATGGTCAGGAAACTTAGGGCCTGGAACTACTTCTATGCAATCTACAGGACAAAATTGAATACAAGCTTCGCATCCTGTGCAGCCGGCTTGATCAATAACAGCCAAAACTTTAGGAATTTTAATTTTTCTAGGAGCTTTAGTGCTAATGGAGTCGTGAATGGATTTAGCTAATTTTTGCGACTCATCACTATAATCGTACATAGCTATATTTAAGCAAAAATCAGAGCAACTTGCTATCTGAAATATCTAAGTGCCCGATATCGATGCCTTGCGTCGATATCTTGAAGTTTTTAAATACATAGAGATTTAGCTGAGGTTAATTTTTAAAAAGCGGGTTAAATTTTTGTGAAGAAACAGGTGAGGTTGTTGCAGGGACTATGGCTAAGTGGCTTTCTCAAAAATTAATATTAATATTTACGTTTTTATTTTTTAGCAGCCTTTCTGAGGCCTATATTGGCTTTGGGAACATTGTCACCAATACGGCAAAGTACCAGATAGATAAAAAGGGTCATCGGAGCTATTTCAGTCTAGGACCCTACGTATCGTTGAATCACAATTTTAAGATTGAGAGATTTCATCATGAATTCATCCCTGAGGTGGGATTAGCGGTTCATTCGAAACCCTCTCCTAATCACAGCAGGACAACTTTTTTCTTCTTATATCCTTTGGCTTGGGAAGTTCAGGAAAATCATTTCTTTCGCTATGGACTAGGAAACCTAATCACGAGCATCTCCGGTCCTGGTGGCACTACTGTTTTAGAAAATGGCAGTAGCTTTACGGAATTTAATAGGCCTGGAAAACCCAAATATTCCAGTAATGGGGCTCTTTTGTTGGGTTATGAATACAGATTTAAAGAAGGAAAATTTGGAATCCGATGGGATTTTTATTCCATCGCTTTTCTTTCAAAAGACCGTACCATCGGTTATTCAGCATCGTTTAACGTCTATTATTTTTAGGGGATAAAAATGAATAAAGTATTATTAGTTTTGAGTCTAAGTTTTATAAGTCTTCAGGGATTTGCTTTTTCTTTGCTTTATACAAATCCACCTCGCTATAAGGGTGCTGTTGAAATTTTGGTTGTTAATCAAAACTGCAATAATATTGTGCCCGAAGATTTGGGCAGAGCTTACACAGTTGAAGACCTTCATTCAGATGTCAGCGCGGCTGTGGCTCATTTTTGGAATAAAAATCATTCTTCAAGCCTAAGGTTCGTGGTCAGGCCTGAGCCCTTTGATATGGCTGGAAATTTATTGCTTTCTGAAATGTTATCGGCAACGCCTTCTTATAAGATTGTTATTGGTTGTTCATCTAACTCTACTCAGTTTAGTTCGACGGGAATCTTGGCTGGAACCAGAATGAGTAACGCGGATCCTGCTAAAGCCGTAGTTGGAGTGAATAACGTTTCTGGAAGCGCTTTTGCAACTTTAACTCAGGAGCAAAGAATCGCAACTTTAGCCCATGAAATCGGACATGGTTTGGGTTTGGGTCACACCAGTCATCGCGATGCACTTATGTATTATGCGGCCACCGACGATGTTAAAGTAAAATATTTATCTCCCGATGATGCCGATGGAGCCACTTACCTTTATCCCAAAAAATCAAAATTTCTTGGCTTAGTGGGTGGATGCGGGCTTATTAAAGATGTGTCGAAAGGTGATGGCGAGGGAATGGGGCTTCTCATTGAAGCTGTGTCGCTCATTTTCTTCTATTTGTTATGGAGAAAAATATCATTTAAGCGATCGGCTAAGGCCATGCTATCTCGATAAGTTCCTCTTAGTGAAACTTGAAGATAATTGTGTCGAGATTGGCTGGGAAGCTTTGAGAGAAATTTTTTAATAGAGTCATCTAAACTATTCCACCAACTTGAAAAATCTAAGTTTTGATTTTTTAAATAGGGACTTATATCAATGACGAGATTCAATGCTAATTTTAAAGGCCAATGAGGCATCTTCACAAGTTTGCTATTAAATAAAGGCCGTAGCTTTTCTACAAATCTTCCAAGCTTATGTTCCTGGACCCAGAGTTGTTTGTATACATAACTCATTTGTCGGCCACCGTGCAGAGAAAAAAGTCGGTGTTGTTTTTCGCCTTCAAAGTTTGGAATCTCAATTTGTTCGAGCCCGCTTGAGCTTTGAACGAGCCAAGCCAGTTCTTCGTTTGAGAAAGCATAGGTTCCGGACATTAATGTGAAACATTCGTTGTCGAGGTGTTTTTCTACACTTCCAACGAGGTCGCTTTCAGAGTTCTCATAAAAATAACGAGTGCTTTCTTCGCAAAGAACTTGAAGATTCTTTTGCGTTTTAAAAAAATCTAAAAGAAGATCAAAAAGATCCTTAGGGTAAAAGAAGCCATCGCAGATATTGGGATTGCTGAGCCATACGGCTTTGAATTGATTTAAATTTAAGCTCACTAATTGTTCGGGGTCTCTTGGAATTTCGATGAGTTTGATTTTAAGTGATTGGGCAGCTTTCTCAAATAAAACGGGGTAGGGAGCGATGACTCCAACCACATCGTTTTCAGAAATATTTTTAGCTTTTGCCCAATTTATTAAAGCTTCTACTGGCGTTGAATAAAAATAAACTTTTTCGGGATTTTTAACCCATATAAGTTTCTGTAAATTCTTGAGGTCCGTTGGCCATGATTGTTCCATTTAGCGATACCCCGTTCTTTGTATTGTAAATTGTACATTTTGATCAGCGTCAGCCACAAGGACAAAGTCCCAACGAATACTCACTAGTCCATCGTCTCCAATCATACCTTGAGGAGGGTTGGGGAAGGGGGCCGATTGTCTGAACGCATCTGTGGCCGCTCTATCAAGTCCAGCTAAGCCTGACCCCTCAAGAATTTGTATTTTTTGGAGTTGGCCTGAAGGAGAGAGAAAAACTCGAATACTAGTTTTACGAGTTTGATTGGAGATGGGGTGTCCTTGAGATTGGAGCAGGGGAATTTCCTCTCTGAGTTTGACTTGCCATGTTTCGCTAAGTTTTTCCCGAATGCGAGCGTAAAAACTATAATATTTAAACTCTTTAGCGTTCAGCAGAGTTTGAGCTCCAATGGCGACATCTTGAAGATAGTCGTCGGTGGCTGATTCTCCATCGCCTTTGGGTCCATCTTCGCTGGCAGGTCTTCGCAGTCTGCCTGTGGGGGCGCTCGCGGGTTCACGTCCTTTGGGAGGACTTTCAGAACTTTCTGTGATTTTTAAAAGTTGAGAGATCTTTTTTTGATCTCCCCCATTGGGATTTCCTTGATTGAACACATTTTTAAATTTTCCAAATTTAGCGGCACGTGTTTCGTTATCGGCAATTTGATTATGACTTGATAAGAATTTTGCCTTTTCACTTGGGGCTTCGTCACTTTTAAGCGAAGGGTCAATTTGGACAATCTGTTTTTCTTTTGAGTTCGCTTCTAATTCGCGTTTAAGAGCTTTTTGAAAATCGGCTTCACTGACTGATTTGACTTCGATGGCAGATGCAGGAGCATAATTTTCTTCATGCTTTATGAGTGATTGAATCACTAACAAAAGAAATAAAATTAAGTGGCCAACAAGTGACCAAAGCAGGGATCTCTTCACCTAGGCTTATTCGGCAGCCTAGCTTAAGAATTAGAGTAGAAATGGCGTCAATAAATTAGGGGTCTATTTCTTGACGTTAGTGGCCTCAACACCGCTTACAATGGCTGTAGCCAAGAAAGCCTTAATGAAAAGACCGGGTACGAAGGGGTAAAAGCCCATAACAAGAAGGCTTTTCATAGGAACAAAAAAGCTTAGACCCACTAAGCCGAAGCTGAAAATGATAGCTTTTCCAATTAGAGACGCTAGAAGTGTGGATCCAATGTTTTTAGTCCATCCACGATCTGCAAGAAGACCTACGACGTAAGAAGCTGCAAGCATACCCACTAAATATCCAGCACTAGGAAACACTAAACCGCTTTTGAATTCAGAAAAAATAGGAAGTCCAGCCATACCCAAGCCTAGGTAGCTTAGTGTTGTGGATGTGGCTAAGCGTGAGCCATAAAATAGTGCGATAAGAAGAACTCCCAAGGACTGACCAGTAATAGGAACAGGAGTGAAGGGGAGGGGAATTGAAACTTGAGCTAATGCGCTGAGAAGAATCACGCCGCTTATGACAAGAGCAAGATTTAATAGTTTGAGTTGGCTAGCTTTTCGATTGAAAGCAATTCGTTGAATAAGAGTTTGGGGTTGTGCTTTGACTTTGCTAATCATGAACTTAATAAAGTCGATCCCTAGATTTTTGGCAAGCTTTGAAGATAGTCTTGTAATTCTTTGAAGGCTCCTGCCATTTGAAGAACTTCTAAGAGACGTGCTCTAGCAATAGGAATGTATTGAGCGTATTCAGGCTTGCCGCCTTCCGTCGAAAGTCTTCCGTAGGCGCCTAAGGCCTGCATGAGTCTTTGACTTGCTGCAGGGGCAAAATAGTCGTGTTTCCAATCAGAGTATTTTAAATTTTGAGAAAGCACTTTGATTTTTTTTAGCCGCTCAAAGGAGTTTTTTAATAAATTTTCGCGAATATTAGGCGCTATCGAAACGTATGGATCGTAAAGCAAGGAAGCAATGTCGTATTCGGGTCGACCTAATCGCATGCCTTGATAATCTATAAAGCCAGGAGAATGGGGCGTGGGGAAAAGTATATTCTCGGATTGAAAGTCTCGATGTAAAAGGAATCGTTCTTGGGAAGCAATTTTTTCAATAAAGGATTTTTGTTCAGCTTCGGGTAAAAGTTTGCGAGCTTTTTTTGCGCTTAAGCCCATAGCTTTTTCTAATAATTTTTCGCGAAACAAATCCTGTTCCCAGAGGTAATAATCAAAGTTAAAAGGGGGTTCCAGGGGGGCTCCCGCTAATTCACTTTCTTTGAGTTTGTGCATTTTTGCCGCTTCTCTTAGGACGGCCTTATAATCGCGCTCAATGTTTTGAGGGTTTTCTTCGACTCTACGTTTGAGAAGTTGATCGCCAAAATCTTCGAGCAAAAGAAATTCTTCGCTTCCTTCTAGTTTTTCGTGGGCAAAAACTTTTGGCACTTTGACTCCATGGCTTTGGAGAAAGTCTGTGGCTTTTACAAAATTGAGGTTGTCGGCACGACTGTCATTAAAGCGCATCACGATGTAGGACTTAAGTTTTCCGTTTTCACGACGTGTGATTCTATAAAATCTTCGTCCTGAACCGCGTATGTCCATGACTTCTTTTATGGTCCAGGCACTATTGTTGTCTTTATTGAGATTGGGTATTTGCTTGAGTTTATCGAAAACTAAATTGAGTTCACCGTTTTTTTGGCAAGCGAGAGTGAGGGCATGAATAGCGCTATTATTTTCTGCATGACTTAATGGAATATGGAGAAACGCAACTAAAAGAAATAAGCCTTCCAACGTCATAATCTTATTTTGAGCCATGGCAAAATTAACTACAAGGACGAATTTAGAAGTTTTTTTATTAATATTAAACAAAACACTACCCCCTCACTATCAGTAAGGGGGCTGGTGAATCTTTTTATGAATGGATTTCTATTGAACTTTATTTTGTTCTAAGAAAATTGAGATCTAAATAAGGGTATTTGGCTGTGAAGTCAGCCAAAATTTCTGATGCATCACCTGCCAGATAAGCTTTAATAGCTTGTTCAACTTTATAGTCTGAAGAACAGGTAGGGCTTCCTATCGGGCATTGCGAGTATCGAAGTCCGAGTTGAATATAAAAATATCTCTCTGCTGGGTTGACCATGCCGCTAGCTAATTGAACTGAAAAATACACGGTTCTTCTTCCAACTTCCGTATCTAAAACTTTTTCGAATGAGTGTTTATTTAATGTGTTTGTCCCATAGGAAAAATCAAAAACTCTGGGGTCAGGTAATCGGTAATTAATATAAGCAGGCATACTAAAGCTTGAATAAGTTAGTGATTTGACTGTGTTGTTAAAACCTTCTTTTAACTGTTCTGTTAATAAGGGAAGACGTAGTTTATAAGCCACAACTTCTTTTGGGTGTGTTACCTGAATACCTTTTGGAATTTCGTTGATTTTAGGGGGGGTGACTTGTGCATTCAATGAGTAGCAAAGTCCTAGTGATGAAAGATTTAAAATTAAAAGCTTATTCATAGCACTCCTTATTTCCGAGTTATAAGAATAGCTTAGATTTTTTTCTCAAGTGATGAAGATTACAAGAAGTTTATATTAAGAAAAACCATAATATAAACTAAGAGCTTTACTAAGAATTACTACTTATACAAACCAATTTCGCGAAGTCTTTGAGCCAAGTATTCTCCAGCAGTGGTGGCTGGGTCCTTAGGGGGATTATCGGCACTCGTGCAAGTGTCCAGAGCGGCTAATGACATGTCTGAAATGGGATGAAGAAAAAATGGAATTGAAAAGCGTGGCTTGCTCATAGCGGAGCGATCCGTTGGGTTGACGACTTGGTGAGTGGTGCTTTTAAGTCTGTAATTAGTAAGACGTTGAAGCATGTCGCCCACATTGACAACGATTTCATCGCGACCACTTTGAAGAGCGACCCATTCGCCTTTGCGATTTTTTACTTGGAGGCCGGGTTCTGATGCGCCAATCAAAAGTGTGATGAGGTTGATGTCTTCATGCGCAGACGATCTATAGGCTTTGGGTTCTTCATCACCTTTGAGTGGTGGATAGTGAATGGGGCGAAGTATAGAATTTCCGTAACGGACTTTTTCGGTAAAATAATCTTCGGGAACTTCAAGAATTATAGAAATGGCTCTGAGCATGTCGATGCCAAGTTCCAGTAATCCACTATAGAGATTTCTAAGTGTTTGATCGAAGTCTTTCACATCAGAAACAGATACGTTTTTGGGATAAACTTTCGAAAGTGGATTGCTTTCGGGAACCTCAACACCAACATGAAAGAATTCTTTGAGGTCAAATACAGGATTATCTTTGGCGTGTTCTGTTTTAAAGGGTGTGAAACCGCGGGCGCCACCAGTGCCAGGAACGTGGTATTTCATTTTTGTCTCATTGGGGAGAGCAAAAAAGTTTTGAACCACTTCATAACTTTTTTCTTGCAACTGCGAACTCACTTTGTGACCTTTGATGATCACAAAACCAATGTCTTCGTAGGCCGTTCGTAATCCCTGAACAAAGGCCTTTTTATCGCTAGGATTATTAGAATAAAATTGGTTGATATCGAGAGTGAGAATTTGGCTCATAGGCCTCGAATACATGGCTTCAAAGATTCTGGCAACTCAATAGCCCTTACACGATTGACCCATGGCCAATGCCGAATAAAGCTATGCAAATTAAGCCTTTATAAAAGCTTTAATGGCCCCGCTACAAGCTCTCCACCTCTGTGAATACTTCTTTGATTGGGGTGATTCAGAGAGACTCCTGGCGAAACTTGAGCATAATTTTCAACGCTAGTCAGTGTTGAGCGAGTTTCATAGAGTGCTTGAATGGGCAGAATGAGGTCGGCTTTGTCTGTGTAAATGCTTTGAAAAGAGTCGGCCACTATAACGAGAGGGGCACTTGCAAGATATTGCGCAAGGGCTTCAGATCGTTTTCTTTGAGTGCTTTGAGCAAATAAAAATATGGGTCCCTTAGCTTTTTGTCCCTGAAGCGAATTTTCCAAATATTCAATGGGGGCGAGACCTTCGTTGAGAAGTCCTCGAGAATTAGTGCCAGTCCAAAGTACAAGCTGTTGGCATTGAGCAGAGGCTTGGGACATGGCCTTGAGGTCAGTGTCATTTTTAGGAGCCGATAATAGCAATAAGTCTTCTGCGCCAAGTTTTGAAAATTCAGAAGAGTCTTTGTATTCAATCCACTGCAATTTAGATTCTCTAACAGCTTGGGCAATTTTTAATTTCAAAATTGGAATAAGTTTTTCAAGCGTATCTAAGGAAATTGGAGAATAAACCTTTTTAACTTGAGTCCAGTTAATTTGGCCAGCTCCCTGAGGAGTGGCGGCAAGGCTTTTCCAATAATTTAAGAGGCTCGCCGAAGCAGGGCTCGGATTGATGACTTCAACTTTTCGACCTCGAGCGATCCAAGAATCTCTTAATTCTTTGGCCCAAGAAATTTCTTCGTGGGGGGCGGTGTCTTCTATCCAAAATTCCCATGCATTTTGATTGGAGTATTCCTCAATGTTTCTTTGAATCTCTTTTAATGAAACTTCTTCGAGAGCTCCATTTTTTGATCGGCGTAACATCGGATTGTGGAGACGAAGCTCGTCGTTATTGTGAAAGTGATATCCCCATCGTCCTTCGTCGCACATCCACCAGCGATTGATGTTTTGGTTTTTGCGAGGAGTGAGTCGTACAATTTTTGGATTAGGAGGAGCTTTGTCGGGGCGAACGATTCCAGGGTGGCGATGTTTAGTGTCTATTTCGACATTGCAACCCATAGAGCATCCAGTGCAAATAGCCTCGTGACTTTTGAGTTCCCATGGACGAGCGGCAAATCTAAAATCCTGAGCTGTTAAGGCGCCCACAGGACAGAGATCAACGACGTTACCTGAAAAGGCTGATTTTAAGGGGGCATTGTTGAAGACGTCTATGACGTTGGAGTTTCCTCGGTTGTTCACAACAAGTTCTGCTTTTCCGTCAATTTCAGAGGAGAAACGCACACAGCGAGTGCAAAGAATACAGCGTTCTTGGTCGAGAACGATTTGATCGGAAATACTTTTATGTTTATCTCTCAAAACTTTTTCGTCTTCCATTCGAGAGCGTGGAGGACCATATTGATAAGTGTAGTCTTGAAGCTTGCATTCGCCACCGCGATCGCAAATGGGGCAATCTAGAGGGTGATTGAGAAGTGTGAATTCTAAAGAGGCATTTTGTCCGCTCTGAACTTTTTCAGATTGAGTGATGACTTTCATACCTTCTGCAACTGGCGTGGAGCAGGCTGTAGCCAATTTGGGCATGCCTTCAACTTCTACAAAACACATGCGGCATTGGCCTACCACTGTGAGGCCTTCATGATAGCAAAAATAGGGAACATGTTGGCCTGCTTTTTTGGTAGCCTTGATAATGTTGGAACCCTGAGGAACGCTAACTGGGATACCGTCTACTGTAAGATTTATATCGCTCACTTTTTAAAAAACCTCTTACCTATCAATTTCGCCTAAAACGGGGTCAAGACTAGCAATGGTTGTGACCACGTCGGCGATGAGTTTTCCTTTAACGAGTTCGGGAATGATTTGTACGCTTCTATAAGATGGGCTGTGGATACGAGTGCGCACGGGTTTGTTGCCACCATCGCTTTTAATGAAAAATCCGAATTCTCCTTTGGGATTTTCAATGGCGGAATAAATCTGGCCCACAGGAGCCTTGAATCCTTCGGAGATAATTTTAAAGTGCCAGATGAGGGCTTCCATTTGAGTATAAACTTGCTCTTTTGTTGGGATTACAACTTCAGGAACATCGGCATTTACCGGGCCGCTAGGAAGGTTGTTAATAGCTTGCTCGAGAATTTTGATACTCTCTCGCATTTCAAGTTGGCGTACGAGATAACGGTCGTAGGCATCTCCGTTTTCACCTAATGGTACTTTGAAATCGAAATCTGAATAAGCCAAATAAGGCATGTTTTTTCGAAGATCCCAATTGATGCCAGTGGCTCTTAAGTTCGGGCCACTAATGCCGTATTGAAGAGCAAGTTTTTGGCTTATGGCGCCTACACCGCTAGTTCGATCAATCCAAATACGATTGTTTGTGAGCAAATGCTCCATGTCGTCGAGAGTGGCGGGTAACTGCTTAAGAAAAGCTTGAAGTTCTGTAATGAATTCTTTGCTGGCGTCGCGAGCCACTCCACCAATGCGTGTGTAGCTTGTCGTGAATCGATGCCCAGCTAGTTTTTCAATGAGATCGTAGATTTTTTCACGTTCATCGAAGGTGTGGAAGAATACGGTTCCTGCACCAACGTCGAGGGCATAAGTTCCGAGGGCTAAAAGATGCGCACTAATTCGCGCCAATTCACAAGCGATCACCCTCACGTATTGAGCACGTTTAGGGAGTTCAATTCCAAAAAGTTTTTCAACGGCCATAGCGTAGCTCACATTGTTTGAAAGCGGCGCTAAGTAGTCGAGACGGTCTGTGTACGGAATGAATTGATGGAATCTTTTATTTTCAGCAATTTTTTCGAAACCGCGGTGGAGAAATCCAATGTCGGGTATACATTGAACCACTGTTTCGCCGTCGATTTCTAGAATCATACGGAGCACCCCGTGAGTGGAGGGGTGTTGCGGGCCCATATTTAAAATTAAAGTGTCGTTATGCTTTTTTTGAATGGGAGTGCTGAGTTTTGGAAGACTGACTTTTACAGGTTCGTCAGCTCGACTAATGGGATTAAATCCATGACTGCGCTTAATCTTTTTTTGCACCGTAAATAAAGCTTGCATGAGAGCTTCGGGACGAGGTGGGCAACCTGGAACATAAACATCGACAGGGAGAATGTGATCAAGACCTTGGACTACGGGATAACTATCGAACATTCCACCTGTGCAAAGACAGGTACCCATGGCGATGACCCATTTGGGTTCCATCATTTGCTCGTAAACACGTCGAACGACGGGCGCCATTTTGTAAGTGAGAGTGCCGGCCACGATCATAAGATCGGCTTGGCGTGGAGAGAAGCGAAGCACTTCGCTTCCAAAGCGTGACATATCAAATTTAGGGCCTACAGTAGCCATCATTTCGATAGCACAACAAGAAATTCCCATAGGCATGGGCCACAGGCTATTGGCGCGACCCCAGTTGATGAGATCTTCCAAACGAGTGGTGATTATGGATTCGCCTAGTTTTGACTCAAGACCCATTTTTACAAAGTCTCCTCAAGATGTTCGTCTGCATCGTCTTCTTCGCTCAAAGCGGCAGGTTTTTTCTTCATATCTGACTTGGATTGAAACTGTCGAATGAGGTGTTCTTCTCTTTGAAGAAGTTTATCGATATTTTCAATTTTTATGATGAGGCGATCGATTTGCAAATCGGAAATTTTGCCTTCTTTGGTGTGTTGAACGGCGATTTCACCGATTTTTTGTAAAAATTGGAGACGCTGCTGCTGAAGTCTGGTTGCGTCATAAAGAGTTTGTGCGATTTTGCCAGTTCTTGAGAGTTCTTCGGCTGGACGAGCAAAAAATCGTCGAAAAGCATTGCTGATACTGCGGGTAAAACTCTTTGAGGTGCTCATAGGATAGGATAGTTATACCCAGACTTGAAGCATAACTCCAGACCAAGCTAAAAATGCTCAAAGACTTTAACTAGTGTTTAGATTTCATTGTAGCTCTTGATAAAATTGAGGCTTCCACTTAGATAATACTTTCCAATACGGCTCTTTGGCGGAACTGGTAGACGCAGTGGACTCAAAATCCACCGCCTTCACGGGCGTCCGAGTTCGACTCTCGGAGGAGCCATTTTTCTGTATCAAAACACAAATTAATTTGTGTTTTGATACAGAAAAGGGTGAGCACCGAGCGAGCGTTTGTCGCCGAAGAAGAACGCCCCCTACTGAGGTAGAACTAATACGACCCAATCTTTATCTGGGTCGTGTGGTGGATTGCCTAAGTCTTTTCGTGCCCCTCTAGTTTTAATTTCACGAACACTACCATTTTCAAAATTGAGTCCGCTTCTTGGGTTAAACCAAAGCACTCTATATTTTCCCTCATCGAGTTCTAAGCTAAGCTTCTGCGTTTTAGATGATTTATAAATCACATGTTCATTGTTGGGAGTAGAAGCAATTCGAAGTGGCGGATCGATTTTTTCGTTCATTGAAATTCGTAAATCCCAAAATGGAATTTTAAATTTCACAAAAAAATCGTTGGCAATTTTAGCTTGTTTCCAAAGTTTTTCACGAGTTCGGAAATCCTCGAGAGAGAGAGAGCCATCTCTACCGTTAGTAATTAATTCAAAACCAGCTCCTCCAGCAACGAGGGTTGGCCAAATGAATTCTTCTCGTTCGACTTTATGCTCGGGGTCTATAATGTCGGAAAATCCTGTACGCACAGCCGTTCCAGGCTCATCGAGTGTGACCACCCAAGGGTGTTGATTTTTGTTAGACCAATAAATCCACTTGTAGATGCTATCGGCACTTGAAACTTTTATTTGTTGGTTGCGATAACCAACTTCGAATTCCTCAACATTATTTTGTAATGAGGCTCCGTCTATGTTTTTGTCTCCGAGAATTCCAGAGTAAATTTTATTCTTTTGTTTCGGTCCCGTGTGCACAACTATAGGGTGTTTGTAGGGGTCTAAACTTTTAATATAAGCCGCGAATTCTTTGAGACGCTCTGTTTTATGATTAGTTTCTTCGCCTAAATTCCAAAATAGTGCTGGGTGATGCGCAAATCTTGAGATGAGTTCGCGATAGTATAGCTTTCTTTCAAGTACTAATTTTCCAGAATCGAGTACTTGGTCGACTTCGCTTTCCTCTAGAACAAAATGTTGGGCGACGCCCATTTTGTCCATATGATTAAAAACTAAGTTCCACTGTGAGAGTTTGCTCACGTCGAATCGAGTTTTTTCATCGGGGTTGATCCAAGGGAAAACGTCGTTGCCGTCTCCTCCGTCAGAATTATAAGTGAGGAAGTATTGAGTGTTTATTCCTTGAGAAGAAAGATAATTAACAGCGCCTATAATTCCTTTTCCCTTGCCATCGTCCCAGGTGGGGTCGTTGTCTTTCCAATCTTGAATATGGGCAGAGTAGAGGTGCGTTTTATCTCCCGAGCTTTTTAAATTTGGAACATGATAGGTGTTGTCGAATTCTTTATAGGCTAAAAAATTTTCAGGATCGCTAGTGCCCGCTTTTAAAAAATATCTACCGTTTGAAAATCTAAAAGCATTTTTCCCAACGTATTTTAGAAATCCAAAATTACTAAAATCTAAGCTTCCATCGCCACTATTTGGAGTGACTAATAATTCTCCTTTGTAGCCATGAAAAGCTAGTGTTTGTCCCTTGTCTTCAGCAAAAGCTTGCTCGGATTCGTGGGTGAGGGCGATGTTGTTTCCATAGCGAAAACTGACTGTATAAGAACAGTTTCCGTCATTTTCTGGTCGAAAATAAGCACGCCAAATTCGCCCGCTACTCGCATGTGAGTTTTCACTATTTCCATCGGCGGCGAAAAATCCAGGTATGAGTAAATTTTGACCACCGCAATTCATGTAAACGTCCATTCGGTAATTGCTAAAAGGGTTGTCTTCAGATTTTTCATCTAAATTGGGTCCCTGACAATCCAATTGCCATGCTTGCCATTTTTTAACAACTTTCGAAGCTCTGCAAAGTTTCTGTCTTTCCTCACTATAAACCTTAGGAAAAACTTTTTTAGTTTTGCTTGGTGTCGTTAGCGGCATTGAGTGATTGAGTTTTTCAAAAAATCTATTGAGAGTTTTAGTGGCAGGTGCCTCTGATACTTGATTGATTCTGGCAATAACCATTTTCCACTCAGGAATTACGATACATAAATTATTATTGCTCCCCATAGCAGCAAAAGTTTTGGCAGGAGCCTGGTCCCAGAGAGCTTTTTCAGTTCCATTAACCCACCATAAATAACCATAGTGGCCCGGTCCGCTGTCCCAATCTCCTTTTTCACTTTGCAGATGAGGAGATATTTGATTTTTTGTAGCCGCCTCAATCCAAGTTTTAGAGAGAATTTGTTGTCCCTTCCAAATTCCCTTATTTAGATAAAGGTATCCAAGTCGAGCCAAATCCAAGGCACTAATTTCGAGTCCACGATTATTTCCGGAGCCAGAAGAGACTGGAAATTTAAAACCGTAATTATCTTCTGGGGTCCATGCAGGCTCCCAGTTAAAATTTTGCATTTGAAGGGGGCGTGCTATGCGTTCAATAAAAATTTCTGCAAAGTTTTTTTGCGCAGCTGCAGACAGTGCGAATCCTAGAATGTTCACTGAGTCGTCGGAATAAGACCATTGTTCAGCGGGAGAAAACTTTTTTTCAGTGGCTAACCAAGGAGTTCTTGATCCATCGCCACCTTCATCTCCTCTATAGCGGCTACCTTCAGCAAGGTATCCGGATTGCATGGTGAGTAAGTGTTCTAGAGTAACTTCAGGATAATTTTTAGTCATCCAAGGCAGGAGTTCAGAAGCTTTTTGGTCGATATTAATTTTTTTATCGTCGAAGAGAATGCCTGCCACAGTGGAAGTGAAAGTTTTTGTGGCCGACCAAATTCGGTGTGATTGTGCTGCTTGAGATCCTTGGTAAATCAGGCGCCCATCGACAACAATAACGGCTTCATCCATGGGAAAAGATTTCGATAATTCTGAAAGTGCATCTTTAAAAAGAATGGAGCTTATTCCAAATTTTTCAGGAGTTTCGGTTATCCAAGTTTTATCTGGATAAACAACACTGTTTTCATTGGAGAAGCTCTTAGATGAATTCACTAGAAAAATAAAAAATAAGCTTATTTGATATTTTTTCAAATTCATTTCCGAGGTTTATAGCACTCCGTGGCAATTTTGTTTTAAATTTTTTCAAGACTAAAGTGAAAATTTGCAGGATTTTTACGTAAGTTTATGATTTTACGTAACTATTAAGCCATAAGGTTTTGTCTATATTGGGCTGATTGGCCATAAGCATGACTAATCTGTCCACTCCAACTGCAATACCTCCAGAGGGCGGCATTCCTTCTTCCAGTGCGCTCAGGAATTCTTCGTCAATGGGATTTTTGGGAAAGGATTTACCGTAAATTTGCTCACGCAAATTCATGTCCTCTTCAAAACGTTTTCTTTGCTCAATGGGGTCGCAGAGTTCTTCGAAAGCATTTCCGAGTTCAAGCCCGCCGGCATAGGGCTCAAAGCGTTTTGCCCAAAAGCTTCCATCAGAGTTTTGCTCAAGCACGCTTAAGGCCGCTTGCGAGGGGGGATAATGGTAAACAATAACTCCGCGATCATGGGGCAATTTGTTTTCAATAAAATTGAGCCAAATCTTAAAGTAAAGGTCGTCCCATGTGTCAGAGGTATCAACACTGAGGCCTAGTTTTTTGGCTTCTTCAGCCATGGAATCTAGGGTGCTGGCTTTTTTAATGTCGATTTGGGCGAATTCTAAAAAAAGATCGTAAACTTTTAATCGAGTCCATGGGGCTTTGAGCTCAATGGAATTTCCACAATATCTAATTTGGCTTGAGCCAGTAATTTTAATGGCTAGAAATTCCATGAGTTCCTCGAAATCCTTCATGATGTCCTCATAGGAGGCATGGGCGCGATACCATTCTAGCAGTGTGAATTCAGGATGATGTTGAGGAGATTTTGGCTCGACTCTGTAGGCGGGGCAAATCTGAAAAATTTTTTCTAAACCACCTACCAAAAGCTTTTTCATGGAAAATTCTGGTGACGTGGCTAAATACTCACCCGTGCTCAGTTGATAGGGGCGAATATGGGTTTCCATTCCCGGAGACACTACGATTGTCGGCGTGCGCACATGTATAAATTCACGCATTTCAAAAAACTCATGTATTGCCTTTTCAACCAAGCGACGAATTTTAGTGGCATGTTGGCGTTCGGGGTCTTGAATGTATGCTTTCCAGTTTAGAATTTTGTCTTGGGTCATTTGATATTCTTGCTAGATGTTTAAGTGATGAGTTTCAAGATAAACTCATATAAGTGGTATTCAAATTATAGCTTTTAATTTTCTATAAAATCATCTCCGTCAGGGTATCCTGTGCCTGGTGAAAAACCTGATTTGCTTAATCCTGAAGTAGACTTAGAACTGCTATAGACGCCATAAACAGAACCTCCATAGCTGAGATTTACTGCGCTTCCACCATAATGATTATTGAATGAACCTGTGTTTACATTAACTGTTCCTGAACTTGTATATATTCCGTAAGCACTGCCCCCATATTGATCAGAGCCATCATTTCCACCAGCAGCTGAAGTGGCAGTAAGTGTGTTGGTAGTAATATTGTTCACTGTGTAAGTTCCAGAAGTGGAAGCAAATATGCCGTAGGAACTGTTTCCCGGAACACCGTAATGATTTGAATCATTGATCAGGTTGTCAAATCCACCCTGACTGGATCCAGCGTAAATACTGTTTAGTGAAATTGTAGTAAAAATAGATCCAGAAATATTTTGTGCGTAAATTCCAAAGGCATCGGCTCCATTGGACGCAGATGTGTTTCCATAGCTTGTATTAAAGCTGCCATTGCTTCCTGCCGATCCAGCAAAAATATTAGTCATAGATAAATTTGAAACTGTTGTTGTTGTTGAGGTTTCTAAAAAAAATCCAAATGCATTGGCACCGATTCCAGGTCCAAGATTGTAATTCGACCATAAGCATGGTGTTGAAACAGAGCCTGGGGAATTTGTACCGTTGGATGCATTAATATTAGTAATTGTGAGAGTGGAGTAGGTGTTGTTTGCAGCGGATGTACTGTAAATTCCATAAGCTTCGCGACCAGCTATATAAGAGTAATAACCATCAACTGGAGAGCCTGCTGTTATGCCATTAATTGTTGTTGTGTTGAGTGTATTGTAAGTTGAGTTTGATATGTAAAATCCGTAAGCACTGCTTGGATTGCCAGCAGCGTTTATGTCATCAACACATAAGGAACTTCCAGAATAGGAAGTGAAAACTTCACTACCTCCTGAATTTCCATTTATAGAAGATATGCTCATGGTGTTGAAAACATTTTTATCAGAGTTTTCGAGATACACTCCTCTAGACTTTCCTGCGTCTCCACCCGGAGATGATCCCATTTCGTAGTAAAGAGTATCTGGATCAATATAACAAGAATATAATCCCCCAGAGGCAGAGCTTCCTCCAGAACCGCCGCTTATGTTGCTAACAGTTATATTATTAAAATAATTTTTGCTCGATGAGCGCAACCAGATGCCGGCACTATCATAACCACTACCGGCTGGTGTACCAGCTATAGGATTGCAGTCGTTATCAATGGTGTCAATTACAGCGGCGGTCCCTGAACTGGCGCTAATAGATTGCACTGTAACTTGTCGTAAATTTGAAAATTTAACTGTGTATAGAAAAATTCCAGTTTCCTTATTTCCTGATCCAACAAATTTACCTTCTATCCAAAGGTGTTTCACGTTGCTGGCTGCAATAATGGCGCTGACTGCTGAACCTGAAGTGCTGGGGACGGCTGTAGTTGGGGAAAAGGTTCCTCTTTGATTGTTTGAGAGAGTTGCAGTGCTTGGCATGGCAATCGAAACTTTATCAGCACTTATATAAAAACCAACAGAATTTGCATTTGATGCTAAAACGTAAATAGTGCCAGATGAATTTAATTCAACTGGCGTGGTCGTACCAGCATTTGTAGGAAGTGCTGTTACTGTATTTGTCCACCAAGTGTTACTGGTCGTGCTAGTTTGCGGGGTTAGGCCTCCGGATAGCGTAACATAATTGTCGGCCCATGCGGTAGTACCGTTTATCAAGTCAGAGAGTCGCTTATTGCTTTTTAGGGTAGAAACAAATCTCGCAAAGCCACTAATACCATCAATTTCACAGGTCCAATCAAAGGCACCTAAATTACCAGACATAGAAAGTCCGCTACAGGATTTGTAGCTAGTCCAAACCATTCTTTTATCTCCTCCGTGAATACAATCACTGATGTTGCTTTCAGTGCCAGCACAGGGAGCTGAGTCATCTGATTTGGTCCAATCATTCCAATTGCTTCCGTTAGTGTATCTGGGAACAACGCTAAGAGTTCTCAATAAATGATAAGTGCCGGCTACTGCGCTGCAAATTGAATCCGCTCCTCGAGTTAATTTTACAAAATAATTATGATCACCATAATTAGTTGTAAGGGAATCGCCTAATATCACGTTGTTTATATTGGAACCTAAAGTAGCGCTATCTACACTTAAACCATCGCATGAATTCGTACCGTCGCGATAAAGTGTGATCGTATCATCAGTTAAAAAATCAGACGCATCATTTGTACTAATGGTAAAACTTGGGGTTGAACTGCTCCCGTAGGCGACTGAAGGGGTTTCATTTGCAAGAAGTATTCCTGTGGGCATTTCAATACTGGTTACACTGGTGTTATTGCTTTGTGGAGCTGAGCTGCCGCCAAGTCGACCTTTCTTTTTGGGAGTGCATTGAGTATTTAATAAAAAAATTAAACCTAGAATAATTAGATTATAAATATGATTTGAAAAAATCATTTTTCTAATAAACATAATAAGAAAAGTGCTAAGCACCTGCTTCCATAATTTTGTCATCTTTAATCAAGTGAATAAATAGTGAGAACTCGGGTTTGAGACTCAAGTATTTATCCTTATAATTATCGTCCAATTTGACTTTGAAATGTATTAATTTAGAGTGAAATTATCATTAAAATATAAATAACGACTGCGATTGTGTTATAAACATCTAGCATGTATCCATCTCAAAAAAAACATCTTTTAGATCTTTGGGTGGAGTATTGGACTCAGGCGGCCTATCAAAAATTTGATTTGTTTTTAGCTCGAGCCTTTAAAAAGCGACCCTTTATGGGGAAGCGAGATAGAGCTTGGTATTCTGAACAATTATTTACAGCTTTGCGTTTTGGTCTTTTAGCTTTGGATTTAAAAGTCAGTGATGAAGTTTTTAAAGATGCTTCATTATTGGCTTTTAAAGCTGCGAAAGTTGATGAGAGTTTTTTTGATAAGGTTGAAGAAATATCAAAAAACTCTCAAAATCAAAGTGAAGATACTTCTGAAAATTTTTCATGGCATCCTGATTGGATTTCTTTTTTTGAAAAAGCTGGCTTGGATTTTAATAGACTTTCAAAGTTAAACACTCGAGCTCCACTTTGGCTGAGAGCTAAAAGTCTTGTTGATTTGGAAAATATTAAAAAAGATATTTTGCAAAGAAATATTGAATTTATAGTGGATGGATTGGCGCTAAAAATTAGTGGGAACCCAAAACTTCATGAGTGGACGAGTTTTAAGATGGGATCCTTCGAAATTCAAGATTGGGCCAGTCAGCAGATTCCTTTGCTAGCTCCCTTAAAAAAAGACGCTTTGGTGTGGGATGCCTGTGCGGGGGGTGGGGGTAAAACTTTGCAATTATCTGCGATTTTAGAAAACACTGGCACAGTGATAGCCTCTGATGTGAGAGCTTTTAAATTTGATGAAATTAAAGCCAGGGCCCTAAAGGCTCGGGCTCAAAATATAAGTTGTGTGGCTTGGGATGGGCGGCCCCAAATGCCTAATTTTCCTCGAGCAGTTTCTGACCGTGGTGGTTTTGATTTAGTGCTAGTGGATGCTCCTTGTTCGTCTTCTGGAACGGTGAGAAGAAACCCTGAGATTAAATGGCAAAGTCCTCATTTGAAGTTGAGGACTCTTTCACAAACACAGCTTCATATTTTAGAGGCTGTAGAAAAATCTGTAAAAAAAGGTGCTCACTTATTGTATGGCACCTGTAGCTTTTTAAATGATGAAAACGAAGAGATCGTAAAGAAATTTTCTGACAAAATGGGCTCACGATGGAAATTTTTAGAATTTAAGAAGCTCGGTTACTCAAAAGATAATGATTCTGATTTGATGTTTGCAGCCCTTTTTCAAAAACTCACGGATTAGATGTTTTAATAGCCAAAGCTGAATTTAAGTGGAACACGGTTTTGGAATGTTTAAAATTCTGAGTTTTGCGCTTTGGTATAATTTATTATTCAAAGCTGATAACCACTTAACTATGAAAACCCCGTAGGGCTCAGTTTAGTATTGTTTTCAATAAATTTAATTTTTTCATAAATTTCTCTAGCAGTAACTCTAGTGATTTTTAGATTAACTTCAATTCTATTAAGTTTTAGATAATCAACCGCATTTTTAAAGTGACGTCCCCATGTAATGATTCTACTCCAGGGCCGCGCGTCCCAGAATCTACGTTTTGAATCTTTCAATACAGCCGAATTTCTATGAGCTCCAAGAACTTTTCGAGCTATTAGTGAGGATATAATTCTCAAAAACTTTCTAAATTCTCTTCGATTATGGGCTCGAAGGACCAAATGTATATGATTTCCAGCATTCGCAATTTGGTAAATATTAACAAAAAATCGATTGGCTTGCTTTCGAATATCGCCTTCAATTTCTTGTCTTTTTAAAAGAAGTGAATGTTTGCCTTTAGCTAAAGTGGATCTCAACACTACATGTTGTGCATACTTTGAATGAAAGGGTCGTGCCACTTTGGCGTGGTTACCGTTTAGAAGAGATCCACCGAAACCCTCTTTAGTCCAGTTTTGTTCTTCTTTGATTAAAAAAAGCTTACGATTTCTCAATACGATTAGTAATAAAGTAGCTAATTAAATGTGTCAAATGGAAATTATAGATAGCTAAGGTATTTGTGGAAGATTGAAAAGAATCGCCTGCAAATAGAGCCAGAAGTTCTGAGCTGAAAGATGAGAATTGGATTTTATGCGTGAGATTTACATTTATTAGCTTCGCTTAATAGGATTCACTAGGATCTTAATCGAATCTTTACAGTCTAAAGATAAATCTCTGCTTAGGACTCACTTTTTAACCATAATTTAACTTGGTCTTATTGGGCTCTAAACCGATAATAGTAAGTCGGGGGCGTGAATGGGTTATACTTTTATTCTGCGTAAAATTCATGTCTCTTTGATCGGTGTCTTTTTAGCTTTGTCGACTCAAGCTGAAGTCTGTAAAAATCTTAAAATCACTCCCTCAATAATTTCTACTTATAATAGATATAACAAAGCCTCAAAAGACTATGAAAATCTTGGTCCTGAGGCTTTTGTAAATTCCATGGTGCTAACAAAACTAGATTCAAAATTCATGATTTCATTGTTAAGGGGGCTTCCTCCACTTCCGAAACTTTCTTGGGATCAAAAAGAGTTTTGGGTTTTGCGCCTAAGAGATAAAAACAAAACAGCGCTTTTAGATTTTTGTAATCTTGATGATAACGAAGTGAGTGTGAATGGCTCTAAATTTAAAATATTTGCAAAAATGAGTTTAGAAGAAATGACTCAATTTTTAGAGCCACTTTTTCCAAAACAAAACAATATTGGGTTTCTTTTGTGGATACAAAATCAAATTTTACCCTCTGCTGAAGCTGTAACTGTAATGGGTGGAGCTTTTATTGGTGCCTTTGCAGGACTGGCTGGCATGCTCCTTATGAATGTTTTTAAAGGAAATTCATCAAGTAAAACACAATCTCAACCTGCATCTCGTATAACGGTCTCGGATGCGGGTTCAGGAGGCTCTCTACCTATTCATGCTGGATCGGGTGGGCCGGCTGGAGGGGGTGCTCCTGGAGAAGCTCCTGCTGATGGCCAAAATCCTGCGGGAGGAAATTCTGGAGGCGCACAGCCTAATTCTCCAAATGGCGGAGCTCAACCCAATGGCTCATCCAGCGCTCCATCGGCTAACAATGGTGAAACAGAATGTAGTGATAAAGCGACGCCCATTGCAGACGAAAGAAAAACACAGCTCAAAGCACTTAGCGACGATCAAATCAAAAACTTTCAATGTTTTTCAAAACATCATGAATTTGCCGATGATAATTCTCAAATTGCACAATGGGGCAAAAATGAAGATTGGCTTTCTTTAGGGGTGGGTCACTATATTTGGTATCCGAAAGTAAAACAAAAATACGTTGAGAGTTTCCCAAATCTAATCAAATTTGCATGTAGTAATGGCTACTCAGGCAGTCTACCCAAGGAGATTGGATATACGGGGGGTGATCCTGTTTTAGGGCCTTGCCCATGGAATAATAAAGCGGAGTTCAATAAAGCAAAAGAAGAAAAATCTAAAGATTTAGAAAATATCCAGAAATTTCTAATAGATAAAGATATGCAAAAGCAGCAGGCGCTTTTTCAATACAACCGACTTTTAGATTTTATGGATAATTGGAAACCAGGTAGTAATCAAGATGAGATAGCTGCAAAGAATAAAGCGGAAGAACTAATGAAACAGCCTGGTGGGACTTTAGTTCTAATGGATTACATTAATTTTAAGGGTGAAGGTACAAACCCTAGTGAATTTTATATGTACAATAATAAAAAAATGACTTGGGGTTTGAAATCAGTTTTACAAAATTGGGTTGAGTTAGAAAAAAATCCCAAATATCCAAATATTAAAGGTGTTGCAATTAGTGCTTTTAGTTGGGTTGCTAATCAAGTTCTTGGCTTTAGATCTATATATGATCCAGAAATAAAAAAGCAAGATAATCCTGGTAAGATTTCTGTAGATTGGATGTTGAGAGTTAACGACTATTCCAATATCTCTACGGCTCAATCTAAATACAATTGTAAATAATGAAAAGTTTATTTAGAAAATATTTTTTAAATCTAAAAAATCTTTCTCTTCTTAGCCTATTAATTGTTAGTCGTGTTTTCGCCTTTCAAGATGCCAGCGAAGAAGCTGTGCGAGCTTGGTATGTGCAAGGCAATCCTTTTCATCGTACAGAAAGTATTAGCATTCCTTCTACTGTTAATACTGGGCATCCTGAGGGACTCGCTGTTTTGAATAATGATTATTATTTAAGTCTTATGGATGAAGATAAAAGTTCTTCTAAAATTGAATGTAAACAATCTCGAATACTTCATTTTAAAAAATTTGATTCTTCTTTAGTTTTAAAAGACGAAAAAATTATTAGCAGCAATGAACGTAATGAGTGTCATTTGGGTGGTCTTGTGTGGGGTGCCAACTATAAAGAACTTTGGACTCCTCTGGCGCAATTTAAAGCCTCATCTTCGAGCACTATGCTCGCGATAAACCCTAACGATTTAAGTATTAAAAAAGAATTAAAAATAATGGATCATATTGGGTCCCAGATTTACACTCGTGATGCCATTTATGCCTTTAGTTGGGATTCTAGAAAGCTTTATAAGGCAGATCTCTGCGAGCATGATTTGTCTCAGTGTAAGGTGTCAAAAATTTCAGAATCCAAGGCTCGCTCCAGTGCCTATCAAGATTGTAAAACATTAATCAGCGATGGACGCCCCATCACCGCATTTTGTAGTGGCTTAGACTTTGAGCCCTGGTCTTGGAACGTGATTGGCTTTTTGCGATGGGATTTATGGTGGAAAAATCAAAAGAGCTGGGAATGGCCTTTGAAATTAGAACGAACAGGTTATTTAGATTGGATAGAAATCGATTCAAAGGGGACTCACTTATTAGGGCGCTTTAATTCACCTAAGGTAGACGGCGTCTTTTTATCTCGTAACCCCATGGCGATATGGGAAGAGCGAAAAGATAATAAATTTAATTTAAATTTTGCCTTTGTTCCCGAAGATCATCCTCGTTCAAAACTTCTTATCTATGAAAGTGGATGGTTGGAATTGGCTCCTGTTAAAGATGGCTCTGGGTCGCTTCTCCGTAATTTGTCGGGTGCTGTCGATAAAATTAACAGCGATAAATAGACCGACAGCCTTTAAAACGCTTTTAAATGCTTATTAAGCCCCGGCACACAGCTTGCTTATGGTTTAAGTGGATTTATATATATTTGAATTTTTTTGCCCTAATGGAGGATCGTTTATGGAGTTTTCAAAATATTTTAGCTTTGTAGTATCAAACACCCTTAATCTTCGAAAAAAGCCTGTAAAAAAAGATGAAAAGCCAAATGCTTCCTTAAGGTTTCATGAAGAAAGCAAAATCATGCGTCGACCTTCAATCACTGAACAGGTGGAAATTTTTCGCCAAAATCTTATAAAAAAATCTAACGAAGACAAATCCTGATTTATTGATTGAGTGAAATCAATTTGCCTTGAATGAGTTTATAATGAGCGGGGTCTTCTTCATCGAAGGCCTCGAAGTTAATTTCTTTATTGTGAATTTTAATTTTTCGAGTTTCATCCATGAGGGTTTTGTCGCCCTGAAATCTCAAGATTTTAAAAATATGATCTTTACCTACAGAAATTTCCCCCTTGTTTTCTGTGAAAAGAAGAACTCTTTCAATTTGATTTTGAGTGAGTGTTCCCGCAATTCCCGCGTCGTAATGTAACATGTAGACGTTCTCATTCGGACCTAATGTTTTATTTTCAATTTTTAAAAGTATGGGTTTCTCTGGGCCAATGATTTGCAGGCTACTTATTTCCTTGCCTTTCCATAATAATTTGCAAGAGCTCGAAGAGCAGCTATCATTTAAAGAGAATTCATCAAGTTTTATTTCGGCTTGAGCGATTGAAATAAAAAAGACTAAAAAAAGACTTATAAGGATTAAATTAAAAAACTTCATAAAATCCCCTGAAAAAATATAAAGTCTTTAGGTGGAATTTCTTGTTCCATAAAGCTACTGGTGAGTTCGCGTAATAGAATGATGGGATGAGTGATGAGGGCGTCTTGTGCCGACCATCT
>CAZSSP010000013.1:31236-42894 GCA_964609695.1 uncultured Bacteriovoracaceae bacterium
GCAGAATTTTTATTGGAATTAACAGAATTATTGGAGTTAGGCAGAGTGCTTTCTGTGTTGGATTTTATGATATTAGGTCGATTGTCTGTTTGAGCGTTGTGAAGGCTATCGGCACTTATAGAATGACTAGCTAAAAACAAGAAAGACAAGGCAAAGTAGGCCTGCAATTTACCCATTTAATAATGATAACGGGAAAGCCTTTTCAAAGCCACCCAGTTGGGATTATTGTCGCTTGGCTAAGATGAAAATTTTACATGTCATGCCTGCGCGATTTCCTATTCAACTTTACGGTGGTGCGGAGCGTGCTGCATATAATTTAGCCAAAGGTTTGGCGGAATTAGGCCATGAAAACTATTTTTTGTGTTTAGAGGGAAGTGAAATTCCATTTGCTAAAGTAATTCCTTGGGATTTTTCTAATGATTGGCAAAATGCTGTGCCTGATGGAATTGATATTGTTCAAGTTTACAACACACCAAATCGTAAACCCAATTTCCCTTATTTAGTCTGTATTCAAGGGAATGGTCGCCCCGGTGAAAGATTTCATGGCAACACCATATTTCTTTCGGCAAATCATGCCAAAAGACACAATTGGTCGGAATATGTGTTTAATGGAATTGATCCCGCAGAATATCCCTTAGGAAAACATAAAAATCCAGGCCAGTTGTTATTTTTAGCCAAAGCCTCTTGGCCCATTAAAAATTTATACGGGGCCATGGATCTTAGTGTTCAATCGGGATGCCGCTTGGAAGTTTGTGGCGGCAAGGGAAGTCTATACTATAAAATATTTAGACCCTATGTGCATTTTAACGGCATGGTGGGTGGTGAGAAAAAAATTAAAATTCTGCAAGAATCTGAAGCTTTGTTGTTTCCGGTTTTGTGGCATGAACCTTTTGGAATTGCTGTCATTGAGGCTATGGCCACGGGGGCTCCTGTTTTCGCCTCTAATCGCGGCAGTCTTCCCGAGTTAATTGATGGGAGCTCAGGGGCCATTTGTAATACTCGTGAGGAATTTATTGTGGCCATTAGTCGACGTCATCAGTGGACGCCAGAACAGTGTCGAGCGCGAGTTCTTAATAATTTCACACATCGTCATCAAGCCGAGCGTTATTTAGAAAAATACAAGAAAATTTTGAGCCAGGGTCAGTTGAGAGAGGGGCAGGCTTTTTGTTCTGAAGATTTTATTTCTGAAGAAATAAAATTAATTCCAAGACTTCGATCGACTTGGAAAATTGATTATAAATTACTAAAGCAAAAGGAAGCTAAGATTATCGCCAGACGAAAGCGTGAAGACTTGCGTCGTTTAAAACCAGCCTAAGTTTTTTAAAGCGCTTTGCGTTTCTTGGGCATAATTTTTCCAAGACAACCATTTTAGAACTTTTACTATTTTTTGATTTTCGTCGATGAGAAATGTGACTCGATTCGCTTTACCTATGGGAAGTAAAACTTCATAGGCTTTTGAAACTTTCTTAGAATCATCGGCTAAAATAGGAAAGGGTATTTTATGGTGCTCAGCAAATTCTGCGTGTTTGCTAACAGAGTCCGTGCTGATTCCAATAACAGGAATTTTAGCTGTTCTAAAGGCTTCGAATTCATCTCTAAAGCTACAGGCTTCGGCTGTGCAGCCCATAGTGAAGTCGGCAGGATAAAAATATAGAATAATTTTTTGTCCTTTGTACTGCGAAAGACTTTGTTCGTTATTATTTTGATCTTTTAGACGGAAATCGGGAGCTTGGCTTCCCTCGGCTAAACCTTGGCCTAAGAACGACATCAATCCCATAAGAAAAATCTAGCAAATCATTCATCATTAGTCGCGAGTATAATTTTAGAAGCCAGCATTATTGTGAGAAGAGCAAGAAGTGCAATACTTTGATTCACTTCAAGCCAATAGGCGGCGTTTGTTCCAATGATCGAACGAGGGCTGAGGGCAAGAAACAAACAAAGTGCCCAAATACGTTTTGTATATTGTGATTTTAGATCGCAATAAAATAAAGCCGGTAAAATTATCCAAAAAAATCCATAAATGTGTTGCCAGGGAAGGGGGTTGATTAAAAGCGATAATAATATCCAAACTAAAGAGAGCGTGAGTATGGAGTTTGGGTGTTTTTTGAATTGGAGGACTTTAAAAGTCCTGATTAATAAATGTCCAACAAAGGGCAAAGCTAATAATAGGGAAAGCTTCGATCGTGAAGGGAGTCCTAAAAAATGGCTACCCATTGCAAAGAAGCCTTGAAAATAAATGGAGCGATCTGAAAATGGAAAGAAACCTGTTGTGTTTTTAATTTGTTCTAACCAACTTTTCCATAATAAGGGATTGGGGATGGGTGCTGCAAATAGGGCTCCAGCAAAGAGTAGCCAGTACCTTTTATTTTTAAAGTTAAGTGTTTGAGGAGTTAAACCCAAAAGAGGAGTGAGCTTAAATATTCCTCCAAACATAAATAAGAATATTCCGAAAAATTCTCTAAAAATATTTTTAGGATTTTTTAATAAGACCAGGGACCATACGATTAAGGCATAAGTGAGTTGATTGATGTTCTTACTGTGAAACTCATTGTCGATAAATCTCAGACTCGCAATGAGTCCGGCAAAACTTGTTAAGAGAAATAGTCTTCTTTGTTTTGGGTTTTTGGGAATAAATTCATTATGAAACACATAATAAAGGGCCCACGGAATACTTAAGCATGCGGCCAAATTGATAAGACCCAATATCCAACGTGCGTGATCGATACTGAATAAGGCGAGAGGTGAAAAGAAAATTATGGTGATGGGTGGATATTTAAATGGGAAGGCATCGCTGCTTATGTAAATGGGGTCACCCTGCAGCCAGCGGCTGGCGCAAAGATAAAAGGCTTCAAAATCATTGCTGGATGGATCTTTGTAGCGGCTTAAGAAACTTACAATAATGGGGAGACTAATTAAGGCCATTAGAGCGTAAAAAGTTTTCTCGTTTAAGGCTTTGTAAGTTTTCATTGAAGCAAAATATCTCTCAGTCAATTTTCTATCACGAATCGATGGAATTTTGACTTTCTTAAGCAGCATTTTTCAGAGAAAGTTGAGAAAGGGTTTATTTTCCGATGTGCGTTTAACCTTTTTACGAAGGCTAAGGGTCTACATCAGGAAATAAGGGGGAAGAGCCATGAATGCTCAAAATCTAGCTAAATATAAAAAGTTACTTTTAGAGAAGCGCGCGCAAATTCTCAACCGCGCTAATTCGAGATTCAAAGAAGCTCTTTCTATCAATCAAGAAGATTTAGTTGACGAGTCTGATCATGCGGCTGCTTTAATACAGCAAGGTATGGCCATGGAAGTTCAAGAGCGTGATCGTTTTGTGCTTCGAGAAATTGATCATGCATTATCAAAAATGGAAGATGGCACTTATGGTATTTGCGAAGAAAGCGAAGAGCCCATCGATGAAGCGCGTTTAGAAGCTCAACCTTGGACTCGCTATAGTGTTGAAGAAGCTGAGAGAAGAGAACAGCGAGCTAAGAGATACGTCAATCAAAAAGGTTCTTGAAAAATTACTGAGCAGGCCGATTTTTTAAAAGCTCTAAAACTTTATTAATGGAAATGCCTTCGTTCTCCTTTTCAAGTTTCTTAGTATGACTTTTTTCAGCTAAGTTGTTGATGAGTTGGGCTAATCGAATTCCGGCCTTGAAGAGTCTTTCTTCAATCACGGGTAAAACTTTGGCTACATAACGTTTATCGAGTGTAGGAATTTTAGATTTTTTGTAATTGGATTCATTAATTTTGTGTGTGACTGGATCTACATATTTACAATAGCGACGAAGTTTGGGGTCGGAGACTGGGACTTTGTCTGGATACACAAGGCTATGAAGCGCTTGGGATTCTTCAAACCAGATGTCGGGTGTGGCTTGAGAGATCTTGCTCAGTTCTTCTGAGCTAAAAGTTTTTTCAAAGTTTTTTTCTAAATATCCTGCGAGATAGGGATATTGAAAATAACCCATCAGCTTTTTTTCTTTTTTAGCATTTTCAATGACGAGTTCCTTGAGCTCATCGACCATGGAATTGTCCCAAAGACTATGGAGATTTATTTCTTTGGTCTGAGTGGAGTCATGGGCTTTGAATTTAACGTCACAAAGATTGGCGCCACGATCGAGCCCATTGCCAATGTGCAGGGGTTGGTGAACGTCGCCTACGATGTGCACGAGATATCGAAAGAGAAGGGCTTTATCGTTGTTGGAAAGGCTATTGTCTAAAAGCAAGTTTGGAACATTTTCAATAATGCTGGCAGCATCCTTAGGGGCTCGTTTTTCTGGGCTGAGATCTTTGAACTTCATGCCTAGGGGGATTTCCAGATAATGAAAAGTTGCAAAGTCGGCGAAGCGTTCATCAGCACGAACGAGATCAGGCCAGACAGCGGATACGGCTAAGGGTTCGCTACCCATGAAACTATTTATGAATCCTTTGGCTTTTGTAGTGAGGCGAGTTTCAGCTAAATATCCAACGGTTGAATGACCCAAGTCTCCCCATGCGTAAATCTTTGCAGGAGTTAAGATTAAAAAACTGAGTGAAAGAATTCGAGTGTTTAGATTCATTTTCATTGCATATCGATCCGCTTAATTTTTGTCTATGCCAAGCCTGCCTTTGTTCAAAGAACTATTGTGCGCTAGGAACCGGGCCTGGAATATAAAGAACAAAATTTATTAACATCTGTAAATTCAAAGACTAGAGCATCTTGGGGTGAGCGACGAGGCAACGCCTCGAGCTTCAGGGGCCGCCCAAACCGCTCTAGTCTTTGAATTTAAAGGTGTAGATAGATTTCCAGGCCCGGTTCCTCGCGCACAATAGTTCTAGTGCGGGAGGGGATTAGTCCAGGGTCCAGGTGGCGCGGGCTTGTGATTTGCGGATTTGCTCTTTGGCTTCTTTGAGATAATGCTTCCAAGTTTGTTCCACAATTCTTGCTGCTTCTTTAGGATCGTCAGTCACATGGAGATCGTCGAGATCCTTTGGATTGATCATTCCATCTTTTACGAGAGTTTCTCGAATGAACTCGAGTAAGGGTTTCCAGTATTTTTTCCCCATGAGAATGACAGGGAAGTCGCTGACTTTTTTTGTTTGAATGAGAGTGAGCGCCTCAAACATTTCATCGAGAGTTCCAAGTCCACCCGGACAGATTACAAAAGCGTGCGCATATTTTACGAGCATCACTTTTCGTACAAAAAAGAAATTAAACATTTCACTATCGTCGAGATAAGGGTTGAGACTGTCTTCGAAGGGCAATTTTATTCCTAAACCTATCGAATTAGCGCCGGCATCCTGTGCTCCGCGGTTGGCGGCCTCCATAACACCGGGTCCGCCCCCAGTAATAATGGTAAAACCCTTTTTTCCGAGTTCAAAACCAACTTTTCTTGCCATGTTGTAATAGGGTGAATCTCTTTTGATACGGGCACTTCCGAAGATAGAAACACCTTTTGAAACTCCATAAAGTTTGTCTAAGCCCTTGATAAATTCAGAGAGAATTCTAAAAACGCGCCAAGTTTCTTGTTCGAGCGAATCTTCGCCGGAAAGGAAGCGAAACTCCTCTAATTTGGGTTTTTCAGAGGAGCGAAAATTTTTTTTTGATTTTTTTTGCATAGAGCTAAGTTTATCAAATGACAATTTTTTTACCACAATTAACCTATTTTCTTGGCACCACTGTCAAAATACTTGAGACTCAAGAATTGACGCCTGAGAGTTTTGACTTTTTAATCGATAGTAGGGGATATCGTTTTCGGGGATCGATTAACTAAGTTAATCAAGTAAAACGCCGGTCTCAAGAACATCCATGGGGGGGGAACTAGGGATGGCACACGGACACGTGAGTATTGTCTTGGGGGTTCAATCGGGTTTAGGTCCGATTGTTCACATCTTCGAGAGTGTCAAAAAAGGCATAGGTCTTAATCAGAACCTTAACTTTGCGACAAAAAACCGAAGCAGTGATTTTGACATCCACAACATTTTGGCACAGTTGCTCCAGATGGATCAATTGTTGCGACGTGAAGAAATCGACGTCAGTTGGTCGCTTTTGGGTTCTAATCCAAGAGTGGAACTACCGTTGCTTTTTTCATGTTTAGGAATCAGTCAGGAGACTGGGAACATTATGGGGCTTGAAAGTATTCAAGACACGCCTACTGATGCTCTCGTCTACGTGCCTGTGGACGTGCTGCAGTCACGTCAAATAGAGCAGCTGGCTCGTTTGACTATGATTTGTCCGCGCACACGACACGTGACCTTTGCAGCGACTCCACGATGGAATCATATGCAATTGATGGCTCTTAAAGAAACTTGGGAGTGGGTCGATCCAAAATCCGCTCAAAGTGTGACTAAATTTGCTGACGATATCATTCGAGCTAATGGTGGTATCACTCAGAAAGATCTCGATAAAGTGCAAACCTTGATGTCGAATGGATCTTCAGCATCATCGACGACCTCAATAAAAGAAAAGTCTGTAGAGCCTAATATCATTATGCACTCGCCTAAGATGAAAGAGCTCATTCATTTGGTAGACGCTGTTGCTGATTCTGATAGCACCATTTTAGTTTATGGTGAATCAGGAACGGGTAAGGAGCTTATCGCTGAAAGAATTCATGCTCGTTCTAATCGTAATGGTCATCCACTTGTGGCTGTAAATTGCGGTGCTATTCCTTCAGAGCTTCTTGAAAGTGAATTGTTCGGTCACGTTAAAGGCGCATTTACTGGTGCCATTTCGAATCGTGAAGGACGTTTTCAAGTGGCAGAGGGTGGAACTCTTTTTCTCGACGAAATCGGGGAAATGGGGACATCTCTTCAGGTAAAACTTTTGCGTGTACTTCAAACACGTAAATTTGAACCAGTAGGTTCGACTCAAGCTATCAATGCGAATGTGAGAATCATCGCGGCGACAAATCGTGATCTTGAAGAAATGGTTCGTCAGGGCCAATTTCGCGAAGATCTTTTTTATCGTCTCAATGTGATTCCAGTTCACATTCCATCTCTTCGAGAAAAGAAAGAAGATATTCCTTATCTCGTAGAGTATTTCGTGCGGAAGTTTAATTCCGAAAAGAAAAGACGGGTAACCGGCGTAACACGCGCCGCTCTTAGGGCTATGGTCGCCTACGACTGGCCAGGCAACATACGCGAATTAGAAAATCTAATTGAACGTATGGTGATCTTAAAGAGCTCAGGCATGATAGATGCGCTGGATTTTCCGGAAAAATATCGAAGGCAGACTTTGTCTGAGATCGAATACGAGGATCTGATGAATCCTCAAAGAAAAGAACAAGCGTTGCATCAAGTTCAAACTAAAGCCACAGGGGGGGATATGGCTATGGACGATAATAACACGACTTTTAATTACAATTCTTCGTTGTTCCAAAAGAAGAACATCGAGCAAAGTGCTTCAAACATTGAAGGCACTGCTTCGATTTCTGCTAACAACGCAAGCACCATTGGTGGTGAAGATATGGTTCGCATCGAAGACGCTATTCGTATGCTTTCAGACCGTCTTCATTTTCCTGTTGAAGGTTTAGATTTTAATTCTGTGGTCGATCAATTTGAAAATATTTTGATCCTTCACGCTCTTGAGCGTACGGGTTGGAATCGTAATCGCGCTGCAGGTCTTTTGCGTTTGAACCGCACAACATTGGTTGAAAAGCTTAAGAAGAAGCAATTGATTCCTCCAATGCATGCGCAAGAGGGAATGACTAGCGGTAACGCGTAGTCATTGGGGCTGAAGGCCCTAATAAATGTTGGCTCCTATGGAAAAGGGTTTCCAGGCAAGTTGCGCTTGGAAACCCTTAGTTTTTTTATTCTAATTTAATTAATTATTATCTAAAGTTTTGGCTTCGAAACGGACAAAAGCGCCGCCGTCTTGCCATTCTTCAAAGTTAATTTGAAACGTTATATCCCAAATATAAGTGAAAAATTTTCCAGTAGCACCTTCTCCAGAGGCATCAACAAGCTCTAAGGCGGCTAGTAAGTTTCTTCCTCGCGCTCCGGCTACGGCGCGCTCTTCGTGTTCACCCACAAAACATCGACGAACTGACGACATTGAGGCGTGACTGCGACAGGTGACTTTGCCAAAACTGAGCGTTGCTTTGAGACCTCTAGGCGATTTATCGGCATTCTCAGATAAACATTTTTTGGGGAGTTGCGTTCCGTTAAAGGCCGCTTCTATACATTGCTTTTGTAACGCGTTTTGATAAATGCCAGGAAAAGCCTGACCTAAATGGTAAAGTAAATAAAATGCATGATCTCGATTGCCAACAATGGTTTTAGATGGGTTGTCTTCTGCACCTATGCTTTGAGATATGTTTAAAATTGAAAACGCAAAAATAGAAAAAAGAAATTTGTTCATGAGTCCCTCCCGACCTGCGTTTAATTTAGATGGAGCTTTTTATGAGTCAATGTCGGCGGGGATTAATTCAGTGTCGCAGTGTAGAAGGCTTGGTGCGCTGAGGCGATGCCCGATTTCATTGGGCTTAAGTTTAACCTGAAAAAGCAAGAAGTAATTAGGAAAAGGGATTTTTGTAAATTCCATAGTGGCCAAATAGGAATCTGTAAGTTGAAAAATGTCTGCTATCTCGACTTTCATTCTCTGAAAGAGTTCATGAAGAAAATAAATTCGGTCTCTGAGTGAACGATTGCGAAGTTCATTCTGCCATATTCGAGATCGGGTTTGTCTAAAAAAATTATCCGAGTCTGTTAAAATCAAAAAACGATTTGGGCTACTAAACGAATCTTCGAGGTCGACAAGGCCATTTTTTTGCGCGCGATTAATGTCAAGAGTCTTAATGTTAAGAAGTGCTTGACCATGTTCGGCAAAAGAAGCCGCATAGAGTTCTGCAAACAATTTTCGGAATAATTGCAATACGTGATTAGCTAGATCGTAACTATTCATGAGCTCGTTGTTTTGCGCGAGGCCGTCTAAAGTTTTTAAATGGCGGGATCTCTCTTCTTTCGCAATCGTTAGATTGGCAATGAGATCTTCATGATCCTCGGGTTTGCCGGGAGCATTTGAAAATAAATTAAAATTCCTATTGTATTCGTGTTCTGCCAGATTCAAATTTTGTCGAGCTTTAACAATCTTAACGTAACTTTGATAGCTTCTGGAAACTTCAAAGCCATTATTGAGAATTTCCGAATCAAAGAGCGCTTGTCCCAGAGCCGTTAGGTTGAGTATCATTTCTGGACTTAAAGCCTTTTCGGAATTGGGAATTCTGATTTTTTTATCTACGGTGACCGTTAATTCACCAGGCTTCCATTGAACCAATCTTGGGTTATTTTCAATTTTTAAATAAAGATTGTTTTTAAGTTTAAAAGGTTCGGAAAGAAATAAGATATGTTCCAATTGTCGTTGTAGTTTATGGGCTGTCGTCTTTTTAATCTCGTAAGAGTGGAAGAGAATGTCGATAAAGGGTCTTGGGTGAGCGCAGATGACCCTGGGGGCTGTGCAAAGTACAATCAAGGCGCATAAGTAGCGCAATAAGGGGGGCTTCCTTAAAGTCACCTGGAATCTTTAGCACCCGAGCTTTAATATCATCCCCTTAATAAGCCTTAATTATTAAAAGCTTAAAGCAGCGCTATATCGCAGGCTTCTGTGGGGTTGATGGCTAAATTAATCTCGATTTCTTCTTCGGGGCTGATGGGGCGAGTTTTCATGTCTTTTAATAAGAAAAAATTATGATGAGATAATTCACTACGTTTGAGGCCTGAATATCTTAAGGCGATGTTGACGTTGGGCCAGCGATTCTTTTGAATTTCTACCAAGAGTCCTTGGGAGATGTGCTTGATATAGGCGTAGCTATCGTCGGAGAATTCAAAATAGTGCAAATCATTCCATTTTAGAGATTGCTTTTGAGCTTTAAGGGGTTTGGTATTTAAATTGTCGAGTAAGTTCATGAGAACCCATAGTTTAGCCTCTGGAGCCATGAGCTTAGCTGTGGGTCCATATTGATAGGCAATGGTGTGAATGTTTTCTAATTTCGGTAGTGCTGAAATGATATTTCTATCTAAAAGATATTTTAAACCTTCTATAAATTGTTCAGGCGAATGACCTCTGGATGTGACGATGTTTAAAGTTTCTAAGACTTTTGGGTTTTTTAAAGCACTATAGAATCTTCGAAAAGCAGGGCCTCTAAAGTTTTCATCATCTATATTAGTTTTTTGTAGAGCTTCTAAAAAATAATTTTTATCGAGTGCATCCGTGAATCTATAAGATCCGGCGTGAGGATTGTCGGGGTCTCTACGGATTTCGTAGCCTGGATAGGCTTCAGAAATTCTATCGCGGTGAAGGGCCAATTCGGCTGAGCTGATAATTAACTCTTCAGTATGAGAGTTAGAAATAGGAAAAAGAACAACTGGAGCCTCTAAGTGGGCAATGTGCAAATCCCAATCCATGGCGAGGACAATATGATTGTCGCTTTGCGCATAACTATTATTAAAACTTAGTAAACTCATAAAGAAAGTCATTAAGCATTTGCACACGAGATTTCTCGTGTATATAGATAAAACTCTTTTCACAAGGAATATTTGTATGAACTTCAAAAAGATAATTATTATTCTCTCCGTTATTATAAATTTTAAATCTTATGCCGTGCTCCCGATGCCCGATCCTGATGCACCTAATTTTTGTTCTTTCTATTTAGAAGCAGAAACTAGAGAGCTAACAGACGCTGATGCCCCTTTAATTGAAAGTTTGAAAGCTCAGGTCGAGAGTGTTTGGAATAAATTTAAAGAGCTTCATAAGGGCCCGGTGGCTTTTGTTGGTCTTGATCCTGTTTTTAGAGATGAAGTTAATCAACTTAGTATTAAGTTAATTGAATTGGTGAACGTGTTTGGTTTTGATAAAGTGTCTGAGTTGGATTTGCACGGAGCCACTCTTGCTCAAATTTCGAACTATGCGGGTTTTCTCCCCACTAAAGATGATCTTATAAAGCTCCAAAAAGATTTTTTTTCAGGTGCCCAAAAGGCTCTTGATCCAAGTATGAGTGCAGTCAAAGCTCATAAAATATTGGCTGAGGGGCTTTGGCGAATGGGAGCTCAATTGCAGCAACTTCCTACTCTCTATAATGAAGTTTATCCTGAAAATTCTTTTGAAAGAGACTATGAGTATGAGCAAAAAATTATGGGACAACTCATTGCTAAAATGCGATTGAGTGCGGTTAAGGAAAATCAGTTGAGTAGTATTTTTAATAAAATTTGGAGCGCAGAAACTTCGGCTTCTCCTTCAGATTGGACTGCGGAAAACCCATCTTGGGGTCAATGTGCTGTTACGGCATTGTTAGTGCAAGATATTTTGGGTGGTGAGATTGTTTGGGCTGAAGCAGAATTAGCGGATGGCCGTAAAATTTCCCATTATAAAAATCTCGTGGATGGACGAGAGATTGATTTTACAAATCAACAATTCCCGCCTGAAACAACAATTCCCGTAGGCGTTCCAAAAACTAAAACTTACTCTAGCACACGTGACTATGTTCTATCTTATGAGCCCACGCGAAAGCGTTATGAGCTTTTAAAATCACGCCTTATGGAAACATTAAATTAGCTTAATTAAAAGGCTCTCCATTGGCTAGCAGAGACTTCCATTACATAAGACAGCGCCAATTTGGCAAACATCGCTGAGTGCTCAAAGTTGATTTCCGCAGTGATGGTGTCTTGTGGCGTGTGAATGTTGGGATTGTA
>CAZSSP010000013.1:42994-47358 GCA_964609695.1 uncultured Bacteriovoracaceae bacterium
GCAATTTCTGCAGAACCTAAGAGACCAGACTCTTCTCCAGCGTAGAAGAATAAATGGATACTCCTTTCAGGTGCAAATCCAGTTTCAGATATAACATTGAGCACTTCAACAATATCTGCAGATCCAGAGGCATTGTCGTCAGCTCCAGGAGCGTTTCCTCTAAAGCTGATGGAATCGGCGTGACCTCCAAGGACCACAATTTCGTTAGGGCGACTGCGGCCTGGAATAATCACGCGTAGGCTTTTTTGCCCGGTGCTTTCGTGTTCGATAAAATCTTGGGTCCAGTTAGGGTGCGACGCTAAGACGCTATCTTGAAGTCTTTTAGCCAAGGCTTGCATGGGTAAATTTGAATCGCGGCTTTTATTGTACCTATTGGGAAAGCTGCTAAACCAAGTGACGAAATCTTTGATGCGATCTTTTTGAACAAGCTTAAGAGCATCGCGAATTTCTCTTCTCTCGGCAAGATTTTCAGAGATTCCAGGACCGGCGATTTTAATGTCCTTTTGTAAAAGAAGATCGCGTTTCTGAAAGCTTTTAATTTTAGAAAAAATTCCAGCAATTCTATTTCCATTAAAAGTTTCTTTTTGAGAAAGCACTTCGTAGCCCCCGCAGCGACCGCGTGCATGGGCTAGTTGATGCAATCTCATTTCTTGTAAGGGGTTTAATACGGCATAGGCCACTTTAGCAGAGAGATCTTCGTTCAGCGCGGCAACACCCATTTCTTTAAGTAGCCAAGGATCGGTGAGTACTGCTGTTTGTGAAAAAGCAGAGAAGCTTAATAGAAGTGTTAAAGTTACAAAGATGTTTTTCATATTAAGTGAGTTTAACGTGGAACATTCACTTAAAATAGCTTGTTAAAAAATCTAAGAGCTTTTAAGGCCAATCTATTTAAGAGAGCGTCAATCGCTTGACGATTTAAGGGTGCAATGAGTTTAGAAATCCCTCAGGAATACCTTCGACTTCTAAACTTAATCCTTTGGGGCAAGCGGCTAAGTCTCCCTGGCTTAATTTTTTAAACTTTTCGCTGTCAGGATTTCCAAAGACGACGGTGAATTTCCAAATACTTTCTTCAGGTTTAGAGAAATTTTGAGACAATAATTCTGCAAGCACCTTTTGACCTCGAAATAATCGGCAATGAGTTTCTTTAATTTTGGGGCTAAGATTAAGAAGCTTTCTCTGCGCATCGTTCATATTTCTGATTCGAATGTTTATGTAATTTGCAAAAATTGTATAAGTTGTTCCACTTTCAAGGGATCGCAATTTATCCTTAAAGGGATATTGATCGTTGAAAAGTTCAGAAAACAAGCGATTGATAAAATATTCGTGTCCGTAAATTCCATCGTCTTCAATAGTAGAGTATTCAAGATAGAGTTTTTCCCAAATCTCTAATAAAAATTTATCATCCCCAAAAATGTAATCATCAAAGCGTTCGTGGAGTTCGTGAGTCAGTGCATAAGCAGCCTGCATCACTAATGAATATTTTGTGGGGCCCAGGTTGCTTTGCCAGTCCCAATAAGTTGATACCATGCTCGTAAATATTTCTTGAATAAGTTCTTTAGGAACTTCATTGTCATTTGTTAAAACTTCGAACCAATAAATCATGGCCACAAGAAAATGTTGTTGATCTAATAGCTGAGTGCCAAAAACTTTTTGGGCATAATTTTTTGCGGCATCCGTCAGGGTGTTTGTTCCGCGATCGCGCATAAAAAGACGTGAAAATTTTAATTCGCGATTAAATATTTCGAGTGCATTTCTTATGAAGATTTGACGATCTTCGGCATTGAAAGCTTTAATTTTTGTATCGTAAATAGTATCCAAACCTTTACTTAGAAAACTAAAGTCATCCATTTGTGATTGGCTGAGAGGGCCGCCTGATAAATTCATCTCACATTTATCAAAGGGTCCAAAATCAAAACGGCTAGAGTTATTGTTGTCGTGATTGTCGGCCCAAGAGCCTAAAGTGCTTAAGATTAAGGCTATACTTAGAACGCGCATCGCGCCGGACTTTAAAGGTTTATTTTAGGCTAACGCAAATGCTATTTACTTAAAAAGCCTTACGAAAGAGTTTGACTGAATGGGGTTAAAACGACTAAATCCTGAATATGGCGCTGGAAATTTCACCAACAAATTTCAGTCATTGTTTCGCATTCGACGACGTCTTGCTCAAACCTGGATATAGTGAATTAGTTCCCTCAGAGGTTAAGGTAGATTCTCGTTTGGGATCAATACCACTTAAAGTTCCCGTTTTATCGGCGGCAATGGACACTGTGACTGAGGCTCAAATGGCTATTGCGATGGCTTTGCTCGGTGGTGTGGGAGTGCTTCACAAAAACAACAGCATCGAAGAGCAAGCTTCTGATGTGAGTCGTGTTAAAAAATTCCAACATGCGGTGATCACCGATCCCATTACAGTTAAAGCTGACTTCACATTGGCTCAGGTTAAGGAACTTATTCGTGAAACTGGGATTACAGGCTTTCCTGTAATCGATAATAGCGGAAAATTAGTGGGTATGTGTACGGGCCGAGATATCCGTTATGCTGAAGATTCTCAGATTCGTGTTCAGGATGTGATGAGTTCTCCTGTTAAGAGTCTTCCCGAGGGAAGCGATCATAAGCAGGCCGTAGAATTTTTCCGAAAATACAAAGTTGAAAAGCTTCCTCTTGTTAATAAAGAGGGGCATTTAAAAGGTCTCATCACCTCTAAGGATTGGCGCCAGCAATCAGATCACCCTTTAGCTCTCAAAGATGATAGCGGAAGTTTGATTGTGGCCGCAGCCTTGGGTGTTGGAAATAAAGACGGAATAGATCGAGCCATGGCATTGGTTAAAGCTAAGGTCGATTGTTTGGTTTTAGATTCGGCTCATGGTCACTCCAAAGGAATCATTGAAACTCTAAAAGATCTTCGTAAAAAATTTCCTGATGTCACTCTTATTGGTGGAAATGTGGCCACTGCAGAGGGAGCCAAAGCGCTTATCGATGCAGGCGCCAATGTCGTAAAAATTGGTGTGGGTCCAGGTTCTATTTGTACGACTCGTATAGTGAGCGGTGCCGGAGTTCCTCAGCTCACTGCCATATACGAAATTTGCCAAAACTTAAGAGCTAAGCACCCCAACGTGAGCTTTATTGCTGATGGTGGAATTCGTTATTCGGGCGATATTACTAAAGCTCTTGCGGCAGGAGCACACGCTGTGATGTTGGGTTCGCTTTTAGCGGGGACTGAGGAGAGTCCCGGTGAAACCATAATTTACATGGGTCGTTCTTATAAATTTTATCGTGGTATGGGTTCACTTTCAGCCATGAAAAAAGGTTCTAAAGATCGTTATCGTCAAGCCAGCGTAGAATCTTCTAAATTAGTACCAGAGGGCGTGGAAGCTCGAGTGCCTTACCGAGGTAAGGTTCAAGATGTGATTTATCAACTCGTGGGTGGTCTACGTTCTGGAATGGGTTATGTGGGCGCAAAAGATTTAGAAGACTTAGTTAAAAAAGCTCAGTTTGTAAGAATTTCTCAAGGTGCACTTAAAGAGAGCCATGTTCACGATGTTTCAATTGTGGCGGAGTCTCCTAATTACAGTGGAAGGCCCAAGGAAGAATGATTCTTCTATTTGATTTTGGATCTCAATACACTCAGTTAATTGCTAAGGCCTTTCGTCATAAGGGTTATCCCTGTGAAGTTGTCGCCGGAAAAACTCCTGCCTCAAAAGTAGATCTCACAAAAGTTCGGGGCTTAGTTTTTTCAGGTTCACCCATGAGTGTGAATAAAGATTGGACCCCCGATCCTAAAATTCTCGATCTCAATTTGCCCATTCTAGCGATTTGCTATGGCTATCACTTTATTGCCTCTCATTTTGGTGGCGATATAGAGTCGCAAAAAAATCGTGAATATGGAGAAGCCTGGGTTACAAAAACTTCTTTTGGAAAATCAGATCCCTTGCTTTCAAAGTTTCCCGAGCGTTCAAGGGTCTGGATGAGTCATGGTGATTCCGTAGGAGGATTACCTCCTGGTGCTCAACTCCTTCTTGAATCTGGAGATAAACCAGCGGCTTTTTGTTTACCCAAAGAAAAAGTTTGGGCTCTTCAATTTCATCCTGAAGTGGCGCATTCTCATGATGGTTTAAAAATCTTAGAAGCTTTTGCCTCTGATATTGTCGGGCATAAGCCTGAGTGGAAAATGACCACGGTCCTCGACGATCTTCGTGCCGAACTCAAGCTTCAACTTAAGGGAATCGAAGAAGTTTATTGTGGCGTTTCCGGCGGTGTGGATTCAACGGTGATGGCGGCATTGCTTTCTGAGTTTTGCAAAGTCAAAGCACTTTTTGTGGATCATGGATTTCTACGTGAATACGATTGGACAGATTTACAGGGTT